>JAADIF010000006.1 GCA_013151465.1 Microcaldota archaeon | reverse complement strand
TTAAGGATGATAGGGTTCTTGCCGACAGAAAGAAGGGGATACTTCACATATCTGTCATAAACAGGTATAAGAGAGCTCGGATATCAAACGGCTTTGTCAAGGGATTCAGGATAAAGGGTGCAATAGCATCAAGCATAGCCCACGACAGCCACAACATAATAGTCGTTGGCGATAACCCAAAAGACATGCTCAATGCAGCAGAACACGCAAGAAAACACGGAGGATTCTGCGTCTCTTCAGGTCTCCATACGAGAAGCGTCCGCCTTGATATTGCCGGCCTTATGACCGATGAGAAGTTTGATTCCCTCGCCGCGATGATGACAAGGATGTATGAGTTTGCAAAAAAGAGGGGATGCATTCTGAACAGACCGTTCATGCAGCTTACATTCCTTGCCCTGACAGTCATACCCTCCCTAAAAATAAGCGACAAAGGGTTGTTTGATTCCAGCAAATTCGAGTTTGTCGATGTTTTTGCGGACGGGTGACTTCCTTCTAATATCGCGCGCCCGCAGAGCTGTATTTCCTATGTAGAACCTGCTATATCGTTTCTTTTCATATATTTCCTCTTTTTTGTCCGACATACTTTTTTCTATTTTTGTAATTTTCCAGCAATTGTGACTCCTGGTAATTCTTTCGGGATGCATCTTTTATGGTTCTCGGTTGCCCTTCAGCATCTTCATCTCCTTTGTTTTGGGACAATTTTTGCAGATTGTTCTTCGGAAGGTTTTCGCCAAGTAATTCTTTTACTGCTTCATACAAACTTTTTGTCTGTTTCCTGACAGGCCATTCCGCCCCGCCTTTTGTGAAATAAAAGAAATATGAACTATCTGATCTTAATCCATAAGTTTTAATAACAGTAGTATCTCCTTTGCCGGGATAAAGCTCCAATCCGTCTATCACTGGCTTTTTTCCGCTGTAATCAAATGTTATTACTGCACACCTTCCGTTTCTCTTTCCAATGGTCATATCTCCCGTTATTTTCTTTCCGTCAGGGCTTCTGAGATATCTCACTTCTATCTTTGTTCCACCTTCTTCAACGACATAATGCTCATGGGTGGTGTCAAGAATGACGTGCTCGTTCCATGGCCTGCCTGAGAAGATATTATGCTGAAGCATGAAATCCTTCAGATATATATCTGGCTGATTAGATGGATCTGATGTCAGTGACCACCATAGATATGCAAGCACTTTTCCCAAATCCCTAACAACCGCACCATTAATCATGAATAGAAAATAGAAATGAATTTTATAACTCTTTATTATTCCATTATTGAAATTATCTTAGCATGTCCGCACGATCTGGAATGCAACACGAAAACCTTTCGTCCGCATATTGTTAACTATTTAAAAGTAATCAAAAATAATACATTATGAGAATGAAAAACCTGAGAAATCTCATTTCTGAATTGAGAAATACTATAGAAAAAGCACAATCATTAAGATTGGAGTTTTTTCTGACACATCAACCCAACGATGAAAGTAATTACCCATATGATGAAGGGTTTGATAAACGTTTCTATTCTCTTCAGAAAAGATCCACTGAAATTGTAACGTATATAATAAGAAATGGTTTGAAAGAAGAATTCGGAGAGGATTACAGGGGGATATATCCTGGTGCGGGGAGAGATTTTGATTTTGCTTTCAGAATGGGAGGCAGATGGACGCTGGCAGATGCCGCATACGATGGAAGAGTAATGACCGACAGAAACATAGCAATGACATACAATTTCATGGATAAGGGGGCCAGAGGAGAATTGCCTTCGAAATTTGAAGTGGCTCTTCTCAAACACCCATTTGGGATTGATCCGGGTCTGAATGAGATGACAGCATTCACTCCACCTGAAAATTATCCTGAAAAGCAATATGACAAAGACCACTGGAACGGCATACTGGCAGCATCCGTCCATTCCCTTAAAAAGGGAGGGCTCTTGATTACAGAGTATGAATTTCCACTTCTGAAGAATTTTGTAAGGGAAAATAATCTTGGAGATGCTGCATATAAAGTAATAGAGAGCTATGAAAAAAGAATGGAGAAAGTTCATCTTCCAGGAACAGGCATAAATGTCCTGCCTATTGTTATATATGAGGAAAGATATAGCGATTCAATCCCTCGCCTGATAGCTTTTCATTTCTATCGGAAAAAGTCTTCGTAAAGAAAACTCTCTCAATTCATCATTTTCACCGTCTAACGAATTTCGTTTTTAACCCACGAATGCGTATTTATAGTCATGATTTTACCGGACTACGGCGGCGGAAGCATCGTAAACCTTATGAGTTCTATTACCAAGGCGTGCAATGGGAGAACGAAATACAGGCAGCTTCGCACCATTCCGGCATCTGAAATCAAAAACGCAAAGAATATAGTCCTTGTTGTAATTGATGGCATGGGTTATGAGTTTTTGAAAAGGTTCGGAAAAGAATCCTTTCTCATGAAAAACATGCGCGGAAAAATAACCTCAGTATTTCCATCAACGACTGCATGCGCAATCACAACATTTAACACCGGCCTTGCACCTGCCCAGCATGGCGTTATTTCATGGTTCATGTTATTAAAAGAACTGGGCGTTGTTGCACGCCCCCTTCCATTCAATCCGCGCCACGGTGGACCCCCATTCAGCTTTTCTGGAATTGATGCCAGCATTCTTTCCGAAGCAAAATCGATACCTTCGAAAATAAAACGTTTGTCATATGTAATCACTCATAAAAGTATAGTAGAATCAGATTATTCAGAATCATTCGGCAAAGAATCAAAAAGAATTCCTTATTCAAATCTTGCAGGATTCTTCAGCGAGATAAGAAAAACAGTGACGAGAAATAACAGGAGAAAATTCATATATGCATACTGGCCAAAGCTTGACAGCATTGCCCACGACAAAGGTCCGTTCGGAAATGACGCAAAAGTGCATTTTCTTGACATAGACAGGCGTTTTGAAAGGCTGTCGAAGCAGCTTGAAGGGACCGATACAATTCTCATCGTAACGGCAGACCACGGCCTTGTCGAATCAAAAAAAGAAGAGCTGATTAAGCTTAAAGACCATCCGAAGCTTGAAGAGACGCTCGCCCTCCCTCTATGTGGGGAAGCGAGGGTTGCAATATGTTACGTCCGCCCATCGAAAGCGAGGGAGTTTGAAAAATATGTAGAAAAAAACCTGTCGAAATTCTGCACGCTCCACAAAAGCGAGGAACTGGTAAGAAAAGGATTGTTTGGGCCTGCAAATATGAAACCAAGCAAAAAACTCTATGAGCGCACAGGGGATTATATGCTCATAATGAAAGGCAACTATCTTCTAAAGGACTACCTACCAAACGAAAAGGCAGGATTCCAGAAGGGAAATCACGGCGGTCTTTCAAAAGAAGAAATGTGGGTGCCTTTGATCGTTGTCAATTTATAAACTCCAATTATTTTCTCAAGTTCTGCTAAGTTTTTGGTTGTCGATACTCTCTCCCTCAATTTCCTTCCCCCTTTTATTCCTTTCGTAAGCCACATTGCATGGTTTTTTATCTGGATGAAAGGGATTTCGCATTTTTCTGCAATCTCCAGATATTCGGAAAACTGTTCAAGCGGTGGTTTCTCCGTGTAAAACCCTGTTTCAAGATAGTCATTTATCTGCCTGAAGATGAACGGATTTTTCATTGCGACGCGCCCCATCATTATGTAATCGACGCCGCTTTCTTCAAGACGTGCTTTGAATATTTCAGGGCTTGTTATGTCACCGTTCCCTATAACCGGTATGGAAACAGATTCCTTGACCTCTTTTATGATATCCCAGTCAGCCTTTCCGCTGTATCCCTGCTTTTGCGTCCTCCCGTGAACGGTTATTGCAGCTGCCCCCGCCTCCTCTGCAATGTTTGCAACTTCAACCGCATTTATGCGCTTTTCGTCTATGCCTGCCCTTATCTTGACAGTGACCGGTTTATTTACAGCAGAAATGAGCTCTTCGACAAGCTCGCCTATGAGGCGGGGATTTGAAAGAAGGGCAGAGCCCGCTCCCGTCTTTATGACCTTGTGGACCGGGCAGCCGCAGTTTATGTCTATGATGTCAAAATCCATCTCAAGCGCCCTTGCGGCTGCAACGATTTCCTCTTTATTGTTTCCGAAGAGCTGCACTGCGCAGGGCCTTTCTGAAGGGTTCCTTTTCACCGTTCCAAGCGTCTTTTCGCTTCCGCGCACAATCGCAGCACTGCTCACAAATTCCGTGTACGTGAGGGCGGCGCCGTATCTTTTTGCAAGCGCCCTGAATGCGACATCAGTTACACCTGCCATGGGTGCGAGCATGGCTTTGCCAGAGAGTTTGGGGAATTTTTTCATGTTAAAACTAGGATTGCATATTCTATCTTATATAATGGTTATATAAATCTTCGAGCATGTCTAATCGCTCATTAACATAACCGATAAAGACACGTCTAATAATATACGAAAGATTTATAAATATTAGTATCAATTTTAGTATCTGTAGGTGAGAACAATGTCAATTAAAAGCCAAATAGCATATTCATTTTTAAGAACTGCCCAAGAAAGGGTCGGCGTGTACCCCGTCGGAGCAACTCATATAAATGGCCGCAATGTTTCATACGATGGAAGTAAAAAACGAATAGATATGCTTCGCTTGAAAAATACAGAAAAAGCAGGCAGAAATCTTGCCATTTTTTTGCTGGAAGGTCCGGGAAAGAATTATAAAGGGAAAAAAGGATCTTATCGACAACTGCTTGATGTTAGTAGTTATTTCCAGAACGACTATAGTGAGGTAAACGAAAGGCTTTCTCGTGGTCTTGTACCTTTCATGTTCGAGTGGCCGAATCTTTTCAGCGAAGGCAAAAATGGAGAAATGATGGGAACGCTGGGATATGACTGGCCGGTGGATGATATTCCAAATAAAGTGACACTCATATTAAGGGCATTGGAAGCATATGACTTTATTAAGAATGAATATTTGCCCCATTCTCACACGACTTCAGGAGAAAGAGAAAAGGCAAAAAAATTCATGGAGGGTACAGAGATTGGTTTAAAAATACTCATTGCCCAAGCCAATGACATGTGGGGGGAGGATAATTTTGAAAAGGTATATGAGAATATAATTAATGCAAAGAAAAAGAACGCAAATATGGCATTCGAGACGTCATATTACAACTTCTATCCATGGCCTGATGAGTCTCAAAAATTCATGACACCTGAAAAAGAAGCAGGCATACTTCTCCACAACATAGAGATGGCACGGCAAAATAAAAAGGAAATACCAGGATGGGTCAGTCAGATGGAAAAATACCTTAAGCATCGTGGTCTTGAGTCGAACCCGCGAGCATACGAAAGGGAACCCAAAAAGGAGATAATATTGCTGCACGTGCCACACCCAGAAATCTATAATTCGTTCCTTGGAGGCATGGAAAAAGCTGCAAAGAGTAAGGGAGTAGGGGGATTAGGAATTTCTTAGGGGAACATAACACACGAAACAAACGTACCCGACGTTAGAAACTTGGAATGGGCGGCAACACGCCTCGAAATAGTAGATGATATATTTCAATTTTATATTTTTTGTTTGGTCTGTTGTGAAATCTGCAGATAACACAACAACAAAATAGAACTTAATTTAATGGTTAAAGCAAATATATCATCATGCGAATGAAGCTTCTTTCATGGAACGTAAACGGCCTTCGCGCTGCTCACAAATTCCGTGTATGTGAGCGCGGCGCCGTATCTTTTGGCAAGCGCCCTGAATGCGACATCAGTGACGCCTGCCATGGGTGCGAGCATCGCCTTTCCTGAGATCTTGGGGAATTTATTCACATTTCTCACTTTTGTTATTTGAAGTTATTGTTTATGATCATTGCATAAACAATGCTCTGCCTTGGTATATCGATTCGATATGTTTTTAAGCTTTTGGGTACATATAATGTTATCGATTCGATATAACGACATCGAAAATTAAGAGGTGGTATAGTGTATAATTATAGAAGATTAGCTGCAACGGCGGCATTATCATTTGTCTTTCTATTGATTATCGGGGCAAATGTAAAAGCATTTGATGTGCTTCCAAACTATGCGGACATAAGGATACAGGAATTGAAATATGATCCTTACCCGGCAGAGGCAGGAAAATATATGGATCTTTGGATAAAGATCGAGAACGCAGGCGCTGACAAGGCTTATGTAATTTGCGAACTTGAGCCTTTGTATCCGTTTCACATTGATCCGAATGAGAACGCTACAAGAATAATAGGAAATCTGCCATCTCTACAGGAAAACATTCTTCAATACAGAATAAGAGTCGATCCTGACGCAGTAGACGGGTGGAATGAACTCAAAATAAGATGCAGGTTAAAGGATTCTGAAATATGGAATGAGGAAAAACTTAAAATTAACATAGAGTCAAAAAGGCCCGGATTTGCAATAGGGTCCCTTGAAACCGAGCCTTCCAAGCTTTATCCTGATACAACAGACAACAAAATTTCGGTTGAAATACAGAATATAGGAGATGGCGACGCTGAGATGGCAACAACGCGCTTGTATCTCCCTTCCGGAATAGAGGCGACCGATGCATACTCTGACACTTACAATATCGGAAATATAAACTCTGGTGAAAGCAAAATCGCAACCTTTTACATAGACATAGATGAAGATACGACAACCACAAAAAATGCTAATATTGTCATAAGTTACAAAGATTCCAATAATAACAGGGAGGATTACAAGAACCAGACACTCACACTTGAAATACCCATAAAAGGTATACCTTTTTTCAAAATGACAAACATCACTACGGAACCATCTGTCATTTCACAGGGCGATAATGCAAAAATACATCTAACAATCGAAAATGTTGGCTCCAAGGAAGCAGAAAGCGTCTCTGTCAGAATCTTCAAGCAAAACGAACAGCCTTTTGATTTCGAGGAAAACTATGACTATATAGGAAACATCAAACCCGGAAAATCGGGGGATGTGATTTTTGAAACGAATATAGATGACAAAGCTGAACTGAAAACATACTTACTGAGAGCGGAAATAAGATATATCATAAATGATGATGTGAAAATAACAGAAATGCAGGTTCCTATAAATATAGGAATGAAAAAGAAGGATT
>JAADIF010000054.1 GCA_013151465.1 Microcaldota archaeon | reverse complement strand
TTTCAATAAAAATCCTCTCACCTCAAGAAAGGGTTTACAACACTATCAAACTCAAGCTATCCTATTATGTCAACAAACCCGCAACGTTAATGTATTCTCTAAACGATATGCCAAATATCACCATAAACGACACCACAAAACTCTACAGCTGGAACAATTCAATTAAAATAGGAAATGGTAATGATATTATTAAAGGTACAGTTGTTCTTGATCTAAATAAAGACGGGAAAAAAGAGTTTTTCGGCTCTGATCAGAATTTCTACGATGGTTGCATTCACGTATCAAGAGAATATTACAAAAATAACGGCACCTGGGCACCTTTATCAAGCTGTATAGGAAACCAATATTCAGAAGATTTCTGGATCTCCATGTCACATGGAAATTATTCCGGCAATTATTCAATTATAATTGAAGATTGGGGAACTGATGATGAAGGAGAGTTGCTCGAATTATATTGGGATAACGGCTACAAATTTAGAAAATTAAAAAAACCAAAAGAAGGAACATGGTTTGGAAGACCAGATTTTATTTTTTCCAACACAGATGACCATATAAGCTGTGATTTGGATGGTGATGGACATGATGAAATTGGTGTAAGCACAGAAAAAGGTAGTATTTATAAAAAGGGCGGTTTATTCGTTCTAGATTGGAATTTTTCTAAAGGCGATTATGATATTTATACACTATTATCATTTCAGAATGATTTTGGTTATTATAGTGGGTCTTGTATGGATAGAAACAATGATAATAAAGATGAATATTATATTATACGACGGAATTATGGCAATTTGACAGTAGTTTATTTTGAAAATGGAGAATTCAAATATGAAACGTATGATAACACTCTTGATCATAATGCCGGTATGCTTTCATGCGGCAACGTCTCAGGTTTGGGGAATGCCTGCTATGTTGCAACCATTGATCCAAATTCATCTCAAGTGGTTCAATACCTGTGGACAGGCACAGATTTTGAAGAGAAAATTATAGGAGAATTGCCATCGTCGTATGTTTATGCGATCACGGTCGGCGACGTTGACTACGACGGCCTTGACGAGCTGCTCATCGGCACGCTGGAGGACAACAAAACTATTTACATGCTTGAAGATGAAGACCGCGATGGCAACTGGACGATGACACCTATACTGGACAGCACAATAGAAAGCGTGGGCGATATCGGTGTTTTCGACGCGGACAATGACGGCATAAATGAAATATATTTCTCTTCATACGGAAGCGGCCCTATCGGCAGCTATTATGGAATGCTCAAATATACAAACCAGTCAGAAGGTCTGAACAAGATAACCGTTTATGCTATCGATGATGAAGGCAACATCGCTTCAGATACTGTTTATTATGTCATAAACCGCTCCTACAGCGGCATTGAGCTTTCGGAAAGGCCGCTCATCATCACAAACACGCCTTTCTTTGGCCCCCCTGATATACCTACATTATTTCAGTACAACAGTACAAGTTCGCCTTACATTGAAAGGTTCATAGAGAACTACAACCCTGACAGGATTTATACAATAGATTTCCTTTCTGCTCTTCCAAATTCCGTAAGAGTGACACTTTCCGAGGCGCCCTTTGTTTTCTATCCAAATACAACTGAAGCTGTCCTTTATCCATCAAATGAAACGCTCGCGATTTTTGCCTCCGAATTTGCGTCGTATCTTGGGCTGCCTTTGATTTTTCCAGGCTACAATGAATTTGAAATCTCGAGATATGACCACATTTATAATTTCTCAAACAGCTCCGTGAAGGATATCCAGGACTTATATATTGAGAAGGTTCTTGAAAACGGGGATAATATAGATTGCATAGTGCTCGTGAATCCAAACCATGAATCGTCAATGCTTGCCGGCAGGTATGCAGGAAGAAATAATTGCTATATTGTTCCTGTTTATGATACGAGTTTTGGGGGGATTCAGAAAGTATTGAATGAGACGGCGCATGCCCTTTTCGAGAAAAATCTCTTTTCCGCTTCGGATTATTACAGGTTTGCACGTCCCCTTTATGTCGTCATGTTCGGCGGGAACGAATCGATACCTTATGCAACTTTCCCTGATATGGGAAATGAAATATTTTTCGACAAGGACGGAAACACACTTTACAATGACATGAAATACGGCACATTCAAACAATGGTCGCTTTCCGACTTTGCCTTTGGCAGGTTCACTGGAACGAATGAAGACATATCCCTTCAGCTTTCTTCAGGCTTTCTTAATAAAACAAATGAAACTGTTATATTGAGTGAATATGGAATAAACTCGAGGCTGGATTTCCTTGCATTTGGAGGTGGAATGCTTCAGGGATTGGTAGCCGATTATTATATAAGAAGCAAAATTCCTGTAACGCGCATTGTTGAGCAAAGGACAGAGAATATCTCCACCAGGGAAGATGTCGAGAATTTATTAAAGAAAATAAAAAAATACTTGTCAAAGATGTCACAGCAGGGCACAGGCAAGCTCGCAAAGCTTTCCAGTGCTGCAGGTCTCATTTATACGGTTCTCGAGCTTGGGGATTTGTTCATGTATCCTGTTTTTGAATTCGATTGGTTTGATTTAATTGATGATGTTTTCAATCTCAATATAAGAGAGCCAAGACATCTTCCCGTTCTAAATGAAACCAACATAAAACTTATTAAAAAACAGAAGCTTGCGGCATATTTTGGCGTGGAGGAGAACGGATACTGGCTTCTTCCAAATCACTATATGGATGAGTGGGGTATGCTTCTTTGGCCGTATACAAACCCACTAAAAGACAGAATATATGTAAAATCGCTCAATTATTCTGGGTTTTTGTATAATGATCATGATATGTCCGCCATCGGCAGGGTAACAGAATCTGTGCTGAGAAGCGGAGGCTCGCTTGTGACATCTTCTGGTGTTTCACACCTAATATTCAATGCATATCCATCCAACGCGTTCTTCAGAAGCATCGCAAAGGGGGCGAGTGTAGGAGAAGCGCTACTGAACGCATACAACTATAATCCCGAAAGCGTGATATTCGTACATTTGCTTATGAGTCCTCCAATCTCGATGAATCCATTGACGTTAAACAATCTGGGCGCATATATAAAGAGTAAAGAAGAGCGCATCCTTCTTGGCGACCCCAAACAAAGGCTTGTGGAAGGGGAAGAATATTATTTTGAATATCCGCAATATTTCGTCCTTCCTTTCTATTCATTCCTTGCCGTCCAAAATGTGACAACAAACTACACAATAAACGGGAGCTATATCTTTTTTACTGATGAAGACAGCGGGCTTGCAGCGCTGGAGAAGCCTTACGTCCCGCTATATGTCAGGGATTTCTATCTGCCGAAAGGCGCGAAAGTAAATTACATCAACTTCACTCCTTCATATTCAGTCTATGAGGATGTTTCTACCTTCACAATCTACAATAATTCGCACTACACAAATCATACAAAAATAATATACGACTGCATGGATATGCTTGGTCTTGCAGTGGGAGATAGTTTGTCTGAAGAAGAAAAGACCCTTCTTTCCGCCTGCATTTACAATGCGCTTCGCCCTTCCGTTGACTACCCATATCCCAACATCACATATTGGGCAGAAAACCACACGCTTCTTGACGGAAGAATTCTTTTGAGGGTCTTTGTGCCTGCAATGCTCTTTGAAAACGAAAGCCATGCAAAGGTTCTGGAGAATGCTGCAATATACGTGGACTATGACACGCCTTCCGAAATGAATATCCGGGGAAATGACATAACCATCTTCGATGATGCCATCATTGAAGCCACAATCTTCAATGATGGCGATGACGAGCTGACAGGAACTGTTTCCGTTATGCTGGATAGCGAAATAAAGAAAGCCAATGTGACAGTGCGATCACATTCGAACGAAACCGTAGATTTCAACTTCGGAAAAAAGGAAGGTGGAACGTATGAAGCTGTTTCCGCCTTCTCTGGAGATGGCATAAGCATCGGCCCGCGCTATGCGCACATAACCGTTTACGGCTTTCCGTTCTTCAATTCAACGCTTCCCGAAAACATCACAATAAATGAGGGCGAGGATAAAACAGTTGGCTTTGAGATGGAAGAGATTGCCGCGCTTCCATCTTCCGGATTCTCATTCGATATCAGCAATCTCTCGTCCGGAGGAAATGCCATAGGAAAGGGCAACATTTCATTGGGCGTGGAAAGCTCTGGCAACGTTTATGATGTTCATATGCATATAAGCGTCCCAGACATGCAGCCTCCCGGAGCATATGAAGGCGCCTTCACTGTTGCATGGGAGGGGCATGAATTGTTTTCAAGAAATTTCGATGTGATTGTTCCCAAAAGAGCTGTGCCGGAAATAAACCCTGCATCGTGGTTTATGGAAGGGGTTCCAGGCGATGCCTTTTCTGAAACGTTCACGCTGAAAAATATGGGAAATGTTCCTCTTGATGTTGTTTCAGTTGAGCCGCAAAGCTGGGATGCCGGCAGCATAGATGATATAATGCCCGGAGAAAGTTCAGATATTATATTCACGAAGATGCTTCCTTATACGGCCCCTGGTCTTTACGAGGAAAATATAATTTTCAATTTCGGTGACTATGCAGAACCGGCTTCAATTGATATTCCTGTTGAAATGAATATCCTTCCGGTTGTTTACTGGGATATGGAAAATGGGATTTGGGAAATAAATTACGGAGAAGATCCGATGAAGAAGGAAGTGCAGGTTTCAAATTCCAACGAATCCAATGTTCCTATATCGCATCTTGATGCTGATGTTTCCGGAATAGCAATTGACGCCTTTGCAAATGTTGACGACCAGATAATTCCGGGCGAAACAGGCAATGTTGAGATAATTCTTGACGATACCAACGGGATTCCGAACGGGACTTCATATGGAGTGGTTAATGTTTCCGGAGAGAATTACTTTGTCCCTTCAAATTATGAAATCCCCCTTGTAATACATGCAGATGGGCCTGTTGTTGATATCGAAAGGAAGTTTGTTCCAAGAATGCTTTATAATTTATGGGGTAAGTTCCTTTTGCCACAAACAGCCTATCCTGAAATGCTCGTCAGAAGCAAAGGAATTGATGTAAGGGGCTTTGAACTGCACGAAAGGGTTCCGGAAGGATGGGTAGCAAAGGGATATCTTTATGTGCTTTATGCAAAAAAGATTGGAAGAAAAATTGTCCCATTAAGCGTTCTTATGAAGAAAAGGATAAACGAGGAAGATGAATTGGCTATCCGGATTAAAAATCTGAGGAAAACTGCGCTTAGAAGACCTCTTCGAAAGGGCGAATACCTCATAATCAGATATCATCTGAAAACTAAAGAAAGATTGCCTGAAACAGTGATTGAAAGCTCCCTTAGGGTTTTTGGGGAAAATAATGTATATTCTGATTATGAGAGCGATGCCAATATTCCTGTGAAATATATAGGAAGCATTTTTGGATTTTTTTGATTTGTTCTTCTGCTCGACTGGGCGAACCTAATACTGCCTCCATGTATGCTTGCACTTTGTGCAGCGGTAAAAGATTGTCGGCGGCTCATCGCCAGAGCGCATCTGCTTTATCCACCACACAGCTTCGTCATTTCCACATTTCGAGCATTTTATTTTGACTGTAGGAAGTGATTTCGTATCCTCTTCTTTTATCATGACAACATCATCCATCGGCTTCCTTTTTATCTTTTCTTCTATGACATGTCTGCCGCTGCTCGCATCCTTCGAAAAGCCACATCTTCTGCATACGAGTTTCTTCTTTCCCTTTTCTGTTTTTACGGCCATCATACCGCCGCATTTTGGACAAAATTCCATATAATCACATTCTTATGCTAAATCATCCTTACCGAAAAATGAGATATATAATGCAACAACAACTATCGCTAAGAGGATAAACCATATATAATTAGGCATTATATAATCCCGCAACAACTCAGATAAACCTATCTTGACCCATCCGAGATATGGAACTATATATATGACTTTCCCTTTTATCTGGTCAACTGTTATTCTCTTTTCAAAAGGAAGCTGACCATAGTTTGCATCGCCTTTTGTCTGATATGTACCGTCCGGATTTTTCTCGATTATACGATGCACTATAGGTGTTGTTCTTGTGGGAACAGAATAAACTATTATGTCACTTTCTTTGAGGTCTGTTGCTCCCTGCAATATAAGTATATCGCCCTTACTGAACGTGGGCACCATGGAATTTGATTCGACCGCAACAATTGGCATGCTTGTCCCGAGGACAAACCCCAAGCCATAATTAACGATAACGGCAAGCACGATTCCAATAATGATGTACACAACAGTCCCATATCCCGAGTCATCTAACACATAACCACCGTTAGAGAAGAGTTTTGAGGAAGACCGAATCATTTTTTCTTTGTTTCTCTCGAGAACAAAGTAGAAAATTCTTTGGATTCATCGACTATTCGCTGCGCTGCGTCCATAAGCACTTTTTTGGGATTTTTCCCTCTAACGATTATTTTCGGCTTGGACATATATGGGTGCTTTATGATGTATGACGCTTGTTTTGCCCCGGCAGACCATGCTTCCTCTTTAAGTATATTCAGAAGTGTGTGACCTTCTCCAATCACTTCAATGCCTATCTTCTCTTTCCCATTTTCGAATACTTCGAGTTTCATAGTCATAATATTATAACAAAATACTTAAATACTATTTATCTCTTTTCTATCTTGGAAACATTACCAAAGAGTTCGATGTAAGTGGAATAAATATGCGCTTCACCGGAGAAATCGGTAAACTCTGCGCTTCCTTCTCTTGTCGCTTCCGTCCAGTTGCCTTTAGTTATAACAAGCTCGAGGTTGTCCATACTAAAACGCGCAATTTTCAGGTTCGTTATAGTTATATTCTCATCCAGGTGCGCAACAATTCTCGTGCCGCCCTCACTACTGAACGATATGTCCCCACTAGAGCTATTATAATTTATCTCGCCGGCAAAATCGAAGACGTTGAATGCTGATGTTGAAATGTCATAGGGGCTGGTTGGATTTATTGCGTAGCTTTGTGGAAAGAATTTTATGGTAACAACTGATATCTCTTTCTCGGGTGTACCGAAAATGCCTCTGAAAGGCGATATACGGAACCATTCCTCGATCCCTTTCATCATATCTGACCAGAAATCCGCTGCAATGACCTGCGGAGCCATCAAAGCCCCAACGACTATGAAAATTGTGATTGCTACCAACGTCCCTCGAAATAACAGCATAAAACTCTCCTACGTTTCTATTTAAATGTTATGGACACTATTATATTATTTCATATCGCTTAAATAATGTTTGATGTATTGAATTATATATGAAATCTATGACGTATTTGGTGTGATTGTATAAATATATAGGAATAGGTATTATTATGAATCCATTGATTGGCGGCGGGGGCGACTGGATCTCGTGGTTAGCTTTTATGGCTATGTGGGTAGGCTTTTTGTTTTTCTATCCAAAGCTCATGCTTATGCAGATAATGTGGAAGCTTGAAAAGGTTTCAGAGGAACTCGATTTGATGTCGACACGAGCAAAGAAATTTCTCATTAATAAGGTTGATAAAAAACCATCTAAGACAACAGTCAAGTCTATAAACAGGTTTTTCGAGTTCTTTGTTATAAATCCGGTTGACCTGGATCCAAACGGCATCATAGCCAAGCTCGATCATATGATAACGGCGCAAAAGGACAGATTTGCCTATTTTGTTGACCAAGTAATGCCAAAGGCGGGAAATGAAAGGAAGGCAAATGCGATGATGGGATTTTCCGCTGGAATAGAACTGTACATGCTTTCAAAGATTCTCAAGCATTACATAAAACTCATAAAAGAAACGAACTCATACCAGCTTGCAATAATACTTCAGATGCAGCTTCCGCTCATCGAGAAGCTCGCAGTTTCGATGGCTAAAGGAACAAAAGCACTTGCGGAGGGACAGCCAATAGGCGATGCAATAGGACCATACGCAGCGGCAAAACTCATAGGAAAGTTCAAAACAAAGGAAATTGAGGAAGAGACACTGCTTGCGGAAACAACTCTTAATGGGAGAAAGCTTCTTGTAATAAAGGCAAAAGGTCCTGGAGGACGCCTCGGAAGACCCGGAAAAGCGGTTGAGAAGCTCGTCGAAAAGAACAAGATAGCCCGTATAATAACAATTGACGCAGCAGGAAAGCTTGAAGGTGAAAAGACCGGAAGCGTTGCTGAAGGAGTTGGTGTTGCAATGGGCGGTCCGGGCGTGGAGAAATCATACATAGAGGCAGTAGCCGTCAAGAACAAAATACCACTGGATTCCATAATCGTCAAGATGAAGCCGGAGGAAGCAATACTACCGATGAGAAAGGCCGTAAAGGATGCAATCCCGGAAGTGATGGAATCTGTCAAAAGAAGCATCTCCCGCACTAAAAAAGGCGATAAAATCATAGTTGTGGGTGTTGGCAACACTGCAGGCGTGGGAAACGATGCAAAAGCGCTTGCGGAAGTTGACAAATGGGTTGAAAAATACGAAAGAAAGCTAAAACAGAAAAAGAAGACCACGATAGATGAGGAATTTTTTGCAAGCTGATTTCTGGGGTTTTGGATCAGATCCTTTTCACATCTTCGTAATTTAATATTATTTTTCCGAAAAGCCCCGCGTCCTCGCGTATGCGCGGGCAGGCAGTGTTTACTATTACATCAACTTTCATGCCGATAAGTTTTTCAGGTGTCAGCATATCGGCCGATATAAGCACAACGTGTTTTCCCTTCTCTTCCAACATTCTCTTTGCATTCATTGCGGCTTTCGTATGCATCTGGCCGGGTTTTGTTGACACGTAAACGGCAAAATTCGTCATGCCTCTTGCTTTCTCTATGGAAAGCTCTCTTTTTATTGCAAGCTTTCTCACGTTCTCGCTTATGTCTGTTATCCTCCCACTTCCCATATCTACTGAAAGTATCGGCTTTTGTATCAAGATGCCTGAAGGGTGAAATGCCCCTGACCCGAAATAAAGGAGGCAGTCAACATCATCAATGAATTCTGAAACTGCTGTATAGTCGCAACCCAGGACGTGTGCCGGATAGCCGCTTTTTTTGTTTTTGCCCAAAAAGACCTCTTTTCCCATATTTTCTAGGAATGCCTTGATTCGCTCTGCCTCATGGACAAACTGGACTGTTGTCATGAGCCCTATCTTTTTATATCTGTCTAGTGCCTGTTTGTTCTCTTCAATGATTTGCGTAAAGTCAAAATCAATTCTCAATTCATAGTATATGGTCTTTACGTCAGGCTTTACGCCAAAATCTGCATGCCCTATATGGACCAGAAGATCGCAGCCAAGCAGTTTTGCATCGCGATCTCGCAGATCACATGCGCCAAAGCACGGTTCGACGGAAAAGATTGCATCCACTCCATTTTCCGCAAAGAACGCGGCAAATGCGTAAATGTCTGTCTTAAGCCCCTCTGGAACCTGCACAAATACACGCTTTGCGCTGTTTTCTCTAATCAGGCGGAACATTTCCTCCATATGTTGCTTCTTCAGCATGTCATCGACCTAAATATCTGCAATCTACGTTTAATGAAGATTTTGCATTTAAATATACAAATACATCATTTCTTTGTGGTTATAATGATAGGGAAAGCTCTTGAATTAATAGAAAAGGGAAAGCTCAGGCTGCGTGTTGTTGACCAATTCATATGGGAAGAGGAGTTTGGGAAAAGGGCTGCAAAATGGAGAGAAGCGGTGAAAATGGCAGATTATGTAAGGCTTAGATATATTGAGAAGAAAACAGGAAGGCATTATGAAGAAATACAGAAATGCCGGATTGACACTGCCGATGCAAAAAAGCTAACGACAGGAATAGAACAAAAAATTGGAGCTGCAAAAATCCCTCTCGGATTTGCAGGGCCAGTTAAAATAAAGGGAGACCATGCAAAGGGCGAGTTTTTTGTCCCCATGGCGACAAATGAGGCGGCGCTTATTGCCGGCGCAAACCGAGGAATAAAGGCAATTAATGAATCTGGAGGCATAACAGCAACTGTCATAATGTCCGGCATGGCAAGAGCCCCCGTGCTTGAGGCAAAATATATGAAAAGCGCAAGCAGGATCTGCCGTTTGATAGAATCGAAAGGAAAGCTCTACAAAGAACTTAAACGCGAAGCGGAGAAAGATTCAAAGGTTTCGAAGCTTGTGGATATAAAGACATATCAGATAGGGAATAAGATATGGGTGCGCTTTGTTTTTGATACGGGAGACAGTATGGGCATGAACTCAGCAACAAAATATGCTGCAAATGCCGTGCGCATCCTCACCGAAAAGCACAATCTGCGCCTTGTGACTCTTTCAGGAAATCTCTGCACCGACAAAAAATCGGCGCATGTGAATGTGCTTGAAGGAAGGGGCAAGAAAGTTCAGACAGAAGTAATAATAAAAAGGAATATCGCAAAGAAACTTTTCAAGGTCGACGTGGAAGATATAGTAAAGCTCCACTGGATAAAGAACTATCAGGGCTCGGCGCTTTCAGGCACAATTGCGGGATTCAATGCGAATGTCGCAAACGCCATAGCAGCCGTGTTCATAGCGACAGGGCAGGATGCTGCGCAGATTGTCGAGTCGGCTTCAGCGTTCACATATGCTGAGCTCACAGATAAGGGTGACCTTAGATTTGGCGCATCGTTTCCCTCGATTGAGGTTGCAACAATCGGCGGTGGCTGTGGTTTCGGAACGGCAAGAGAATGCCTTGAGATGCTTGGGTGTTTTGGTCCTGGAAAAAGACCGGGAGATAATGCAAAAAAGCTTGCTGAGATAATAGCAGCTGTTGCAACCGCTCAGGATCTCAACCTTCTGGCAGCGCAGGCGCATGAGTATGAGCTTGCCGACTCGCATATCAAGCTTGCACGGGGAAAATGATATGTTGGTAGGCGTGATGAGTGATTCCCATAACAATATCCAGAATATACAAAAAACCATAACCATCATGAAAGGAAGAGGTGTTTCTGTGATAATTCACTGTGGCGATATTTGCAGACCTTCTGCTCTGAAAGTTATAGAAAGGGCAGAGCTTTCCGTGTTCTGCGCCTTTGGGAACATGGATAATCCGGAATTATTAAAAAGGGAATTCTTGCAATCTAAGAACGTAACGCTCTTTGGTGTTGGGGCTGTTAATATTGACAGAAAGAAAGTGGGTTTTGTGCATTTTCCTCATATCGCCGAATCGCTTGCGTTGGAAGGTAGATTTGATGCTGTTTTTCATGGGCATACGCACAGAAAAAGAGAAGAAATGCTAAACGGCACGCTTATTGTGAATCCGGGGGAAATAGCGGGGCTTTCCAACAAACTATCATTTGTCATATATGATACGAAAGAAAATAAAGTTGACTTTGTTGATCTATAAAATGTGCTTATTTTTCCTTTCCGAGCGTCATCTCTATTATCTTTGCATATGCCGGCCTTGTTATGAGAACCCCGACGAGAACGCCTATTATCGTCGTTATTGCAAATGATCTTATGAGGCCAACGCCTATTGACATGAGAGGCACCATTGCAGCTATTGTCGTTGCGGCGGAACCGAATATGATGAAGAATGCCCTCTTTATTTTTTCCTTCATTCCAAGTATGATTTTCTCTTTTCTTTTTCCTCCGTGGAGCGTCTCATCGCCTATAATTATCATGTCATCTATGCCCGTTCCTATTGCTGCAATTATTCCGCCGATCGCTGGAAGATCTATCGTCCATGAAAGCATACCTAACATCGGTATAAGAGCGGCACCGATAAGTGTGAATGTATCTATTTCTTGTTTCTTCCACCAGGCAAAACCTATTATTGCCATGTTTATGACAAGAGCACCCGTCCATATTCCTGTGTCGTTTGTTGCTGATATACCAAGAAGTATTGCAACCTCTGACAAGCTTATAAGAACCATAGGTATTGCGATTTTGAAGTTTCTATAACGGACAAATATAACGACAACGACCATGACGGCTGCCAGAAGTGCAGCGTACATCGCAGATGGTATGAAGTCCTCGCCAAGTTTGGGTGATATTACAGAAACAGAAACAGTTTCCATTTTTACTGGCAAAGCTCCTGATCTTAGGATTGTTTGCAGGCGTAATTTTTCGGCAAGTGCATCTTCCTTCGCCTCCCTGAAACCTTCTATCTGAGGCGTTGTATATATTTGACCGCCCAGCGCAGAAGATATCCTCAATGAAGAAACGACCTGTTCATCGAGATATAAGATTATCGATGAATCTTTAAGATAATAATCACCTGACGTGAGATCCATTCTCGATGGTATACCGGATGTTATTTTTGCGAATCTCTCCGCACCGATGGACGACACCGAGATTGTAAAATAGAATCTGAAACCATTCTTTACAGGTATCAGCGCAGAATGCCTCGAATCTGTGAATATCAATTCTATGTCTTTCCCATCATACGCCTTTCCGGAAAAGATTGGCTCGGTTGCGCTTGCGTTCACATATTTGAACTCTATACCATCCAAATTGAAGTCGTCGCCTTCGGATACGCGCATATCTCCTATCGTCAGTGTGCCATCGTCATTACTTGTAACTGTATATTTCTTGTCACCGACCTGGAACACTCCATTACCGCCGACAAGATCTACAGGTTTTGTTATCCACGCCTCAAACTTCCCTTGTTTTGAAAGTAAATCATTCACTATCTCCCTGCCTACGCCAGCGGCTTCTATCTGTATGTAATATTCACCGTCCGTGCTTTGGACAGGGAAGAATTTTATTTCTTTAAGACCGTACAGATTTGCCCTTGTCTGGAGAGTGTCCATGACCTCTGCTATGACATCCTTTGTCACATTTTCTCCGACGGGTTTTAGTATTACACGTGTTCCCCCTCTTATATCAAGCCCAAAATCCAGATTTGTCTTCTGAGGGTTTATCGTGTCAATTCCTATATCAGTAATATTATTTCTATCAACGACAAACTCATACGGCTTTCCATTCACGACAAGAACTGTCTTACCGGAGAATGTCGCTGCATTCTTTATCCAATCATCAACTGTAAGCACAGGTTTTCCGTTTGCTGAAGAAATTATCATTCCTTGTTCAAGTACATTTTTTGCTGGAGAATAATCTGTTATATATGCTATTTCAACACCGTCAACAGGTGGTCTGAAAGTAACCGATAAAAATCCTGCAAAGACGCAGACGATTAGTATCATTATCTTCCAATACTTGAACATTATATCAAACCTCTATTTTCCATATGCCATCTTAATAATACGGAGTTCATTGTCCACGTATATATTATGTCGGCGACGAGGCCTAACAAGAGAACCGCCGCTATCTGCGTCAATACTGGCGATATGTTGGATATAACGAGCGCACTAACAGCAGCTATACTTGTAAATGTCTCTGTGAGACCTGTCTTGAATGCGCGTCTGAAACGCGACATGAACGGCTCATCACTATCCCTCATAAGCCTCGTCGTGAGCATAATGTCTGTGTCTACAGAATAACCGATAAGCATAAGCAATGCAGCTATGCTCGGAAGCGAAAATTGTATGCCAAAAACCTGCATAAAAGCGGTTGCTGTTAAAATATCGGCCACGGCCGCAGAAATAACCAAGAGAGATGGAACCTTGGATCTAAATATCAAAAATACTATAATTCCCATCGCTATAAAAGCTATTAGGACACCCATCTGTGCCTGCTGCCAAAACGATTCTCCCAAAGAAGAGCCCATCATCTGCACAGAATTTATGCTTGTATCGATACCATACGATTCCATCTCTGACAGGACATCATTTGCATTAACATCCTCAGAAACCTCCACTATTATGGAGGGAGTGCTTATTCCTTTGGTCTTTCTCACACTCACATCCCCGAACCTTTCGGATAGAGTGTCTTCAAGGGTCTGTATATTCACATCGTTATACGTATTGACCGTTATAAGCGTGCCGCCTTTCAAATCTATTGATCTGTCGAACCATTCCCCCGTCTGATAGAAATGACCTACAAGTATACCTACAGATAGAAGCAGCAAAAGTGGTGGCACTATTATGAACTTCCGGTAATTCTTGGATTCTTTCTTTCCCAACAACTTATCAATAAAAGTCAAATCTCCTGACATAAGTATAACTATTTTGTCGTTAGTTATATAAATGATGTATATTCCCGCCAGTGAAGATTATGCTTGATGTGCTGATTATAGGTGCAGGCCCCGCGGGGCTTTCCTGCGCAGCAGATCTGAAGAAAAGAGGTCTTTCAGTGAAAATACTGGAAGAGCACAAAGAGATAGGCGTGCCTGTGCAGTGTTCCGGGCTGATTTCGTGGAATCTTTCGCGCTATACGCGCATAGATGATAGTTTCATAGAGCGGAAGGTGCACACAGCGTTAATACACTCCCCGTCCGGAATAACCCTTAAAGCTGAAAAGAAAAGACCCGTCTATGTAATCGACAGGAATATGTTCGACAAGTATCTTGCAAAAGGTCTCGAAAATGACATAATTTTCAATGAAAGGATAATCAGGCTTAAATTCGAGGATACGCATGTTTCTCTATTCACTGAAAATAATGCATATAAAGCAAAGATGATTGTGGGGGCGGACGGTCCGCTTTCTGTCGTGGCACGCCATTTCGGCGTGTCTCCTAAAACAGCGACAGGGCTTATAGCAATGGTCGATGAAAAACCTGAAAACGATATAGTGGAACTTTTTTACAACAGGAAAATAACGGAACACTTTCTCTGGAAAATTCCCAGAAATGGTAAAACAGAATATGGGATGATGGGAAAAAAACCAAAAATAAAGGAACTCATGAATTTTTTCAGTCTTCAAGATGCCGACATTTCAGGTGGTCTCATCCCTATGAAGCCTGCCGAAAAGACGTATTTTGAGAGGGCAATCCTCTTGGGAGATGCCGCAGGTCAGGTAAAGCCATGGAGCGGAGGAGGCGTTGTTTATGCATTGCTTTCTTCTCAAATAGCTGCAAATGTCATAGAAGCTGCGTCTAAAACCGGGGATTTTTCTGAAAATTCTCTGCACGAGTATGAGAAAGGATGGAAAAAGGTCATAGGAAAGCAGATTGCCGTTGGCAATGCATGGAATGCGTTTTTGAATAAATCAAATAATGCTATGATTGATGCGTTATTCGCTTTTATGAAACTCATCCCTTTGAGCAGAATTGATATGGACTTTTTGATTTAAGCTGCAATCGGGTATTTGATGCCCATTGAAGACTTGCCCTGATTTATGTAGTTTATCCTAAGCTGCTCTCCAATGGATTGTATCCTGGCATCCGCATTGTCATTTATTACGCCTCCGCATGCACCGGGTTCTTCTGATGCAAGACGCCATTCAAGCCTTTCGCCTTTCTTCAGGATCGTCTTATCAATTGAATTCTCACCTATTCGTACGTTGTTGTTTTCGTCTATGATATAAAATTCCCACCACATCCCGTTCTGACCGTCTCTGGTGCCATTTATTTCGTTTATATATATACTGCCGAACTCCTCACTATAATCCGCTTTTATGCCAAGTTCGCTCTTTATCCTGTTTACAAGATCATAAGCATTTATTTCATTTTCTATGTTGTTCTCTATGAGAATCTGTTCATGAACATAATCCTTGTGGCTGTAATCCATCACAACAGGCTGCTCGTATTTTATTACTTCAAATGATGGTTTTGGCTCGTTGTCATAATAAGTTGTTTCCTCTATATGATCTTCGTTTGCAGTGGTAGTTATATCAGGCACGATATCGCTTGTAGTTCCACCGATAGCTGGTAATTCTACAGAATATTCTATTTTCACCCTTTCTTTCCATTCATAAAAATGATTGAATTGTGATCCAAAACCCATGCAAGTTGAATATTCGTCATCAATATCATCATGGTCATATATATGTTCTGTGGATTCTACATATTTCTTTTCATTCTCATGTTCATCATCAGCATACTTTTCCTTTTTCTTTACAGAATATGTGATATTGCCTTCTTCGTCTTCTTCCAAAACAACGATTTCATCGCCTTCCGATTCATCATCGTCTTCATCTATAATCTCTTCCAAATCCGTTTCATCGAGCCCTATATCAAACAGGTCTTCTTCCATCAGATCCATGATTTCCATTTCTATACTCCCACCTTTCGAAAATGCATTCTTTATTTTGCATGAATCTGTTTTTATTGGTTTTGAAAATAAACTCAATTGCATAAATTGTGGTGTTTTTGTAAAGCCGCACCAGAAATTGTGTTTCTTCAGGTTTTGTCAGGCAGGTTTGAATTTTGTTCCGTAAAGGATTATACCGGAGCCTTTCTCGCTTCTCATCTTCCTGAACACTGCCTCAACCGGCATTCCTATTTCAACATCTTCCGGTTCACAATCAACAATCTGACCTGTTATCTTTACACCCTCTTCAAGCTCTATTATAGCAACAATATACGGAGCATATGAACTGAAACCTTCAGGTGGAACCCGAATGACTGTATAAGTAAAAACTCTTCCCTTTCCAGAGAACTTAACCTTCTCCATTTTGACTGTCCTTTTGCATATCGGACAGATGCTTCTTTCAGGATAAAAATATTTTCCGCATGAAGAGCACCTTGAACCTATGAGGTTGTATCTACTCTTGAAGTTTCTCCAGTGGAACGGAACCGCAAACTCGCTCATAACAATCATCTCTCATTTGACAATATGTGAATTACGACAGTCGCACCTGATCCCCCGACGTTGTGGGCAAGACCAACTCTCGCATTCTCTACCTGCCTTTTTCCTGCTTCCCCGCGAAGCTGTTCAACCAGTTCAACCAGCTGCGCAACTCCAGTCGCCCCCACAGGATGCCCCTTTGCCTTAAGCCCTCCAGAAGTGTTTACCGGAATTTTACCGCTTATCTCCGTTTCACCGGATTCTATGAGCTTCCCGCCTTCGCCTTTCTTGGCGAATCCCAAGTCCTCGTATGCTATGAGCTCATTGATGGAAAAACAATCATGGACTTCTGCAAAATCTATGTCCTCGGGTCCTAATCCTGCTCTGGCGTATGCTTCTTTCGAAGCTACGAGTGTTGCATTCAGCGTTGTTATATTCTCTCTGTCATGAACAGCAAGACTGTCGCTTGCCTGAGCTGATGCCTTTATATATATCGGGCTGTTGGTATAATCCTTCGCTTTGTCCGCTGAAACCATTATCAGGCTTGCCGCACCGTCAGATATGGGTGAACAGTCAAGCAGGCGAAGAGGATCTGCAACAAGCGGGGAATTGAGAACATTATCCAACGTTATTTTGCGCTGAAAATGTGCTATGGGATTCAGCGCGCCGTTCCTATGGTTTTTCACGGGGATTAACGCAAGCTGCTCCCTTGTAGTTCCGTAGTCGTGCATATGCCTGTTTGCAAGGAATGCATAAACTCCTGGAAACGTAAGACCGTGAAATGCCTCGTTTTCCTGATCCATTGCCCCGGCAAGGACTGATGTTGCCCGGTCACCATAAACATCGGTCATTTTCTCGGCGCCACCGACTGCTACAACATCATACATGCCGGATGCTATTGCCATGTACCCAACGCGAACGGCCAGGCTCCCTGACGCGCAGGCTGCTTCTGTTCTTATCGCGCCGACAGGCGTTATGCCAAGATGATCTGCAAAAAGCCCGGCACCGTGCTCCTGTCCGACAAACATCCCCCCGGACATGTTCCCCCCAACAAGAAACTGTATCTCCTTCGGGTCTATGTTTGCATCATGAAGCGCCTTTGAGCCGGCCTCTCCCGCAAGATCCCGCAAGCTTTTGTCCCAGTGTTCGCCAAATATGGTGGAGCCTATACCTATGATAGCAACATCACGAGCAGGTTTTAGCTTTGAATAGTCAATCATGCTTCAACACCTTTTATCTTCTTTCTGTATTTCACATATTCCGCATATCCTATGTATTTTTTGTTTTCTACGAACTCATTAACGAGTGGAGCGAGACCTCTCTTCTTTTCTATTTCATCTTCAACTGTAATTGAGAAGGAATCAGAGCCTGCACCAGAACCAAACGATGTTGCAAGTAGCCTGTCCCCCGGTTTTGCAATGTCGAGAACAGCGGCAAGTCCCAGGGGGACTGCCCCGGAGTACGTGTTTCCTATTTTAGGAACGAGCAATCCTGGAAGGATCTTTTCCTTTGGGACGCCGAGCTTTTTTGCTGCAATTATTGGGAATTTTGCATTGGGTTGATGAAATACAAAGTAATCATAATCGTCAACGGTTGTACCTGTTTTCTCAAGGAGAAGTTTTGTTGCAGAAAGAACGTGTTTGAAATATGCAGGCTCGCCTGTGAACCTGCCGCCATGGCGCGGATAATCTTCGCCTTCCCTTCTCCAGAAATCGGGAGTATCCGTCGTGAAAGAACAAAAATCATTAACCGTAGCTATTATACTTTCAGTTCCGAATATGTATGCAGCAGCACCCGCAGCGGCCGTGTATTCCAGCGCATCACCAGGCCTTCCCTGCGACGTGTCCGAGCCTATCGCAAGACCAGCTTTGATATAACCGGCCTTTATCAGCCCCATCGCTGCCTGAAATCCTGCTGTCCCGGCCTTGCATGCAAACTCGAGGTCTGCTGCCGTCATTACTGGTGTTGCCTCTATCGCTTCTGCAACAATTGCAGCTGTCGATTTGACAACATAAGGATGTGATTCTGAACCAATATACACAGCGCCTATATCTGCCGGGTTTATACCTGCCCGCGCAAGAGCGAATCTTGATGCAGTAACGGCCATCGTCGCTGCATCTTCGTCCATATTGGGAACGCTCTTTTCCCCAACAAGTTTTGCAACACTTTCTTCGTCTTTTCCCCATATTTTTGCGATGTCTGATGATTTTATGCGAAGACGCGGCACATATGCACCGTAACCGACAATTCCGACTTTCATTAAACCACACAAGAGAGAATCCAGATGAATTCCTTTTAGTGAGTATATTAAGATTCCTCAAACCTTTTAAACCTTCAATATCTGTTTCGACAATTCATTGAGATAGCATTTTAAAACAAAAATATATATTCTAATCATGATTCCGATATCGAAGCCGGATATAGGAGAGGATGAGATACGCGCGGTTGAAGATGTCCTGCGTTCAGGCTTTCTTGTCCAGCATGAGAAGACAAAGGAATTCGAAGATGATTTCTCCTCATACATAGGCACAAGATACGGAATAGCAACATCATCCGGCACGACGGCATTGATGATAGCCCTTGAAGCGCTCGGAATTGGGAAGGGTGATGAAGTAATAACAACTGCATTCACGTTTCAGGCGACAACAAATGCAATTCTTTATGTAGGGGCAAAGCCGGTTTTTGCGGATATTGACCCGAAAACCTTTAACATGGATCCCGATTCCGTTGAGAAGAAAATAACAGAAAACACGAAAGCCATAATGCCTGTCCACCTTTACGGACAGACCTGCGACATGAAGAGATTACAGGAAATATGTTATGATAATGGTCTGCTCCTCGTAGAGGATGCGGCGCAGGCGCATGGCGCTGAATATGACGGAAAGAAAGCGGGCTCATTCGGCGATGCATCATGCTTTTCATTCTATGCAACAAAGAACATTGTAACCGCAGAAGGCGGAATGATTCTGACAAATTCCGAAGATGCCGTATCAAATGCGCGGAAGATAAGAAATCACGGCCAATCCGAGCAATATCTTCAGGAGCTGCTTTCATACAATTTCAGGATGACTGACATAAATGCGGCACTTGGTCTTGTCCAGCTCCGAAAGCTTGATTTCCTCAATGCTAAACGCGCGGAGAATGCAAAGTTTTTTACAAAGGAGCTTTCCGATATCGATTGGTTGGAAACACCATTTGTTCCAGACAATGTTATACCGTCGTGGCATCAATACACGCTGAAAATATTAAATGGAAGAAGGGATGAATTCCTGCAATATATGAACGATAACGGTATAGGTTGCAGGGTTTATTATCCGATGCCTGTGTATATGCAGCCATTCTATCAGTCCATCGGTTTTAAGGAAGGGCTCTGCCCCATAGCAGAGCGTGTTTCAAGGGAAGTGGTTTCCATACCAGTGGGTCCGCATCTTACGGAAGATGACAGAGAAAAGATCGTGGAGACTATAAAAGGATTCGAGAAATAAAACGGTTCTCATTTTGAGTGTTCGCAATTGAAAAAAGAACATTATTCCACAAAGCTATAAAAATCGCTTGACCAAACTTATTCTGTCTGGTGCTTTTATGGTTGTTAATGTAGCTGTGATAGGAACGGGGAATATGGGCAGGAACCATATAAGGGTTTACTCGGAGCTGGAAGAAGCGAATCTTGTTGCTGTTTCTGATGTCGATGAAAAGGGGGGGAAAGAAGTCGCAGAGAAGTTCGGATGCAAATTCTATAACGATTACAACAGCATGCTTGAGAATGAAAAAATAGATGCGGTTTCTATATGTGTTCCCACATTCCTCCATCATAAGGTTGCGCTCGATGTGGCTGAACATGACGTCAATTTTCTTGTCGAAAAGCCCATCGCAAAAAATACGGAAGAAGGAAAAGAAATAGTTGATGCGGCAAAAAGGAATGGTGTAAAAATGACAGTAGGTCATGTAGAGAGATTCAATCCCGCTGTAATCAAGATTAAGGATATGATTGATGAGGGAAAACTCGGAAAGATTACATCGGTGAATGCACGAAGGGTTGGCATCTTCCCACCGCAAATAAAGGATGCGAATGTTGTAATAGACCTTGCTGTTCATGACATAGATATAATCAACTATCTTCTCGGCAAAAGGCCGGAAAAAATATACGCGGGACTTGGCAAGGCTCTTATTGAGAAAAGGCATGATTATGCAAGCATTTTCCTCAGGTATAACGGCGCAAACGCGTTCGTTGAAGTCAATTGGATAACGCCGGTGAAGATAAGGACATTAAGTGTCACGGGAACGAAAGGGTATGCGGAATTAAACTATGTAACGCAGGAACTCGTCTTTTATGAGAGCGTCTACGACAGGCAATGTGATGATTTTGGGGATTTTGTAATAAACTTCGGAAAACCCAATATTATCAATATCGATGTGAAAAAGGAGGAGCCTCTAAAAAACGAGCTGAAACATTTTATCAATTGCATCAAAGATGGAAAGGACCTTCTTGTCACAGGAGAGGAAGCGCTTGCTGCTTTGAAAATATCAGAGGAAGTGTTAAGGAGTAATGGTGTTAGCTTATGAAAAAGATACTTGTCACCGGCTGTGGGGGACCTGCCGGCGTGAATTTTATCCGCTCCCTAAGATATTCCGGAGAGAATATGTTTATTGCGGGAATAGACACGAACAAATATCATCTTGAATTTCCGGATGTTGACAAGAGATATCTCTCGACTGTAGGAAACAAAGACCCTTCCTATATCGAGAAACTTAATGAAATAATATCAAGAGACGGAATAGAGCTTGTTCATCCACAGCCAGACACGGAGGTCAGATTTATATCAGAGAACAGGGAAAAGCTCGATGCAAAAACATTTCTCCCCAGTAAAGATGCTATAAGGATATGTCAGAATAAATTCGAGTCTTCGCGTGTCTGGGAAAAAGCGGGCATTCCAGTAGCAAAAGCGATAATGATAAATTCTGAAGACGATTTGCAGGAAGCAGTCGATAGATTCGGCTATCCGTTCTGGCTCAGGGCAACTTCCGGAGCAGGCGGAAGGGGCAGTACAATTGTTAAGAATATGGAAACAGGAATTGCATGGCTCAGATACTGGAGAGCGAGGGGAAAGGACTGGCAATTCATTGCTGAAGATTATCTTCCGGGCCAAAACATTGCATTCCAGTCTGTGTGGAAAGACGGTGAAATAATAACCTCCCAGGCACGGGAGCGCATAGAATATATTTACCCATATCTTGCACCTTCCGGGATAACAGGAACACCTTCTGTTGCAAAAACGATTGTCGATGAAGAGGCCAATGACATTGCAGCAAAATGTATAAAGGCTGTCGATAGGAAGGCGACTGGTGTTTTCTGTGTAGACATGAAAAGAGATGAAGACGGTAAGCCCTGCCCGACAGAAATAAATATAGGAAGATTCTTCACAACAAGCTTCTTCTTCACGAAAGCCGGAGTTAATATGCCTTACATCTATGTGAAGCTTGCATACGGAGAGGAAACACCGGATGTGGAAAAATACAACGCTGTCGGAAATGATGTGTATTGGATAAGGCACATGGATTCTGGTCCTGTCCTTCTGAAAGAAGGAGAATGGAGAAGCATAAAGATCTGATGCCTAGATAATAGTAATAACTACAACGGCTGCGATACCGCATAAAATTTCCATTATCCAGAATTCCCACACTATCTGTTTTTCCGTTGTTTTTCTAAGATTAGCAAGCGTGTAGTAAAGGTTGTAAACATACTTTCTTGAGGGGGGCTTCAAGTATCCGTCATTGTCTACTTTTGCGAATTTCTCTATGGGTTTTCCTCTCAGAATATCAATCGATGTTATTGCACCGTTTACTATATGCGGCAGGATGAGTATTATACCGACAACCTCGAGGTTTGCAACAATGGCCCCTGTCGCTATAGCGCTTCCTATAATAAAAACGCCGCTATCTCCAGGAAATATCTTTGCAGAATACTTGTTGAAATAAAGAAATCCAAGCAGCGCTCCGGCGAGACCAAACATGTATGCCGCAACAAGATAGCTTCCCACCATGTATGACGCAATGCCCATGAAAATCGTGGATATGAACCCAAGTCCCGCTTCAAGGCCGTTGTAGCCGGCAAGCATATTGAATGCGTTTGAAACGACTGTTATTGCGGCAGGAATGAATATGAGAGGATAGATTATTCCAAAATCTATCTGCCCGATGAATGGGACGACCATTTCATGATGACCTGCTTGAATGAGCATGAGAGGCAATGCAGCAAACACTGGTATTATAGCCTTTACCTTTTGCCTCATTCCGCGCGTATCGTCAATTATACCAACAATTCCTGCAAGCAGCATTGTTGCAAAGATTGCGATAAGCTCAATTGTCTGTGGGAGAAAATAGAAAATGACGAACAAAAACCCGACAATGAAACCTATAAGGATTGGAATTCCGCCCATTTCTGCGACAAGACGGTTGTCTTTTTTGTGTACGTCCTTTCCCGCTATCCCCATCGCTTTGAATTTCCTGATGAAATATGGCGTGACGGCCAATGTTATTATTAACGATGATACAAACGGAAGTATGAATTCCTCATAACTCATTCTATCTCCTCTATACATTCTGAAAGGTTGTTACAAACAGCAAGCGCACCAGCATCTTCCAACTCCTTTCGCGTTGATATGCCGCCAACAATCCCGACCGGTTTTGCCTCGGCGTTTTTTGCGGCAAGTATGTCTTTGGTGCTGTCACCTATCATGACAATATCTTGTGATTGCACATTAAATCTTTTAGAGATAAGAAAAATGCCTTCAGGCGAAGGTTTTAGCTCTTTGACATCATTTGCTGACACAACGAAATCAACATAATCCATGATGTTGAATTTCTCAAGCACATTTTCAACACATCTTCTTGTGTTCGATGAAAATATGGCAATGTGTTTTCCTTTATTTTTCATAGCGTTCAAGAATCCGTGAACGCCGGTTTTCATTTCAGCTTTATCTATACTATTCAGCTCGAATTTCTCTATCAATTTCATCGCTTCCTCGTACACAACCTTCGCTTTTTCTTTGCCCTCCGTTTTCTCAATTCTTGTACAAGATGTTTTTATTGTCTTATACAGCGGCCTGAAACTCTTGTCTATCCCGAATTTGAGAAAGGATTTATGAAGCTCATTTCTCATTGCAACATAATCTGTCGGTAGAGATGCAATTGTTCCGTCCAGGTCCAAAATAATGACTGACGATTTCATAATATCATTGTATAGAAATAGGGAATTGAAATAAAAAATTATGAAGCAAGTTTATCAAGATCCACTTTGTAAATCCGTATTGCTCCATTATCAAAGACCTTTTCAAGATCTTCAAGACCATACCCGTCCATGAACATTAGTGATGTAAAGATTGTGTGTTCTGCTTCCGGTGGTATATAGAACACCCCGAAATTGGTAAGCGATATGCAACCTGGCATAGTATCCGATGTGACGTTTCCAAGCGTTATTATTCCGTTTGTCGTGCAAAGATCATTTATGTATGCTTTCTGGTAATATCTGCCATTCTGCGATATAAGGAAGACCGGTCTTCCGGCTATCGCCCCCGTTGACTCGAATGGAACCCACAACTCATACGGAGGAGCAGAAAACTGATAAATCGTTTTATTGTCCTGTGTCGTTGCTCCGTTATTCCTAAATTGCATTATGCCTATTATCTGCTTGCCGTCTGATGATATTTTCGATATCGCTCCGTATTTTCCAGGTAACGTGTAATCCATAAGTATATAGTCAGGCTTGTACCTGCTGAAGAACCATGTATAATTGGTCCAGTTGTTGGGATTGTCGGTATACCAGCGTGCTATCTCTTCTACAAGAGAAAGTTTTACGTTTCCTCCATCAGCAATTGAGGGACGTTCGCCGCGCGTCTGGAACCAGTATCCAAAATCCCACCATGAAAGTATAGACGAGTTTTCAGGCGTCTTTTCTTTCATGAATGTCATGGCTTCGTCAAAGAATTTGTTGTATGATGGTCCTATGGAGTTTCCGAAAACATAAGCTGATGATATATTGACAACTATAAGCAAAACCGCAAACAGTGCAACAATAACAAGTGTCAGATTTACTTTTCTTTTCGCTTCTGTCACGGTAATTTCAAATCTAGCCTTTTCTGAATACTTGAACAATTCTGCAACAAAAAAACCTGCCGTTATTGCAGCCGCAGGACCAAGAAGGAATAAAAGCCTCACATAACCAAGCGTCGCCCATATAGTTGTAATAAGCCACAGAAGTGGGATAAGATAGAGCATATCCCTCTTTTTGTATATTTCATATGCAAGGAAAAGTGCACCGAATAACATGAGTATATACACACTGAAATAAGCTAGGTATGGTGAAAGCTGTGGAAAGATGGCTCCCGAGAATTTTGCGCCAAACATATCCATTATATTTCCCCATGTGCCGGGTGCGTTCTCTGCAACGGTAGAACCCATGACACCTTTAGACAATAAGAGAATTCTTGATACTGACATAAGCTTATCCCAGATGAATCTCGATTGCGTTGATCCTATAAGCGCCCCGACAAACGACAAAAGCACCATTGCTGGCACAAGATACGGAACCTGGTCTTTTTTGACAATGTTGTACTTTACAATACCGTAACGTAGCAATAAGATTGCAAGAATACCGATTGGCACGATTGAAGCGGTACTCATAATATCGTATGGCCTTGGCATTATGTAAGGTAAAAGAACGCTGAATATGACAATCGGTGTGTAACCTTTAAGGAGTCCATCCGAATATTTGTTGACGATTAACAACACCAATGTCACAAGCGCAAAGAACATTCTCATGTACTCGGCACCGCCCCATGTTATTGACATGATGCCCAGTGAAAGCCCGCCGAGAAGACCGTCAATCCATGAATTCTTCTTATACGCCCTTATGAAAAAATAAACGGAAAGAAGCATAAACGGTGTTGCCCCAGGTTCCTTTTCAAAAAAGCCCGCGGATGTCCTTGTTATGAAACCTGGAACAACGGCAAGGAAAAACGCTGAAAAAAGCCCTGCTATCTTATCGTCGAAAAGCTCCCTTGCTATGAAATACATCACGAGAACTCCCAAAGCCCCCATCAACGGTGAATAGATGAATGCAAATGAAAACAACGATAGACCAAATATCTGAAAAAACACCAAATATAGTATCGCCGGAATATAGAATGGCCCGGGGAATTCGTATTTTGGTGTCGGAAGACCGAAGGGATAATACCTTAAGGTATCAAGTTCTGGAAATTGCATGTTGTGCGTGAGGACATAATCAGTCATCCTATATATATAGAAAGGATCGAGTGCCTGGAGCTCGCCATGTCTTGCGGGCATATATCTTATACCAAATGCAAGAATCACTATCGCCAGGAGGAATAAATACTGCCAGTTGGCTATAATAAAGTCTTTAGCTGTTCTGGCTGTTTTTTCTGTCTTTGCTTCCTTGTGAAGCAACTTCCCCAAACTCTTAATTTTCATCCAATCCCCTTTGATATTTGATAAGATGTAATTATCATACATATATAAGTTATATAAGGTTTCTGTTTGCGAATCAGAAATGAAAACAAGGCACCTGGAAGAACAAGTCGTTCATTTCTTGAGATGTAGAATTGCCCCCGCGATATCGCCGAATTCTTCCAAGGCTTTTAATGCCTCTTCCTTCGAAACTCCTGCCTGTTCTGAAACCATCATAATGTCATCCTCGCTAAATTCAGGCTCTTGCCTCTCTTCAACTGTGCCCGTTATCTGAAAAGATTCCTGCCCCATCATCTTTATCTTTGAAACTTCGGGATCTCTTATTATTATCTCCCCGCCATCGCTCCTTTTTATGATAACCTCATCTGCGCTTATCTGCGTTGTCTGCATACCCATCTGCTTCATCATTTTCTCCATCTGCCTTGGATTGATCCTCATAAAATCACCTTTATACTTATTCAGTTTAATCCATATAAACCTTCAGATGCATTTGTTAAGTGATGTCTATGCTCATGCAGATTCTTGATGCCGATTACGTGATGCTCGATGGTAAACCACTCATACGGCTTTATGGCAAGACCGATGATGGGAAGAGTGTATGTGTATTTTATCATAATTTTCTACCCTATTTTTATGTCGACGAGGTTCCTGAATGGTTAAAGGATGACCGGCAGGTCATAGAGATAGAAGAGGTAGAAAGGATATACCCCATTTTTTACAGGACAGACAAAATGAAACTCCATAAAGTCACGATTCACGATCCTAGCAAAACGCCCGAACTCAGAGATAAAGTAATTCGCGGAGGAGGCACGGCGTATGAAGCGGATATACTTTTCAAATATCGTTTTATGAATGATGCGGGGCTTGGAAGTCTGATGTGGATAGACCTAAACAACGCAACAAACGCAGGAACTGATATCGTAAGAACTGAAAGAAAATACACGATAAATGAAATAAACATTGTAGATAAGGTGGGCAACGCTCCTCTCAAAGTGCTTGCACTCGATATAGAATGCATATCTGCGGTCAGCACGGAAGTTCCAATCCCTGAAAGGGATCCCATCATCATGATATCACTTGTCTTCAGCGGGAAATTCCAGGGGAGGGATAAATTCGTCATAAGCACCAGACCTGGAAATGACGTGAAGGCCTACGCAAATGAAAAGGAGATGTTAAAAGGTCTTATTGATATAATAAACGAATTCGATCCTGATATTCTTACGGGGTATAACATCAACAACTTTGACATGCCATATATAATTGAAAGGATGCAAAAACTCGGGATCCCTACAAATTTTACGAGAGCCACAGATAAGCGTGCGTGGACAAGAAAATTTGCCGGCAAGTATCGCAATAACATTCTCGGCAGGGTGGTTGTGGATCCCTTTGTCCTCATAAAGAAGGATTTTTCATTCAAACGTTACACATTGGATAACGTCTCATTCAAACTCCTAGGTGAACACAAAGAGGATGTAAAATATTCGGAGATGGAAGGACTCTGGAAAGGTAGTAAAAATGATTTCGAACGTCTCGTTTCATATAATATAACTGACTCTGTCCTTGCAATGCGTCTCTATGGCGAACTCAATCTCCTTGACAAATATATAGGAATATCGCGCATCTGCGGTCTTCTTTTACAAGACGTATTAGATGGCGGCGAAACGCAGAGAATAGAAAATTTCCTTTTGAGGGAATTTAACAAGAATGGATACATATTCCCTTTGAAACCCACAGAAGAAGAGATGATGGAACGTGACAAGCAAAGGAAGATCGGACTTAAAGGAGGATTTGTCCTGGACCCCGTCCCCGGAATGCATGAAAACGTCGCTGTCCTCGACTTCAAGTCGATGTATCCGTCTCTCATCAGGACATTTAACATATGCCCCACGACGCTGGTAAACAAATCAAGAACCGACAATCCCTCACCTGACAAGATACACGAATCCCCGGAAGGTGGAAGTTTCGTCAAGCCTGAAATCAGAAAAGGTATTGTTCCACAAATACTTGAACGTTTGATGAATGAAAGATCGCAAGTCAAGAAACTTATGCAGAAAGCGATTTCAGAAGACAAGAAAGAGGAGATAAGAGAGCTCAATACAAAACAGCTTGGCATAAAAATCATGTCAAATGCCTTCTATGGCCATATGGGTTATCCGCGGGCGAGAATTTATAATATGGATATAGGGAATGCAATAACATCGTGGGGGAGGGAAACGATTCAACTGACAAAAAGAACAATCGAAGAAAAATACGGTTATAAAGTCATTTATGGTGACACCGATTCTGTTATGGTAGAGCTCCCGCATGACATGACGCTTGAAGAGGTTGCAGAGATAAGCAAAAAGATGTCTGACGACATTACACAAATGCTTCCGGGCATAATGGAACTTGAATTTGAAAAGATATTCAAGCGTTTCTTACCGCTTGCTAAAAAAAGATACGCTGCATGGTGCTTCACACCAAAAAGGGATGGATCATGGTCAGAGAAAATAGATATGAAGGGTATAGAGACAGTACGTCGGGATTGGTGCGATCTTTCTTCCGAAACATTGAACAATATAATAAACATAATCCTCAAAGAAAATGACATAGATAAAGCGGTAAAATATTTCCAAAATACTGTAAAGGGTTTGTCCGAAGGAAAAATACCCATGGAAAAACTTGTGGTTACAAAAACCCTTACAAAAAAGCCTGAAAGTTACCCAGGTGTCCAGCCGCACGCAGAAGTCGCCAAAAAGATGGCCAAAAGAAATCCTGCCGAAGCGCCAAATGTTGGTGAAAGGATAAGCTATGTGATAGTCAAGGGAACTCAACTTCTTTCACACCGAGCAGAGGATCCTGCATATGTAAAAGAGAAAGGAATTCAGCTCGATTCTAACTATTATATGGAAAACCAACTCCTTCCGCCAGTCGAGAGGATTTTCGAGGCACTTGATATATCCAAATCAGAACTTATGGGCAAGGGGCGTCAGATGAATCTTTTCACCTCGATGACCATGAAAGGGAGAAAGAAGGACAGAAACAATGATAAGCTTACTGAAGAAGACGTTACAGGTTTTGTTTGTAACAATTGCGGAAGACCGTACAGAAGACCTACTCTCACAGGATATTGTGAATGTGGCGGAAAGATTGTCTTTTCGTCTCCGAAAGGAAAAGGAAGCAAAATAACTGTTAAAAGAAATATATGATTAAATACATTCTATATATCATATATATAATAAGATATTCTTCTTAACATCTCTTTCATAATTTCCGTAGGAGAATCCGTCAAAATAACGATGTAGAACGTATTGTCATTTTGTCCCTTTATCGGTATAGTTCACTTTCTGGACATGAACGTTTAACAACGTACCAGATTTAGACTTATC
>JAADIF010000001.1 GCA_013151465.1 Microcaldota archaeon | reverse complement strand
CACTTTCCAAGAAGCGCTCATACATTTCTATATCCTTATTCTCTATATTAAAAGATATAAAATACAGTAAGTAAAATTCCTATATGAACACTTTTCAGATGAAGAAACTGTTGAAAAACATAAAAGATGAGAGGATAAAAATCAGCAGTAAGATAAGATTCAAAATAGAAAATATACACGGTGTAAAAATTGAGGATGTGTTGAAAAATTTGAGAAATCCGGATTCTCTGATAAGTGTTGATGAGCAGCCTTCAAGAAGACCTCATGATAAAACATACGGGCTCGTGTTTGAAATAACCAAGAGGAAGAGATTGTTTGTGGTTGTAACATATAAAACGCTTAAAAATAAGTTGTATATAGTAACAGCATTCACTACAACGAAGAAAATGGAAAAATTAATAAAAAAACCGAAAATAAGGTATTAATATGAGCAAATTCAAATTCATGTATGATAGGGAATCTGATTCCCTTTTAGTTTACAGAGAGGACAGAAAAAACAAGGCAAGCGTAAATCTTGGAGAGGTTATAATTGATCTGGATAAAAACTATAATATATCCGCTGTCGAGATACTAAATCCGGATTTCCTCTATGGAATACCAAAAGCAAAATTGTCACAGATAAAAGAAGCAAATGTCAAGATAGACAAACGCGGAAACATTTTCTGGATATTCATAATCCTCAAATTTGAGGGCAGCAGAGAAATAGAAAAAATCCCGCTTCCGCTCAACCTATCAAGAAAGATTGCAGCTTAATTCTGAACTTCCCAGATTTGGAGAATATGGAACTTATTGAAGACAAATAAATATTCTTCAATTTTATTTCGTGAAGTGTAGAAAGTGCTCATTTATATCAAAAATAATATACAGGCACCTTCTGGATAAGCGTTCCGTCTATTTTTTCCGTCCCGAATTCGGAAAGCGTGGCTATAAGTGCCCTTTTGGGCGGTATGCACTGATGAAGGAATGGGATATAAAAATAACTCTATTATTTTTCATATCTTTTAAAAATTGTAGAGATATTCCAAAATGTAATACATAACGCTTAATCTTATATCGGACTATTCCAATAATATTAACCATGAGCGATTTTTGCCTTCCCTTCGGACCACAGCATCCTGCTCTTGTCGAGCCGTTGCACCTGAAGCTTGTTGTGGAAGGGGAAAAGGTTGTTGATTACGAATTCAAGTTCGGTTACAGCCATAGGGGGATAGAAAAGTCCCTTGAGAAAAGGCAATGGATAAAGGACATATTTCTTGCAGAAAGGATATGCGGCATTTGCAGCCACAGCCACACGCTTGCATTCACGCGCGGAATCGAGGCGCTTGCCGATATACAGGTCGCTGAGAGGGCGGAATATATCCGCGTTGTCATGGCAGAGCTTGAGCGCCTTCATTCGCATACGCTCAATCTTGCCGTTTCCTTTCATGAGATAGGTTTTGCGACAGTCTTCCAGTACATGTTCAGGGACAGGGAGCTTGTCATGGAGCTTCTTGAAATGGTTTCAGGCAACCGCGTAAACTACGGAATGAATCTTCCGGGCGGGGTTCGCCGCGACATAGAGCCGTCCAAAATAAAGGAAATACTGGAAAAACTTGCAAAGCTTGAAGGGAGAATTGACTATTATACAAAGCTGATAGAAAAAGACAATCTTGTAAGAAAGAGGACAGAGAGTACTGGCATGCTTTCAAAGAAGAAGGCAATTGAGCTTGGAGCAACCGGTCCCGTGAAAAGGGCAAGTGGAATAAGCGAGGATTTCAGAAAGGCCGGATATGGCGCTTACGGAAAAATATCATTCTACACAGTCACGGAGAAAGGGTGCGATGTCCATTCAAGATTTCTTGTAAGGATAAGGGAATGCGCTGCTGCAATCAATCTCATACGCGAAGCGATAAAGGATATGCCGTCTGGACCCATAATCAACAAGACACCGCCGGTGATAAATATCGAGAAGGGGAAAGAGACGGTTTCACGCGTCGAGGCGCAGAGGGGAGAGCTTATATATTACATGCGTTCAGACGGTCTTACCCCGTACAGGGTAAAGATAAAGACGCCGACATATGCAAATTATCTTCCTCTCGGTGAATGCCTTAAAGAATCCCTGATATCTGATGTTCCTGTCATAGTAGCTTCAATGGACCCGTGCATAACCTGTGCTGACAGGGTCACGGTTGTGAGAAACGGTAAAGAGACAATAGTAAGAAAGGATGATTTGAAGAAGATGTGATAAAAAGAGGGAGAGATCGCTTCGCGATCGGACACAGCTCAATTTCAAAAACAAGTGGAAGGAGGACGAAAGATTGCTGACGCGATCAGACACAACATAAATTCAAATGCATGTGGAAGGAAAAGTAACAGGCGAAGATTATGTTTTGGGAGGCATTTTCAGTTGTTGTATTTCCCGGGCTTCTTGCAGCCGTATTCATAGGATTTTTGTATGAAGGGATAATGCGCAAGGTCACGGCACGCATGCAGCACAGGCGCGGCCCTCCCATTTGGCAGCCTTTCCTTGATTGGATAAAGACAATGACAAAAGAAAACATAACGCCGAAAGCGGGAAGCGGATTTCTCATGACGCTCTGTCCGATTGTGGCGTTTGCATCCGCTGTTATGGCGGTTATGTTTGTACCGATTGCAGGCTTTCCAAGTATCGGGTTTGAAGGAAATACCTTTGTCTTCCTTTATTTTCTTTTCCAGTCCGTCGTTTTCTTTGCTATAAGCGGCTTTGCAACAGGCAACCCTTATGGGATTGTGGGATCAATCAGAGAGATAATGCAGATAATCTCATATGAACTTCCATTTGTCATCTCAGTGATAACAATTGGATTGTTTAGCAGTTTTACGGTTAAGCCATTCATTGTATTTACATTTCCTTTTGCATTCATAGGATTCATTCTCGGAGTTATGGGAAAACTGGGCATTGCGCCTTTCCATATTCCTGAAGCCGAACAGGAGATAATAGAAGGTGCGCTTACAGAATATACAGGAGCCCGCCTTGGGATGTTTCAGCTTGCAAAGGCGGCTCTTCTCTGGGTAAGCGTATCGGCTGCCGCGGTGATGCTTCTTGGCGGAGGAAATTTGATAATTTTCCTTATAAAATCGCTTATCATTCTTTTCATTCTTACATTCTTAAGTAATATCTTTGCAAGAATGAGAATAGATCATGCGTTCAGATTTTATTGGTTTGCGCTAGTTCCACTCGTTCTTATAGATCTTGTGAGGGCGTTTTTGGGAATCTGGTGATTATCATGGGCGTTGCAATAGAGGTGCTAAAAAGGCTCGTTTCAAGGCCAGTTACGACAAAATACCCAGACGCCCCTCCCGAAACGCCGGAAGGGCTTCGGGGAAAAGTTGAATGGAACAGGGAAACATGCATCTGGTGCAAAATGTGCGAGATGAACTGCCCGGCAAACGCCATATCAATAGACAAGGAGAAAAAGATATGGTCAATTGATACTGCAAAATGCATCTTCTGTGGAAGATGCAATGAGGTCTGCCCGACGAAGCCAAAATCCGTATATCTTACAAAGAAGATAGAGCTTGCAACAGAAAGAAAAGAGAATCTCAGAGATGTTTACGAAGAACATCATTCGCAAGAGAAAGGGCAGAAGGAACAGAAGACATGACTTTTTCTGATATCTTGTTCCCAAAATGCGTGGATTCGACCTGTATGCCTATAAGATAGATGGTAGCCTTTGACGATTCCTTTATTATCTCAAAGAAAATCCCAAGGGGAGCATTATGCGTTGACATGGAAAATGTTGTGAGCTCCTCTCTTTCTATGAGGCGGCACTCTCCAGGAGCTCCGCCGAAAATTGCGGCATCGAAGACAACGACGACATCAGGATCAAATGAGATTATCTTCCCTATGATATTTTCAGGTGCGTACGTCTTTGTGAGAATGGTGTCATGAGCATCTTTTACCTTTTCAAAGAAGCGCTCCGCCACCAGTGGGCCTATGCCGTCATCACCTTTCATGTCATTACCGACACCGATTATTGCAATCTTCATAGTTTTCAGCTTAAGATAATCCTGGAATACTTAAAAGTGTTTGAAACATAACATTTTCATGGCTGAAAATGAAACGGAAGGCGGATTTCAGAATCAGCAAAGGCGCCTGCCATTCAGGGAGAAGAGCATCGACTCTATAACGCAGGATGATATAAAGGTGCGCTTTGTCGGAATGGTTATAGAGAAGAAAGGTGACACGCTTATAGTTGATGACGGAACCGGACAGATGAAGGTGGTAGTCGAGAATGCCGAAGATATTGATATAAACAGCAAAATCAGGATATTTGGCAGGGTAATACCCACAGATGATGGGGCTGAGATTTCTGGAGAGATTGTACAGGACTTCTCGGAGGCTGATATGAACGTTTACAGAAGGCTTGTCTCCGAGGAAAAATCTCTTGGCGTCTGATATTTATTTCACGCTGATAATATTTAGGATTAGGAGGAATGTGATATGTTTAAGATAACTATGGTGGATGGGGATCTGTTGAAAAATTCTATTCAGATAATATCTGATATTGTCGATGAGGGCGTCTTCAAGGTAGATTCGAATGGCATAAGCTTGTTATCTCCGGACAGAACAATGGTAGCGGTTGTGGATTTCAAGATACTTGCGACGGCTTTTGACAATTATTCAGTTGAAAAGCCTGAATCTCTTGGAGTAAGCTTGACGCAGCTTGTTTCAGTATTAAAGAAAGCGAAGTCGGGCAGCAAGGTGACACTTCAGTCAAACGATAAGAACAGACTTGAAATAATATTCGAAGATGGAAGCAAAAGGAAATTCGAGATTCCCATACTGGATATATCAACCGAGAAACCGCCGGTTGACCAACTTGAATTCAAGGCAAAGGCACATCTTCTCTCGTCAGCTCTTGAAGACAGTGTAGGCGATGCGGACATCGTAGATGATTCCATAGTTTTTGAGGCCGAACCCGGTAAGCTTAAGGCATGGGCGAAAGGTGACACGTTGTCAAGCGAGATGGAGCTTAAAGAGGGTGAGGACGGTCTAATGAAACTCGAATCAGAAGAGAAGCACAAGTCAAGATATCCATTAGAATATCTCAAGAAAATGATAAAGACATCCAAGCTTGCGGATAACTGTGTCCTCGAGTTTGCTACTGACTATCCGATGCGCTTGAGTTATAAGATAATAGATAAGATGAGCATGAGTTTCATACTCGCCCCAAGAGTGGAATAAGTTGCTTAGGTAATACCAAGACGTTTGATGATATCATCAAACATCATTTCTATTTTCTTTTCATCTGCATTATCCGAATCATCAATTACCCATAAATGCCCCTGATTATCCCTTTTTATCTGAAGTTCAATCTTCCTTTTCTTCTCGCCGTTACTATACTGGCTTTTTATCCTTCTCTCAATCTGGATATCAGAAAGCCCTCTTTCCAGAAGGCGCCTTTTCTGGCTTTCTTCATCGCTCGTCACAAGGATGACATTGTTGTTGCACAGATAAAGCATCTCTGATTCAGCAAGAAGCGCCGCATTCAAAAGTATCAGTCCGCGCCTTCCGTGTACCTCCTTTCTTATGCGCACAAGAAGCGGCTTTTCCATTATCACGTTGAGCTTCTCAAGCTTTCTCTTATCCGAGAACACGATCTCTCCGAGAGCCTTTCTGTCTATCATTCCATCAGAAAGCATTATACTCTTCCCAAACTCCTTTGCAAGCTCCTCCCTTACGCGCACATACATTGGGTCTTTAAGCTCTTCAAGTATCTGATGCCCTATCCTGTCGAGCTCTATGTTGTGCACCTTGATACCGTGCTTTTTTCCTAATTCTTCCAACTCTTGCGAAACATACGATTTTCCTGCTCCTATCTCGCCGGTAACACCAACAATATATTGCCCTGACATCTTCGCCTCAAGGCATTGCTTTACGTAAAGAGGGACAAATTCATGGATAAGCCCCTGCTCTTTCTGAAGCGCCTTCACAGCGCTTGAACTTATGTGCGCCTTGTCTGGCCTTGCTAGAACAAAAAATGTGTCTATTCCAAGCTTCTGGCTTTCTCCTACCTGCTGAAGAAGGAATTCATAATCAAAATCTTTTGCATCTCTTATGCCCTTTATTATGATGCTTATGTCATTTTCATATGCAAAATCAACAAGAAGGCCTGAAAAGGAAACAACTTTGACGTTTTTGATGTGCGAAAGTGCGCTCTTTGCCATATCGGCTCTCTCTTCAAGGGTAAACATGTATTTCTTGTCCGGATTTGCTCCGATGCCTACAATAAGCTCATCAAATACCTTTGCCGCCCTCTCGACAATATCTATATGACCATATGTTATGGGATCTCCCGAGAAAGCGTAGATTGCCTTTGTCATATTTGACAGTTTGTTGTCTGAAAGGTTATAAACGTTCCTTTAGACCGTATAACAAAAGACGATTTCAAGGTGATCATCATATTTAGCTATTCGGATTATCCACCAAGTCATTAAGAGAGTTAAATAAATACAAATAAAACGAACGTAAGCCATCTGCATAATCTTCGGTCTATATGAACCTTGCGGAGTGAAGTTGAGAGGGCCTTTAATCAGGGTCTCCTGATTTTTTAAATCTGTTTTGGTGGAGTATGACGAACAGAAAAGATATTGTCTTCATTTATAAGGGGCATCACACAATTTCTAAAGATGATAGAAAAAATCAAAGAAATTTTCGAACCAACGCGGGGGAGAATTGCTTTGACGATATTACTTATATTTCTTACATTCTTTTTGGCTATTAACTTATTGATAGGCCTCCCTAACACGCTAGTTCCTGTTGCGATTATATTATCTCTGCCTTTATTTTTGTCTTACTTATCCCCATTTTTGTTTTATGTAATTGGAATATTCAGCGTGGTGTTATTTTTCATTGGTTTGGGGTTAGAGATTGTGTGGCTGTATATTATATCCTGCATCCTGATGAATCTTGCTGCGTTTATGAAAAATAAACTGTTTCTGATTGAATGGAACAGACGAAAATTCATAGCATTGGGTTTTTTGTTATTTGCAGGTCTTCTGATATATGGATTTCTTAGCTTTGGGCTGGGAGACATATTTACTCCGACCGCAGATTATACCGGTGCGACGTCGGTCGGCATCAGGGCTGTTGCAGATGCAAACAACAGGTTTGCTGTCGGCCTTTATTCGGAGATGAGCAGGAAAACCGACGGGAATATATTTTTCTCTCCGTGGAGCATAACAACGGCCATGGCGATGGCATATGAAGGCGCCCGCAGTGATACGGCAGATGAGATGCAAAAGGTCTTCGGTTTTCCGCAAGAGAGCAACTCAAGAAGAGCGTCGTTTGCCAGAATGTTGAACATGCTCAACAAAGCTGGAGGAAAATACGAGCTTCTTACCGCCAATGCCATATGGTTACAGAAAGATTATTCTTTCTTAAGGGAT
>JAADIF010000065.1:3293-10840 GCA_013151465.1 Microcaldota archaeon | reverse complement strand
TTTACACAATTAACATTTGGGGCGATATCCCCTTTATAATTAACTCTTCTTCTCGTTTTCAAGGGTTTCTACAGAGCCTAAACATTTGTAATTATATAATTAATATCCACTCATAAGTGGTAGTACATATAAAAATCTTATTCTGCTTCTTGTAAGTATCATGTGATGGAATGAACGAAAAGAAAGATATTGGTTATATTATTCATGGCATATCGTCTCTTACAGGCCGACCTTTCTATCTTAACGAAAATGGGAATTTCTTCCATACAGACCCTGAAAAAGCTTTCGTATTCACGTATGAAGATGCGAAAGGAATTGCAACAGAATTAGATGAATTAAGATATATAGAACCATATCCAGACTTTGATTCCAGAACTGCCAAGAAATTATTGGTAGAAAGAACAAAGATGTGGGGAGATAAATATGGTTTAAGTTCTACCACAGAAGAAGAAGAAAATTACATCGAAAAAGTACGCCAATCAAGACCTTTCTGGCATCCCATAAATTTATTTTCCATAATTCCGGTAGAAGTGGACGATGAGAATATTGTAAAAGAATATACACAAATATGCTATAGAACATTTATACAAAGCACTACAGAGTCCAATCTCAGATTATCATTATAATATACTATTCTATGATAGTGAAATTTATAAGTATAGGAATAGAAAATAAACACAAGGGATTTTATGAACGGATTAGGATTTTGTCCATTTGAAGTGGAATGGTATGGAAAGAAGAAAGGTAAGGAAATTCAGCGCTCTTGCCCTAACTGCGGTAATGATGTTTTCAATATAGATGGTGGATATGAAGGATTTGGAAATCCTCAACCGGGAGTATATTTATTTACAGTGTTTGGAAAAGGAAAGGTTCCCATTAGATGCGATGGGTGTAATGCTCCATATCGAGTTGATTCGCGGGATCTTAAATGGGCAAATAAAAGAGAATAAGAGAGCATTCCTCAAGGCAAAAACTCCTTGTTCTCTATCTTTTGTGGGAGATATTCCTTTGAGATGAACTTTATGCCTTTCGAGGATAGGGCTTCAAGTTCCATCTTGAACCCTTCCTTTGCCATGTGTTTTAGCTCTTTCTGCCATTCCTTTGGCTTGAACCAGATGTAATTCATAAGTTCTTTTATCCTCTTCTCATCCTCTTTTGTGAGCTTGATTGTCACATTCTTGGGGATGTCGAACTCTTTCAGATCCTCTGTTGTAAGCCCTATGAATTTTGCCTCAGGCGTTCCGAGGCGATCCGAGAGGAAGGAAAGATTAATTGAGCCCTGTTTGATGACCGAATAAATATAATACCCCCACGGATCCGCATCAGTAAGGACATAAACCGGAAGGTTGTGCTCTTTATGAAGGCGGTTCACAAGACGCCTTGCGCCTCTTGCAGGTTGCCCTTTACCTGTGATTATGATGCAGTTATGGTCGCGCCAGAACTTGTCCTCGTTAAGACGCTGCCAGACGGCGTCCTTCTCTATGACAAGTATATAATCAGCCGAAACGTCCTCGAATTTTATGACCTCAGGCTCCACGTTGCTGGGTATCGCCCAGCCGGACGAGCCCATCTTCTTTGCGTTTATGAGGTCGCCCATATCGTTTATCATAACTCCTCCAGCAAGATATCCTTTTCTGTCCGTTTTCAGGTTAAGCTCCTCGCGCAGGGTGTTGAGCGCCGCCTCAAGGTCTTCGATTATCGGATCTGATTCTGACTGGTCGTCAAATGTGTTTTCCTTTGAGCCTTTTATGGTGTGCTTGAGCGCGTAATACAAATCCCTGACAGATGTCGTGACCTGCTGATCCATTATCTTCTTGCATTCGCTTGCGACAAGCACAGTCTGCATGAACTTGCGCGTATGCGCCATGTTCATGTATGTCCTTATGCTCTTTCGGTCCCCTATCCGGATAAGCTTGCTTACCTCATCAAAATATACGTTTGACAATGTCCTTATGGGAAGCTCTATTGCAGGATTTCTTTTTGCATAGATATCATCAACTATTCTCTTCGCCATCTCCATGAGTTTTTTCTCTATCTCTGACGGACTTTTCTGTGATTTGGCTTTACTGCTGGGCATCGTTTTCATCCTCCTGCACTTCTCCCCATCTCCACTCAACAAGCTCTTTTATTGCCTTTTCAATCTTTTCTTCGGACTCTCCTGTAAGATTTGCAAGGGCGCGCGCTATATCATCTGCATATTTCTCTAATATCCTTCTTCTCTCGACTATCTCCCTTGCCTTAATCTGCCCTGAAAGGAATATTCCAAGCTTTCTTGCGCATTCCTGCACGGCAAGCTTTATTTCCTTTATTATCACAGGATATGATGCAATAGATTCCTTGGATTCCGAGTTAAATGGTACCCAAACGGACGCCATATGAACAAATATAACTATCGGATCTTCTGAAAGATCCTTTGAAGAAAGCTTGTAGTTTTTCCAGTCGATATGAGTGACTGCCTTCGTGATGGCGCAGTCGCCCGCCTGATAGAGCAGAGGAACGCGGTTTGCAAGGCGCATTACCTTCGAGCCTTTAATATCGCCCCCGTAGGCAATTCCGACCTCTATCTGGAACGGCCATCCACGATAAACGGCAGGCGAGCGGACAACCGCATCAACCCATATCGGGTTCAACTCCTTTTTCAGGCCGCTTATCAGTGCGTCCTTTCCAAGCGGTGAAAGGCAGTCGGTCGGCGGGTTTATGAGTTTTGTCTTTTTTATTGCCTTTATGAGGCGCTCAAAATCATCGTGAACAAGCTTTCTGGGGGGAGTCTTCGGGTTAACCTCTGCATTTTTGCATATCTCCTCTGCCGTCTTCTTGCCGACGCGCGTGAAATCTTCTATAAGAAATCCACTGACAGTGCGCGCCTTTGTCTGGTGCGCCATTCTTGACAGGATTCCTATTTCCACGCCTTCAAGATGCGGCTTTATTGCTTTGGGCTCTTTTGGGAGCTCCTCGATTCCGCGCACAAAGACATGCCTGCCATTTGGCGAATCGAATGTTATGTTTGCAAAGGGGTTTGCTATTGCCGTCTGCTTCAGGTATTCGAGGACGGACTGTTTATGTTCCCTGTATACCGCCTCGACTATGAACTTTATGCGCGTCCCCCTCCATGCATCTTCATTCGGAGCCTTTCCTTTTTCTATGATTTTCGGCTCGTTTCGCGAAACGTCTATCTTAAGCCTGAAATTATAGAGATTGCCATCGCCTGTCGAGCTTTCTATTTCTGTCGCCTTTCCGGTGGTAAGCTGGGCATAAAGGACTGCACCGCTTATGCCTATTCCCTGCTGCCCTCTTGACTGGCGGTGCCGATGAAATTTGCTTCCGTAGAGAAGCTTTCCGAAAATCTTTGGTATCTGCTTTTCAACTATGCCGGGGCCGTTATCCTGGACTATGATTTCATATCGCTCCTCGTCAAGCTGCTTTATCCTCACATATATATCCGGGAGGATTCTTGCCTCCTCGCAGGCGTCAAGCGAGTTGTCAACTGCCTCCTTGATGATGGTCAAAAGCGCCTTTATCTTGTTGTCGTAACCCAGAAGATGCCTGTTTTTCTCGAAGAATTCCGATATGCTTATTGCCTTGTGCGTCTGCGCCATTTCCTGTGCGTTTTTTGCCATCGAACCGACCTTTCTTAAAAATGAACAAGATATAGCGGGGCAAAACTAACCGGCGTCAAATAACCCGCCTCTACGCTCCCCCGTTGTGAAAATATATGGAGGCGCACTTTTATTAACTTGCATGCATATGATTTTACAGGTCTAATAACTATTTTATGGTGAAAAAAAGTGCATACATTTATAAAGCTTTCTTCCCATATTATGTTATAAGGTGGTATTACTTATGAGTGGTGGTTATAAAGCTTTTGATGTTTTTGGACTTGGAAAAAATTACGAAAGTGAATTAGGGAGTAAAATTAAACAACGATACGATGTAGAATTTGATGGTTTTCTCTTTTTAGGATATGAAAAAGATGAAAAGGGTGATGATATTGCTGTTCTTGTAGGCCTTTATAATGATAAATCAAGAGGAAATGTTATATTTGAACGACCAATTGCTTTGCCTGCAAATGCCCTAGAAGCTTACACGAATAAGGAACTTGATGTTTTAACCGACAAAGGAAAGAACGTAGAAGAATTGAAGAAGAATTATGAGACGGCGATTGAAGCATTCAAGGCTCGGATTGAGCAAGCGGCACAGCAACAAGCACAGGCAGCGGGAAATTAAGCTTGTACAAAAGCTGTCTGATTTAATAATCCCCCCATATCACCCCACCACCATGGGATTCCTGTGGGCCGGAAAAACTCCTCCCTCTCGAACTCGTTTTTATGTCCGGCCCATAAGGGCCCTGCTATAACATATTTTCTGAAAGGGTGAAAATTGATAAGATAAATAATTGCAGATTATATGCCTTCTTTTGCCTTCTTCTTTGTGCCTTCAAGATACCTGTAAACAGTCCTATGCATGGCACCTTCAAGAAGCATCTCTACAGCTTCGCCTGCAATCTGCACGTCGTGGGGCGTTCCTATGATGGATATGGTTTTTCCGTATATGGAAAGCCTTGTTTTCGTATATTCCTCGATAATCTTCCTGGTTTTTCCTTTCGTGCCTATGACGCGGGCAAGGACAGACTCTATCTGTCTTGTAGTGTATTCCTTTACGTTTATGACAAGAAGCTGGTAATCGTCATCAATTAGCTTTAATGCTACGCGCGGTGAGAACCCCCTTCCTATCGCTTTCACAACCTCTCGCGCAGATATGACATTTATGTCTTCACCTTCAAGTTCAACCTCATTTTCTATTATTCTCAGTCTTACGTCTGCATTCTTTTCTATCTTTCTTTTAGTTGAGCCGTCCCTGCCTATAAGAGCTGCTTTTCTATCTTCAGGGATTCTTATCATATCTAACATGAAATCACGCTAAAATGAAGATTATTGTAAAGGTTTTTTAAGCTTGTTCTTGTGTTTTTCCTTTTCTCAATGGTGTTTTAGGAGATTCTTCATCAAGGAATGCTCTTTTAAGGTTTGGATGTCCCCTGAAATTTATGCCCATCATTTCAAAGGCCTCTCGCTCAAGTATGTTTGCTGCCGGGAAAACTTTCGTAATAGAGTCAACTTCAGCCATGTTCGCGGGGACAAAGACCCGTATGTTCAGCGTTTTGGCATCGTTTTTTCCGTATGAGAAATGGTATATTATCTCAAGCATGTCTATATTGTCAACGCTTGAAAGGTTCACCAGATTCTGAAGTCCGCCTTCGCGAAGCATTTTAAGAAGCTTAATCAGGTCACCCTCTTTCACGGTGCACCATAACATTTCCTTCTCTTCCTTTATGTCCGTGCAGAACTTTTCTACTATAACCTTCACATCATCCCGCTTCATATTCATCATGCTTTTTCGTCGAGCTTTTCCAGTGCCTGCACTATGCCGTGTATTATCGCCTCCGGTTTCGGAGGGCAGCCGGGAACATAGACATCAACCGGTATGAACCTGTCAAGAGGGCCGTTCACATTGTAGCAGTCAAAATATATGCCGTTTGACATGGGGCATGTGCCTATCGCGACAACCACCTTGGGTTCTGGTGTCTTATTGTATATGTCAAGAACCCTGTTTTTTAGCTTTGTCGTCATCGGGCCCTCGATGAGGATGATGTCTGCATGACGCGGAAGCTCCTTGGAAACCATGCCGAATCGCTCCACATCAAATTTAGGTCCGATGCATGCGGCTATCTCAATGCTGCATCCGTTGCATCCTCCGCTTGACATATGCATTATCCATGGAGATTTTTTCCTGCAATATGTGACAAACTTATGTATTAATGATTTTTTTATCCCCCTTTTAGTAAGCATATCGCTGTCAGCCTCAAGTTTGAAACTATTCATGGTTGTTTTTTTATTAACCGCTATCGTCTTAGGCTTTTCATTCATACATAAAACACCACAAAAAATATTATCATTGCAGCTACACCGGCAAAAATCCAAAGGAGATAGTCAGATACATCCCCCGTATGCATGTCGGATAATCTTCGTACCATAAGCGTATCTGTTATCGTCTTGTAAAAACCCGCTGGCATCGGCTGTTCTTTCCATTTCTCTCCACAGGCAAATATTCCTTCTTTTTCATTCCCGGAAATAAATCCTTTATCAAAAACCTTATATATAAGAAATCCTACTAGCACAAAAAAAACGAACATTGCATTGAATATGCTCCAATATTCAAACATGTTTATTTATTGTCTTCTGGCTCTTAAATGTGATAAGCGGAAAGTGAACCGTTTTTAGAGGGGGGGAGGGGAAGGCAGAAACTGCCGACCCCAAGAATATCAGCACCGATTGCTTCTTACCCCAGCATCGGTGCAGCGTGAAATGAAATGAGAGGGGGATTATGAGAGGGGACTGAAGCAGGCGGAAGGGACAAGCCGCCTGCTCCAAAATTGTTATATTATATGAAACTCCAGAGCGTTCTTAGGTCATCACCTCCGTCTCTGGTTTCTCTCTTTCTAACTAAACATTGGTCAAACCTTTATAAACCCTTTGTGAAACAAAAATCAGAACATTGTTCTATTGGAGATTGTGTTATTGTTTAAACCCTTTGTGAAACAACCGGGAAAGCTGAAAGCTTTTACGGCGTTGCACTTTAGTGCACACGAAATCAGAACATTGTTCTATGTTGATATAGAAAAGATAGTGTGAAGGGTAGACCCTTTGTGAAACAACCGGGAAAGCTGAAAGCTTTTACGGCGTTAACATATTACTCCGTCCTGTGCCCGTTAAAAAGCATATAATATATTCCTTTTGCAAGCAAGCGCAGCTGAAGCTTAAGCTTTTCCTCTTTTGTCTTGGCATCGTTATATATTCTTTCAAATTCCTCTATTGCTTCTGCCTCTGCTTTCAGGTATTCGGTTTCCATGGTTTCTCTCTCATCTTTGGTGAGTCCGAAACTTTTGTGTTTTTTGAATATATCTCCGGTTCTGCTTTTGCTTCTGATAAAACTGTATGGCATATATGCGAAAAGCTTTGATTGTGTGCATGCATTCTTTATCCTCTCTATATATATCCGTGCTTCGTCTGAATATCCATTCTCGTCAAATAAAGAAGAAACTGCCGGCCTGAATCCGACAATAAGCAGCCTGCCTTTCAGGACAGCTCCAATCTGGGGCGTTTCGTCAAGAGACATCTTTCGCAGGAACCTGAAAAATGCGTTTTTTGTTCGCGGGTCAAACCTTATTTTTGATCCTATATACGGGAGAACTCCGTTTTCTTTAAGATATTTTATCAGTTCTTTGCTGTCAGTTATGTCTTTTATTTCATTTTCGAGCTTTTCATACCACATCTTTCCGTATCTTTTTCTTATTCTTTGCTTCTTCATCCATCCGAGCCCGCCACGGAAGAGGTTTTCATCATATTGGAAATTCTCTCCGGAATAGTCAAAACCATCCCGCATCAATCCTACTGTCTTTTGAAAAGCATCTTTGTATCCTTTTCCGTTTTTTGCGTTTCTAAAAATTTCTGAAAGAAAAAGGTTTCCGAGCGTGTGTTTCCTGAGGTTTCTCC
>JAADIF010000065.1:0-3285 GCA_013151465.1 Microcaldota archaeon | reverse complement strand
TCACATCAGCATCTGTCGTCAATGTTTTTATTTTCGGAAGATACATCATCCCGCCGTTACCGTCGTTTGTATAAACTTTGTTATGATGAATAATTCCTACCCTTTCTAAATACCGCATGAAATGTGGTTTCTGTACACTTGACGTATAAGCCATCTTTGTATCTTTATTGCAAAATTATTTAAATTATATGACTATCTAAAAGTAATGACTGTATCATCTGTATTCATTGCAACGCCCGCACGCCTTACAGAAGGAAGTGTTGGATATTTCCAGAAAGCTGCGGATTCTGTGTTTAGGCAGGATCATGAAGAGTTTGTATGGATGGTTGTAGACGACGGCTCACCCGTAGCAGTTGAAGATGCGATGCCCGAAAAATACATACGAGATTCCAGGTTAGTCATATACCGCAGAGAAAAGCCGGAAAACGAAATTCTTACTGCCTCAATCGCCACGAATGAGGGCATCAGGCAGTTTTTTGAGGATTTCAGGTTCACCGACATTCCATACCTCACGACACTTCATACCGATGATCGGCTTGCACCAGATAGCCTGAAGGTGAGAATTGATGCACTTGACAAAAATCCTGATGCCGATGGTGCTATTCCGAACTTGGAAAGATGACTAAAGATGGACCAAAAAGAACTACATCTATTCAGGGAGCTAACACTTCATATGACGAGCTATTTTTTCGTTTCTTACGAAAGCCGATATTTTTGCATCACACAGAAATGTTTAAAAGAAACTTCTTAGCATTGATGGCAGAAGGTCTCAAAGAATACAGAACCGAAACAGATCTTCCTCCGCACGCCGTCTGGGATCCTTTGCTGGCGTCACAAGAAGATGTGGATGTGTCTGCAAGAGGCATATTGACTGCAAAAATGCATAAAAAAGAAATTATTCCAGTTCCCGTTATGACTGTTATTAAGGTAAGAAATAGGGAATCTCTGAAATATACAAATGACCAAGAATTACGACGCAAAAATTGGAAAGAAGTAGCAAAAAGACACTATCGGCACCTGAAAACCCACCAGAGGTTATATCTTAGTGTTCTGACATATTTGCGCATAAAAGCATCTGCTATCACTCCATTAAGAGAAATCTACAGACATGTAAACGGGCATTATACGTTTAGAACTTAGTTTCCCAAACTATTTAATACGCAGCTCCAAAACATAGATTATGCTCAGACTCATATTTTCCCCGAAATGGTTCTATGGAATCGACATTGCATTCGAAGTGGTGAGCATAATTGTTGCACTTCTCATCTCGTTTTACTCTTATAAGCTATACAAGGTTTCTAGGAAAAAAGAGCACAAATATTTTTTCATATTTTTCCTGATGATAGCAGCGTCATTCGTATTTAAGATAATGACAAATTTTGACCTGTATTTCGAGGTCTTGAAGACGATGCATATAGGATCTATCCATATACAATATATCCAGAAGACGATATCTTCCGTCTACAGGTTCGGCGGCCTGTTTATGTACCGGCTTCTGACGGCGCTCTTTGCATACGGGCTTTACATGCTCGCATATAAAAAGAGGGACAGGAAGGATATATTCATCTTTGTCTATTTCATCACAATCCTTGCATTCATGAGTTATTACGGTTATTTCCTGTTCCATCTGACGCTCATAATCATAATGATGTTTGTTTCGGCATATTACTGGAAGAACTGGCACAGGCACCGCAGCCTGAACTCAAAGTTTGTTTCATCTGGATTCATACTTCTTACGGCAAGCCACATAGTCTTTGCTCTCGTGCAGCTTGAGCTTACGCTTTATGTGGTTGCCGAAAGCCTGCAGCTTGGAGGCTTCATCCTGCTTCTGCTGGCATTTTTATCGGTGATAAGAAGATGAGAGGAGGGGGGAGAAGGGATCGGGTAGATGTCATCCTGGCTATACTTGAGACCATTTATACGGAGAAGAACAAGGCAAAACCGACCCATATTATGTATAAGGCTAACCTCTCCCACAAGCTCATGGACGGTTATTTCAAGGAACTCATGGAAAAGGGCATAATGGAGAAATTCGATGACGGGGGCAAGACCCGTATACGCCTTACCGAGAAGGGCTCCGAATTCCTGCGGGAACTTCGCAAGATGAAGGCGTTTATGGAGAGTTTTGGGCTGTGATAATACATACTCTTTTATTTATGTATCTGATTTTGTGCTCGACACATTTTTATTACTTACTTACAATTAAAGTTTCTGATTTGGTGAGTATCATGCTCATTAATCCAAAATGTGGAAATTACAAAACAATAGTATATGTCCTTGCAGGGGGCAGAGGATCAAGGCTCAGATCATTAGGTGTATCAAGATCAAAACCGATGATGTTCGTTGATACGCAGAAAAGAATAATTCACTTTGTGCTTGATGCCGTAAGAGAGGCCGGACTGCCGTATGCATCTGTCATAATACAGTATGATGAGCAAAGTGTAAGGGACAAGCTTGGAAATAAATACTCTGGTTTTGAAAAAGACAATAAAAATGATGTTTCTCTTGATCTTATATCACCAAATGATATTTTTCCAAACGAATATAACCCTGTTTACGTGCACACAGCTGATGCATTAAGAAAGGTCCATAAAAAGGTAACAGAGCTACATGGACCCGCAGAGAATTATGTAATTTTACCCGGAGACGGTCTTGCAGATAAAGATATCGTAAATATGATTCTTGATGAACATGAAAAAGGTGTCAAAAAAGGTCATATTGCAACAGTTGCATTAAAGGAATTTCCGGAAGGGTATGACCTTTCGGCATTTGGGCTTGCAAATGTTAATAATGGAGAAATCGTCGAATTCAGGGAGAAGGAAAAGAATCCGCAGAGATGGGTTTCCAGATACGTGAACATGTTTTATCAGGTGCATACAAAGAATGGAATGGAATACGTCATGAATAGTAATGAACATGATCTATCAAAAGTGCTTGAGCAGATCGCATCTGATAGGAGTTATAAACTGGGCGCGGCAATAATACCTGAAGAAACGCTATGGTGGGATCTCGGAAGCCCCGAAGCCCTTCTTGATGCAGCTCCTGCTCTAATAGAAATGAAAAAACATGGAAAGAAAGAATTACTCATACACTCCGATATGGTTTATGATAAAGCCACAAATTCGCTTGTGCATAAAAATGTCCTGAAAAAGCTGGAAAAACAAAGAGATTATAGCGGCACAAAATGGATTGAATATAGACATCCTCTGAATGGGTCTTTCCGTGATTGCATGATAGGGGATGGTCTCAGGATGTTTAAAGGCGCAAAATTAAATCATGCAATAG
>JAADIF010000078.1:7917-10321 GCA_013151465.1 Microcaldota archaeon | reverse complement strand
CATAAACATAGAATTGCCCAAATGGTATGGAACATATTCACCATCCACTAACACGAGCTCATCGCTAATATCCCCTAAAAATATGTTGAACGTGTCATCTGTTGTATCATAAGGAGTATCTTTGGTATCCCTCACTACTTTGGGTATACCCAAACTCCAGCCAGCTCCTATTCCATCGGGATCTTCATTTCTTGAACTGCTCCCATAAACAAAATCGACACCTATATCATTGCCATTGATGCCTGGCGCGGTGAACAAAGAAACACTGCCTTTCAACTCGCCTGTCAGATAATCAATAGAAAATCCCGTTGATAGGGAGGCAGATTCCGGGTTCGAGAGTTCACCGTTAACAAATACCATATTAAGGATAAGAATAAAAAATGCTATAATAATCATGCCACATGTTTTTTTATAGTTTTTCTTGCTTGCTATATTCAAAACCATTTTAATAACCTCCGTTTCCTGCTCTCGGCATAAGATAATAAGGAACCATGAGGCGCGACCTACTTGGAGACATATATCTTGAGGAAGACATTCTCATCAATGCCATCTGCATTTCGATGCCCATATTCATCCCTTCATAATCTGACCTCTTTTGCAATTCTTTAGGCGGTTCTATTTCAACAAGCCTGAATGTATGAGAGCCGACATCCCTCATCCTAATTTCCAATGGTCTTGGGCTGATGATTATTTTTGCATTTTGATTGTTATTATTTTTGCTATCTATAATATCGGCAATATCTGCCACATTCATCGGCCCTTCCAGTATAACCATATCATTTTTAGTGACAAAGTTAGCACTTGTCTTTTTCAGCTCCTTGAGAGATTTGCCGGTCAATTTCTTTTCTTTTTTCAAAGTGGGGTATTCTAAGCTTTCCTTCGATAGCTCGAATCCTTTTCCTTTATGAATCTTTCTCATCGAATTCGAATTCTTCAAGAAACCGTAAGCATCCTCCGGTGTCTCGAACCAATTGTTTTCTGACATTACTCCAGTCATCGTAGTATCATCTGCCGGTATAAAGAAAACGAATTTAACAAGAGTGTCAAGAGCCTTGCCCTTATCTCCACTATCGCCTGAAATTTCATCCGTAATTTTCAGTGATGTGCTAAACTCTCCTTCGCCTTGCTCACCGGCATCAGCCGAGATGGCTGCCTTTTCGCCACCACCGGCGAACTCCCTCGAATAAACAACTTCATCTTTTCCCTTCAAGGTAATAAATTTCTCTTCTCTCTTCAAGATTAACGAAGCGTCTAATATATTAAAGCTCGGAACCTGATACGCGGAAGTGGAGAATGATGTACCTGATAAATATCTGTATGGCTCATAAACTACCTGATATGATGCGGGTATAGATGCCTTTGGGGGGGTGGATGGCCTTGAATAATCATCAGGTGACGGAAGGAATATCGAACCATATTCGATCTTATTCAAGGGATTATTGAGCTGATAACTGTATTGGTTGTATGTCTGAGGATTCCAAACATTCTCACCACCCATCGCTGGTGTCACATACACGCTGGATTTATCATTGTATAATCTATCAAGGCGATGCAAGTCAACGTCATCTTCGTAATAACCGCCTTTGTATTGAAGCTTATTGTCTGATGATTCAACTGAGATGATTTCAGTTCTGCCATACGGAGTATAACCATAATCGCCCACAACATCCCCATTCTCATCAGTTATTGCAATAATATTGTTATTTCTGTCGAGATGATAGAACTCGAAATTATCTTCATTTACACTTTTTCTTGAAATAAGCATCCCGTTGGCATAAATATAAGCATAACTTTTTCTCGAGATAGCGCCCCCGCCATTAAAAGATACCTTAACTATGTTTTCTGATGGCTTGACGATACCTCCAACTGCTTTACCCATTCCATAAAAATAATAATTTCCGGACTTGCTTTTTTCTATATCCCAATCTTTTGTGCAAACCCTGTTATCATTGCAAGATAACGGCGGTGCCCCGTTATCTGAGTCTCTTCCTATTTTTATATTTGTAATGGACAATGAGCCCGAGCTCTGAGGATCAAGGAAGAAATACAGACTACATTTCTCAGCAGATGACGGCGTCCTGAAAAATCCATGTTTTTTCTCCCATTCGGTATTTCCATTGATGCTTCTGTCAGTATCACCATACCATAAATTATCTCCGATATCATTGCCGCTTCCGTCGAAACAGTGTATATCAAACCACCCATAACCTCCGGTTATAGCGTCGGCTTTCATGGACGAATATACATGATATTCAGTATCGCCATCGACTGAAAAAGTCTCTGTATGAATACCTTCATAATCAGATCCGGGGGCCTCTGCCGTTATTCTGAATGCGAATCCATCGGAGTTTTTTATGAGTTCATGCCTTGTATGGCGTTGATACATAGAACCTACATCCCCATA
>JAADIF010000078.1:0-7851 GCA_013151465.1 Microcaldota archaeon | reverse complement strand
GAAATGTCATCACCATCATCAGGAGCGTAAATAAAGAAACCTATCCTATTGACTATATCACTTTCACACGTACCCGACTGACATGCATCAGATCCCTTTGCACTGTCAAGATCCAAAAGATAAGTATGCCATCCGATATCATCAGGCATTTTCAAATCCAGTATGTTTCCATCATCCCTATCAATGTTCAGTGATAATCGCGCATTTCCTCTCTTTTGCACTATCTTATATCTGACAGCGAGCAATCTTTTGTTTTTCGTATTCAACCTTACATCGTACCAGAAATCCTTATATGGGTCATTGTTTGGTCCGTTTGCTGTTATGACAATATCGCCTTGGCGCTGGACGTGTGTTATTCCATCTTCAAAGTTCCAATTAGATGGCATCTTGAACAAATCTTTGTCTATATCAAAAACAGGATTTTTTATGATGCTTTCGATATACCATAGGGAATCTATGCCTTCAGCTGAAACGCCCCTGACGGTAATCTTGCTGCTTCCGTCACTTTCGACTATGGTCGGATCCGCGTTTATCGTCAGGACCAGTCCCCTTCCCTGGTAGAATGTCACATTCTCATAATCCGAATAGGAATAGAAACCATCTTCTGTGGAGGCTTTTGCTCTGAACGACCAATTGCTCGGTATATCATAAGAGAAATCATTCTGGCATAAACAACCTCCCATCGAGGTTTTTCTGCAATGCGTATCATCGTCACAATCAAAATGTATCTGTGCGGTGTCAGCATTCACATCATTCGTGCCCTCTATATCAATCGCCATTATTTTTCCTTTCCGGACTATGGCAGCCGTCATGAGTTTTACATGCTTGCCCGCTAACACTCTTTTTGGGACTGCTCTCAGTATCACTCTCGGAACAACATGCTTATTGAAATAAATGATTCCAAACTTTTTGGAAGTCTTCCCGAAGGTATCACTGGCACGCGCCTCTATGAGCCACTTATTTGCTTCATGTGATGTGAATGACCACCGCTTAACACATCTTGTGACACCGCCACAATCCTTGGCTTCAAGTTCTTTTCTTTCACCGTCACTTGAAATGGCGATAACCCTTATCGTGGAAACTCCCCTGCTTGAATCTTCCGCGGTAATCTCTATCTGCGACCGTTCGTCTACAAATGTATTTGATGGGTCTATATTAAGCAGAACTGATGGAGGTGGATTTTCCAGGACATTCAGATTCAACTCATCCGTATCACCGCGGCCATTGACGTCCACGACCTTTGCAACGTATCTATATTCACCATGCCCAGATTCTCTTATATCTGCTTTCGCCTTGCATATCTTTTTCGGATTATCGCAAACATTCTTGGCCAACTCTATGAAATTTCCATCTTCCAGTTTGCCGACGATGACGGCAAGAGGGTATCTATATCTTCTCCTTATCATGTCTTCAGGTGGAACCACGGCTACAACCGTCGCATCCTCACCCTCATAAACGGTCGAAGGATATGAATAAAGACTTACAGACGGCTCGGTAGCAAAGCTGACAGATTCGGGTAAAGTGAAAACTGTATAACCTTCTATATCTGTGGCCTTTCCTATGATTTCGACATCTATGGGGTTTCTGGACCTCATCTTCCATATATTCCTACACGCACTTCTGCCGTTGCATTCCTTTTCAAACGAATCTCTTTCCCCATCATCAAAGTAGAAGTTCAATACGAACGGTTTATCCATCTCGTTACCGTTTTCGTCTTTGCATCTTATATAGAAACGTTGGGAACCTGCATTATTAAGGGAAAGTGTTTTCATATGCCCCCTTTTACCAGTAATATCCATCACAGACATATCATTAAATAGCCTATCCCTTACTCCGTATCTGCATTCACATGCCTCATCTGTAAGAAGCATCATATTGATTGTGTTCTTCTTCACGACACCAGAAGGTGCGGCCCTCAAGACGATAGGGGCCTTCTCATCTATCCTTATTATTATTTTTGGTGAGCTTTTGACATCTTCCCTTCCATCGGAGTTTTCGCTATAGTAGCAAATCTTTTTCTCGCATTGTTCACTGGTGCAGGAAACTTTCAAATTTATCTCATTTTTGTATGAAACCTCAAAACCGTTTATATCTGAGCATGAGACTTCTGGGTTGACAATCCTATAATATGTACGCCCGCCAGACGACATGAAAACCTTTTTGGTTTCCACATGAGAACCTACACCTGAAGCCTGTGCGTCTGAGCTTATCCTTTTAATCATAAAAGTAGGCTCATAATTGAACGTTCTCACCCTATCATACTCTACATATCCTCCATTTTCCAGAAGGAATAATGATGTAGATGGCACGTTTCCGGAAGGAGGTCCATTTCTAGAGCCTACAACAAATGACATTTTTTTGTTGTTTGCCTGCTTTCTTTTTCCATAACTGTCCTTTGCCCAAACCGTCCAGTAGTATCTGCGACCTTCAAGAAGAGAGCCTGTTGAATATGTTGTGGACGAAAGACCTGAACGCACTAGCGGGGGATTGACGGATGTTCCAAAATAAATATCATATACAACGCTGTCTCCGTCAGGATCCGTGGAGGACTCCCATTCGAGTGTAATTCCATTCTTGTCTATGTTGCCAGCATTATTCAGAGGATATAACAGATTGAACCCTAGAGGAGCATTGTTCTGGGATGCTCTTTTGTCGATGGTTATCTTGGGGCTTCTGTGGGTATCTTCCTTGTAATTGCCGTCTGTGGCATAATAGCATATCCTCTTTTCGCACAGGCTGCCCTCTCTGCATGCGATATCCACGTCAATGGTTTCGGATGATGTGTAGCTGTATCCGCTCGAAGGGCAGTTTTCATTTGCGCTTATTACCTTGTAATATGTCGAGGAACCTGAAAGGGAGAAAGATATCTTATCGGTTTCAATCCTTGAGTTTCCGGAGAAGGATTCGGAAGGCCTTTCAAGCCGTTTGATTGTGAATGTCTGGTCTGCGGTGAATGACCGGGAATAAAGATATTCGTCTGTTCCCAGATAAAGTTTCGTGTAAGGTCTTGAAACAGGCTCGCATCTTGTGCATGTGATGCGTTCTGTCCCTGCCGGGCATGAACAGTCTGTATCGCAGTAATCTATATGCTTGTCGCCGTCATCATCGATGCCGTTGTTGCAGATTTCATGAGTTGCTCTTTTGTCGATGGTTATCTTGGGAGATGATTTAATAAGCTCCCTGCCGTAACCATTTTCACTATAATAGCAAATTTTCTTTTCGCATCTCATGTTAGATGGACATACCACAGAGATTTCAGCCTCAGAATCCTGAGTAGATGAAAATGCGACCGAATTGCATTCATCTTCACCGTCTATTATCGCATAATATGTATTCTCATCAGACTGCGAAAAGCTTATTTTAGAAGATGCATCGACAGCACTTTTCCCAGAGAAGGCAGCATCCAGCGAAATCCTTTTGAGTTTGAAGAGTACATTATCGTTAAATGTCATCTCCGTATGATAGAGATTCTCGGCTCCGTTTGAAATCAAATAAAGATCAGTTCTTGGAAGATTGCCACTTGAAACCTCAAAACTCCCTTCTGCAGCACCTATATCGAGGAGTTCGAAATTTGGATAGAGAGAATCGACGCCCCACACAGCCCCCGGACGGATCCTCTTATAGATTGCAGCTTCAGTGGCATTCAAAACCTTTCCGTCGAATGCTTTCAACGTTTCCTGATCAGTCAACCCTGTCACTATCCATGTAAGCCCTTTGTTGGTGGTCTTTGCCCATATGCCTTTTTTCTCATAATTCATATGAATATCGTCATAGCAACATATAAGGGTTTCACCATCAGAACAATAACCACTCACACATTCACTTGTGTTGAAATCCTCTATTGGACATATATAGTTTTTTCCGTAGCAGCCATCGTAACCTTTATCGTTAAATATGAATTGCTTTTGGCCAAGCGAATCCTGTTTATGATCCTTATATAGCACATTATTATGGTTCAGTGTTACGTTCTCCAGCTCGGATATGCTGCACCAGTGCGAGTCCGGCCAGTAGAGATTGCATTCATAATCACCATCAACCTTGCTCGCCGGTGTAAATGAGAAATTTCTGAATGTCTTGACAAAGGATTTTATCGCCTTTGCATCTATCTGCAAATATATAGTAGACGGACAGCCCCGAGTGTCTCCCATATTTACATTTATGGAGGGAATAGTTCCTCTTCCATCTATTGATACACTATCAAAAAGGCACGGGTATTCATTTACATACGGCGCAAATGATACATGCTTGGATGATATATCTCTCCGTCCGGAAGCCTGTATTTGTTCGTCGAGCACAAGATCATCTACGCCAATAAGCCCTATAGAAACCAGCCCGGCATTACTCACTGCACCGAGATTGGCAGATATCTCTTCACTTACATATGGCATCTTATTGTCTATTGTCAGTAATATCTGAAGTGGCTGAGGATTGCCGACGACAACCTCAATAGATCCGGAACTGGATGTGCATGAATCGGTTTCAGTGAATTCGCCCGTTTCACAATCATAGAATCCTCTGATATCCGAAGCGTTTGCAACAAAATAATATGTGCCGGGCTCAAACTCCATGTCATCCCATGTCATTGTTGCGTATCTTTCGGCATTTTCTATGTTTCTGCTCCTCCCATCACCGGAGACCGTCTCCGTAATACCTATATCCTTAAGGCCTCTCTCCAAATCCTGGGCATCCATGCCTATGCTGAATTTTCCCCCGTAGGGAACATGATAGACTCCATTCTCGTCAAGCGTATAATCGCTCGATACAAAATATATATTGACGCTCGGACACTGTTCCGGACTTATGGAAACATCGATATGATCCTTATATGAAAGTCCATTGGTATCTGTCACATGCGCTGTGTATCTATGAGGTCCGGCGATTCCAAAGGCTTTCCATGAATTCTCATATTCCGGGCTGCCTTGGCAATCTATCGTAGATTCGTCAAGAATTGTCTCCGGATCCTGGGGATCCTCTTCCAGGCTTATCTGGGACAGACCCTTGCAGTCACCATCTTTGGCCAGCACGTTAATCGAGAAGCAATCCCCCTCTAATGTAGAGTTTGGATCATTATAGATTAATAATGAGGGTCCCAGGAATTCGAAATCTATGCATGTGCTGGGTATATTATCAGGATTCAGACCTGTATTGTCTTTAGCATTTGCATAGTAGCAATAGTTGCCATCAGTATCCTGGGTAAGGACGAAACTTGCACCACATATATTGGAATCTGCGCATTCCATAGATGCTGGATTGCCGTCTATGTCGGATAAAACATTACCATTCTCATCCTGAAGAGATACGCTTTCGAGACCTTCGTTATCCTTTCCTTCTATCGTTATGTTGACATAATCTCCGGGATGGATATCATTGCATGATATAATCTCGCCTGCATCGTCGGCGCAGCCTGCCGCCCTGCTGCATACCACGCCTTTTATATCTATTGTCGGCGGGGTAACACTTCCAAAATTTACTGTCACTGTACTTTTTAAGGATTCCTGTTCAGAAGAGTCATAGGCAACCGCTGCATATGTATATGAGCCATTTTCATTTTCCGTCCGGGTAAACTCGCATATCATTCCTTTCCCGGCATCATTTAATCTGCAGATATTCTCGCAATCATCATTAGTCTCCGAGGAAAAGATGCCATCCCCAAAGGAACATTCGTGGAGCAATCCGCCTATGGAGTCATCTATCCATCTGTAAACTGCAACTCCCCTGATTTCGACATCATCAGTCCCATTGACTGTCAGGACAATGTCATCTCCTATCAGGACATCGGATTCATCGACCTCTATCCTTACAACAGGTATATCATCAACGAAATGCACAACTACATCTGCAGATGCCTCTTGGTTTGTATTGTCTGTTACTTTCCCTGTATATGTATATTGACCTGCTGCCTGTTGCGTATGGTAGAAATTCTTGGCGCAATGGAATTTGTTATCGTCCGGATCGAATATATTATCTTCAACGCTGCATGTCCTGGTTTCGATTACATTCCCATCATACATCAGCTGTATGGAATCTATTCTGTTGTCATCGCTCCCGTTTATCATAAATTTTATATCTCTGCCGACCGTCTGGGTGAGAGGATCGGCACCTATGAATGCTTGAGGAGCCTCATCATTGTCTGTGTAAGAAATCTTGAATTTCCCTATGAAATGTATGCTACCGCCAGAATAGTCATCATTCTCACCGTCGCTCATCTCCTGCTTATAGAGAGGGTGCGTTAGCCCTATGAAATTGTCGCCTTCATTGAGGTGAAGGGGTCCGACAATAAATTCATGTACACCGTCATTTTCATTGCTTTCTCTCCATTCCCTATGATATATGCTATTTCCTTCGTCGTCCTGATGACCATCTACAAATACCAGCAAGTCTTCATTCTTTTGTTCGTTTTCAAACAGACCTTTGAATACCAGGTTCACATTTCCTTCTGCGGGAACTCCGGGAATTTTAAGCCAGATGAACGAATGGTCATTTGTCCAGCAATCCCAATTATTTATCTTTTCATTCCACATACATGGAATTGCAGAATATCCATGCCATGGGTCGCATTTGGAATATAAATAATCGTCAAAATCCATCCAACTGTCCATTTCCACGGGTGGGTATTCTGCTGCCGTCTCGTCGGGATAAGCAGAGGATACGGCAGTCATTATATGCTCGGTCTTATCGGTATGGACACAATGATCATTATCTTCATTATCCCTGCATCCCCTGCTCAATTTTGTCCAAGAAGGCACGGATTTGCATTCCTCTACATTGCTTCCCCCCCTGCAATCCGATGCCTGGCATTCGTACGCTATCCACCTGGATCCTGAAGGAGGAATAGGATTATTCTCTTCTGAAGCATCTTCGAGCTGCCGGGAGAGAAGAATCAGCGCATTCGTATCTTTCTTGTATTTGAGGAGAGCGTCAGCCAAACCTTTATTCATTTGTATGTTGGCAGACTGTTGTATAGAGGCTGACACGATGATCGGAAGTGTCAAAACTAGGAAAAACGCAATCAAAGCAAATGGTATCGACCTATGCATGAAATCTTACTCCGTTAACATATTATTAAGAAGGAAATGTATAGCTCCCGCTTAACAAATTGCCAGAGATACAATCCAGAGTAATTCCGTTTGTCCAATCTTCGATAGTTTCATATATGCAGGCATCTGTCGGTTTTACCTTCCTTCCTTCGCAGTCTATTTCACTCTTCATGAGATAATATGGAACGAATGAACTTTGCGGGGATATATGGACTATGACATTATTTCTTACGTTATAGAATCCAGACACATAGTTGCTATTTCTTTCTATTTCACATCTTCCATTATTACCATCCACTTCGGCATCCACCTGAAGTATATAAGCAGATGGACAATATCCCGAAGATAGATGATATGTTATCAGAGGTTCATTTCCTCCCCGTCTGGTTGAAAGTATGATACTACTTAATCTGCAGCTTTTTATCGTATCGTGAATTTGGAGGATTTCTTCGGGGCTCCTGATTCCATCACATTGCCCCTTTTACTGTAATAACAGATGTAATATTCTTTTATCTGCCCGTTGACGCCGTTTAATGTTACAGGGGTCGACTTCGATGAAGACTCGTGCTTAATGTACTTTTCATCGCCTACAGAAGGGCAATCGCCACTACTTATAATAGCATAATATGTTTTGCCTTCTGATGACGATCTTGTAAGTGTGACTGTTTTGGAATTATAGAATGTTCCTTCGTCAGGACTTATTGATGTAGATAACCTTTTATCTATCGTGAATTTGGAGGATTTCTTCGGGGCTCCTGATTCCATCACATTGCCCCTTTTACTGTAATAACAGATGTAATATTCTTTTATCTGC
>JAADIF010000009.1 GCA_013151465.1 Microcaldota archaeon | reverse complement strand
GTTCATAGATACAAGGGATTACGACTATATAAGATCCTTGATGCACATGCCCAAAGAAAAGATATTCAGCAATTTCACCTTTGATTATTCCGTGTATTACCACGGTGACATACTTGTCTTTCCCGCCTACATCAGCGATACAGTTGTCGTTCTCCATTACTATGACAAGCATACAAAAACATGGAGCAAGCTCGACCTTTATCCTATCTATCATGAAGACATGATTGATATCCTGAGCAAGAAATTCTCAATAGAAAAGATATACTACGATTTCAGCGAAAGGAAAAAGAGCAAGAATATTTTTGTCCAGTATCTTGCAAAAAGAAAATGACACCTATTTGAACTGCTCTCTGACGGCATCCATCTTTTCTCCTTCCCGCTGGAGCGTGTAAATCATCGCGCCATCAGCCATCTTTTTCGCTGTCTTTATGAGCTCTCTTACATAATTCGCGGTGGTGGGGTACACATCCTGCCACGGTGTTGCATAGATGCCCAATATAATCTTCCCATCAAAAACCGAGTGGAGATACGATATCTGCCCATCTGCCTGCTGATACCCTCCGAAACCCTCTTTTGTCGGGAATACCTTGTAATAGAATTGCACACCGTCAAAATATTTCTTGAAAATCTCAAAATTCTTTCCCGTAACATCAGAGAAATAGACGACCGGAATGAATTCCAGCTTCGGGTTTATTCGCTTCGAATTCTCTATGAATGATTTCATATACCCTTCGTGGCGGGCATCCATGAACAGGAGAATGTTATCGATGCTCCATGCTTTTATGCAGGGATATTCAGCGGAAAGCTTTGCAATCTCTTCCGCCCATTTCGCATAGTCTGTCCCGTACGGCTGCGAGACAACCTGTCCGGGTGGTGTTATGGTTATCCAGATATCAATGCCTTCCTTTTCTGCAAGCGAGAGGAATTCTTTCAGGTCGTCCCAATCATGTTCTGAGTGCCCTATGAGAAAGTTGTATGTGTTGGCGTTATGCTCTTTAATGAGGGACATGAGATTTTCAACATCTATATGGCCGTTTTCCATCCGCGGCTCGCCGTCATAGACGGCTTTTATGAAGTTCGCTTGTTGCGGTTGGGTGCAGCCTGATAGCGCAAAAAAGGTAATCGCAATCAATAGAATAAAAGAATAAGACTTTACCATGAGTTGTATTTATCACCGATTATTTAAATCGTTGATAGCCAGAGCCCATAACGCACCGGCTTATTCACATTTCTTGTCCATTTGCTCGAATTTTATCTCTTTCTAATAAACAGTCGAGCATATCGAATAGTGCTATAAATGAATTATAGTTTTCCTTTTGCGTATTCTTCAAGATCATTTTGCGTCTTGTTAATCAACTCTGCCAGAATTCTTCTTCCTTCATCTGTCCTGACTTTATCTTCCATTACACGGAGTTTTTCTTTCGTATCGCTGATTGCCTCTTTTTTGTTTCTCTTTTTCTTTATCATTCTTTCTTCAAGATACAGTTTCCAGAAACCGTCAAAAAAGCTGAGGCTGTCTGCGTCCTGTATTATCTGCTCTTCCAGATTTTCAGCAGGCGTGTACAGAGAATGATGCCTTATACAGCTTAGTATTCTTTCTTTCTTATCTTCAGATATATCCATTTTTTCAAGAACAGGCACTGCCATCTCAGCGGATTTTTCTGCGTGCTCTTTTGATCCGGCGTCTGCGCCTATATCATGCAAAATTGATGCAATTTCAATGATTTCTATATCAGCGTTGTAGAATTTGCAAAGTAAAACTGCAAATTTCCTTACACCCCTTACATGATAAAAATAGCTTTCTTTGACCCTGCTTGAAAGAGGGTGCTTCGTCATGAATTTTTCTGCCCTTTCTGTATTTTCATGCATTCTGAGAATATTTCTTATGTCAAACCTTCTCATCATATCCTTAAACGCAGGTTCCATATCAGTTTCTTTCAGAAACTCATCTCTTGAAACCCATTTCATTCTCGCGTTTCCTGCTCCTTCATCACCATATCCTAAAATAGGATTTTTCGCTCTGCAAAGGAAATAGAAAATGACCCTGTGCGTCTTATGATCAAGTGTCTGGTGGTATGCGAAGTCCTCGCCAAAACCAATCGTTCTTATGATTTGTATTTCTGTTCCAAGTTCCTCTTTCATTTCGCGGCGAAGCGTATCTTCCAGCGTTTCGCCCCATTCCACCCTTCCGCCGGGAGGGCGCCAGAAATTGAATTTGTCATCTCTCACAAGAAGATATTTCCCATCATGTGCAATGACCGCGGAAGTTACAAGTGTTGGCTTCGGCCTTTCACGCTCTTTCTTTTCATACTCATTCATTAATACACCTATCGATAATTCTCTTTTAATTTAATAAACGCGCAATGGTATTGTTGATTTTTTGAGCAATTATACTATAATTTTATCTTTATATCATCCTTGTCAACATCAATCTTTCCACTTTTCTTTTTCAGGTATTCTTTTATTGTGGAAAGTGTATAAGGATCGATATTCATTTTCTGGGCACTTTCAGGATCAACCCATATGTAGTCCGTGATATTCTTATGCTTGAGTATAATATTTATCTCATCCGTTTTGCATACAAAATTGAAAACGATATAATGTTTTCTTAGATAATAACCTGGCGGCAATAAAAACTCTTGCATTTTAAGCATATTCCCGATGTGGACACTTATTCCAAGCTGGATTTCTATTTCCCTTTGAAGCGCAGATTTGAGAGTTTCCCCTATTTCTACATGACCACCAGGCAAAGATAACAAACCATCCCATTTCTCATTCTTTACAAGCAGAATATCGTCTTTCTCGTTGAGTATCAGACCGTTCACTACAATTTCTGGGTATTCTTTCATCTCTAATCTTCACCTTTTTGAAATACTCTCAGAAGCAATTAATTTAAACTTATTTATGTTGTGAAAAATTAAAGAATGGGCGGGCGTTAACCGCCACAGCCAGCACCTGATGATGTCGAATCCCCGGCAACGCCTATCTTACCAAATCCGGATTTTTCTCCATCGCTGTTGAGCTTCGTGCTGCATTCCGGGGGTGGATTATTGAATGCCGCGCATACGGCATCAAGAACCGCCTGTTGTGATCTTGATATCCTAGCAATCTGACCATTTATAACCGTCGTGGGAGATCCTCTCACACCATATTTCTGATTGAGGTCATCGTGCACTGGATATGGGGGGAATCTGCCTTTCCATTTGGTCTTATCGTTATAACCTTCAGTTATTCCGAATTCTTCATCTGTATCATTCATGCATTTTTCCAGTTTGTTCTTGTCTATACCGACAGTTTCTATGCAGCTTTCCGCGTTGCCATCTTTCACAAAACATCTTATGTACTCGGTAAACTTATTATTCTGCTCTTTTTGTATGCAATATTCGCGCGTATTATCCTGTATCTCCTTCTCTCCATGCATTGCATAGTTTACCCATTTTATCTGGATATCAGCTTTGTCACCGAGTGTTTCCATTACAGGAATTATCGCTTTTTCCATTTGCAATCCAAATGGGCAATGCGACATTATAAAGACCTCAACTTCCGGTTTGTCGCTCTTTGGAACTTCCGGGGTTTGCGGTTTTTCTGCCTCCGGTTTATCCTTTTTCGCCATCTCGCAAATATCATCATTTTTCGTCAAGTTACATACAGTCTGCTCGAATGAATACTTACTCTGTATGCCGTTTATTGTTAGTTTGTCATCATATACCAGAACATATCCAGGTATTGACATCTTTTTTGTGTATTCTATTACTTTTACACCCGCTCCTAATTTCTCGGCTATGTCAGTTGCTGTCGCCTCAAGCGGATTGCAAAGGCTGCATCCTTCTGAAACGATATAATATAACATAGTCTTAGGCTCTGATGAAACATCCGGAGCGGTGATTGATGGAGCTGATGTGCCCGCCTGCGTATTTTCAGAATTTACGGCAAATATACTAGTCGTCCCACCGGCGCCTGATAATAAAAATCCCGCAGCAAAACATATTATCGCAACTACTGCAACAGAAAGATAGACACTGTTTGCTGTGAAAGATTTCTCCTTATGAAAAAATCCTCGTTTTTTTGTTTCAAGAAGCTTATGCTTTTTCTTCTTGGACATATACTCAACCCCTTAATGATATTTATTCTCAAATTTATTTCTTTTTCATATTAATATAAGTTGTTACATTGCGCGAGAGTTTTTATTTTTATATCACCATTTCAATTCCATTCCATGATAAAGGCAGTCGTATTCGATCTCGATAACACACTTATGGATTTCATGAAAATGAAAACAGTCGCGTGCCGTGAGGCGTTATCTGCAATGATTGATGCAGGGCTTGAAATAGACGAAAAAACAGGAATGAAGAAGCTCTTCAGTCTTTATGATGAGTACGGCATAGAATTCCATGAAGCCTTTCAGGTATTTCTAAAGAAAGAAGCAGGAAGGATTGACTGGAAAGTGCTTGCGAGCGGAATAAACGCGTACAGACGCGTCAAGGAGAGCTTTCTTTCACCATATCCTCACGTAAAGCAGACGTTGATTCGCCTACGAGAGGATGGACTTAAGCTGGGTATAGTTTCTGACGCTCCCAAACTCAAGGCATGGCTTCGCTTGACCGGAATAGGGCTTGCCGACTTTTTTGATGCAGTTGTCACAGTTGATGATGCCAAAGGAAAACGCAAACCACACCCGATGGGCTTTCAAACCATCATGAAAAAGTTAGGTGTGAAAGCGGATGAAGTGGTTTTTGTCGGAGATAACCCATCGAGGGATATAAAGGGAGCAAACAAAGTGGGAATGCACACTGTCCTTGCAAAATACGGAGAGTGGAAAAAACAGGGTAAAGGCAAAGACGAGAAAGCGGACTATGAGATTGAAGACATCAAAGAATTGCTAGGACTTGATATATTCAAGATAAAATGAGAATTATCAATATAAAGCCCAATGTGCATATCTTATCAGAGGGATATTATGGCAAAGTATGAATGCCTGCAATGCGGTTTTGTGGGTAAACCAGAAATATTGGAACCTGCAACAAAGGTCTGTCCCAAATGCGGAAGCGTCCGACTGAAAAAAGTAAAGAAAGACAACTGACTGAACTATTAGTTGCGATTAGGTTAAAAATGTTAATGCCTTATATAAGGCATGCTGATAATAACCCCTCACGATTACAGCAATAATCTGATTCTTCCAGAAGAAGAAAGAATATACGCAGCCCTCGATTGGTCCGGTCCCCTGAGTAAAGACGCCCATGCTATTCTATCTGCAGGAAAAGCTACGTTTGAATATTTCGGCGGCAAGCCTGCATGGAGAGATTATCACGGATGGTACAAAAAACAATACAGGAACTTCTTTGATTCTTTGCAGGATGCCGGGATTCATCCGGACGATTTTGGGGCTGCACAGATTTTTGGAAAATATGGGCAGTTTCTAAAAGATCTAGAAAGAAAAGGCATTCATGCAGTCCCATATCCTGATATCTATGAAGCACTTTATGCTCTGGCAAGGACAGGGCATAAAATAGAAATAGTAAGCCACCACCCGCAGGTGGAAGCCGAGGCAAGAAGATACGGGATAAGACATTTACTTAATAGGGTAAGGGATAACATACTTCATGACAAGTCATCGCATCTTGTGGAAATTGCAAAAGAGATTGGAGAACCCGACCGTGTCATCTTTGTGACAGATACGCCTGCTGACATAGAAATGGCTCATAAGGCAAACAGAATTCTTGATGTTGATGAAAGATTCGGCATTCAGAGCATTGCTATCCTGCGCCCCGAAAGGGAGATGCCTTATTCAACACTCAAACAGCTTAAAAAAGCAAAGCCGACTCTTGACATCGTATCAAACCTGAAAGAAGCATCTCACATGATGCTAACATACGAAAGGGAAAGAATAAGAAGACCAAAGCCTGCAAGATGGATATAAATTTAGTACCTTACAATTTTTACATCCTTTCCGGTTATGTCGAATATGCGGGAGGCAAGTTCGTCAATCTCTCCCGCATCTATTGCGATGTCGATCCCCGATTTCATTTTTTCGGGTATCTCTGATATTCTTCTTATCGGCTCTTCGCCTGTAAGATTCACTGATGTTGTGACAAACGGAACGCCTGCTTCAGTTACAATAGATGTGAAATCGGATGCGGGTATCCTTATGCCAATTGTCTTTTTCCCGCTGACAACAGACTTTGGAGCAGACGGCTTCGCTTTCATGATAACTGTATATGGACCCGGAAGAAGCGAGCGTGCAAACGATAAGTTCTCACCTGTTGCGGTTGCATTGTTTTCTACCCATTCAAACGATGGCGCTATGACGGAGAATGGCTTGTCCCTGTCTTTTCCCTTGAGATTTCTTATTTTCTCCACAGAAGTTGCATTCTCCGCGTTGCACCCTATACCGTAGATTGTATCAGTCGGATAGACAATAACCTTTCCCTCTTTTATAGCACTTATAACTTCCTTTCTCCTGCTTCCAAGCGCATCCTTGAGTTTGATGATAATCATAATCAATATTTATCCATTCCGCTATTTATTTATCAGGAGAGTGGACAGATGTATTTTGACTACAAGTTACGCCAGAAAAAGATGATTCATGCTGCTGAAGAACACGGAATTGGCCTTCTTCTGGTTACTGGCAGAAAGGATATATTCTATTTTACGGGTTTCATGGTTTCAGCCGAAGATACTGCTGCACTGCTGTTTGATGCCGAAAGAAGAAAGCCGGTTCTTTTCGTCTCGCCGCTTCTTAATCAAGCCGAATCGTTGAAAACGGCACGGGTTGAATTCATAAAGAAACTTTCTGAAATCGGGCGGTTTGCAAAGGGTGTAAAAAGCATAGGGTTTGATGAAACAACAATTACTGTGTCCGCTTTCAATGAGCTTAGAAAAGCCATGAAAGGTGTGCGGCTCAGGTCTTTGTCACATGCGATAAAGTCTCAGAGAATGATAAAAGACGAAAATGAGATCGCAGCGCTGCGAAAGGCATCCCGCATCGCGGAGGGCGTTATTAATGAAATAAAAAACAGGTTGGAAGGGAGAAAGGAGATTGATATTGCAAACGAAATAAAGATGATAATGCTTGAAAAGAAAAGCGAGCCGTCATTTGAAAGCATAATCGCTTCTGGAAGAAATTCCGCTCTTATTCATTATACTCCTGGTAGAAAAATAATCAAGCCAGATGATATGGTACTCGTTGATATCGGCGCTGTCTACGAGCATTATCGTTCTGACATGACAAGAACATTCTGTGCCAAGCCGTCAGGAAAAGAGATAGCGCTTCACCGCGATATCCTCGAGATACAATCCATTCTCATTGATAATATGAAGGACGGCGTTTCTGTCAAAGAAATAAGCGAGATTTATCAAAATGAGATGAAGAAAAGAGGCTACGAAGTTGCGCATTCCTGGGGGCATGGCATAGGTCTTGATGTGCATGAGATGATAGACGATACATTGAAAAAAGGCATGGTTGTCACGGTTGAGCCAGGTGCATACATAAAAGGATTTGGCGGATGCAGAATAGAGGATATGATCGTCATAGGAAAGGAAAAATCAAGAAAGCTCACGAAAATCGGAAATGAGCTTTAACCTTTCATTATATCCTTTATCAATACTGTGGCATAACTTCCTTTCGGAAGTTCAAAATCCAGGACAATTTTTATTTTTCCGCAATTGAGATCGTCATCAGAGAATGAAAATTTCAGGTTTTTCGGCTTCACAAATGCACACCTTTCGTCCCCCCGCGTGCTGAGAAAC
>JAADIF010000041.1 GCA_013151465.1 Microcaldota archaeon | reverse complement strand
TGCCGAAGGCCTCTGCTGTCTTTTCATCATATATTTCTTCAACTCTCTGCACCTCAAGAAAATGGTTTCCTGCCCCAAGAGAGCCAAGCTGCGGCGCTCCTCTTTTGTACGTCTTTTCATTGAGGGCACTTTCGGGTCTTGCGGCCTTCATCTCCCCGTTTTCCTCAAGCTTTTTTAGATCATCTTCCCATCCGTAGCCGTTTTCAACCGCCCATCTTGCGCCTCCGGAAAGCGCATCGCGCATCTTCCCTTCGGTAAGCTTTTCTATCCTTCCTTTGCTTCCGATACCCGCCGGGACGTTCTTGTACATGACATTAAGAAGGTCATTGATTTTTGCTTTCGTTTCATCGTGGTTTATGTCAGTTCTCATCAGGCAGACTCCGCAGTTTATGTCGTAGCCGATGCCGCCCGGAGAGATTATCCCCTCGTTCACATCGAAGGCGGCAACCCCTCCTATCGGGAATCCGTAACCATAGTGCATATCCGGCATGGCCAGAGAAAACTTCTGTATGCCGGGAAGGCATGCAACATTTGCCGCCTGTCTGATTGCCCCATCCTCAAGTACGTCAATGAACTTTCTGGACGCAAAAAGACGCGCCGGTACGAGCATCCTTTCATCGAAGTCGGTATCGAGCTGCCAGATATTGGGTTCAATCTCCCTTAGTTTCTTTTTTATATCACTATCTTCCATAATTATCACCTATCTATATTATCACCTATCTATAATACGGGAAAGAATATAATAAGTGAGCTTTAAGTCTAGATTGAGGTTGTGACCATGAAAAGATACTATTTCGACAATGCAGCGACCACTAAAATGGACAATGATGTCTTAGAGGCGATGCTCCCTTATTTTGGAGACAAATACGCTGTCGCGACATCAATATTCAGCTACACTCCAGGTCTTGAGGCAAGGGATGCGATCGAGAAAGCAAGAAAGGTAATAGCGGATAAGATAAACGCAAAAGCAGACGAAATAATCTTCACGTCGGGAGGCACGGAAAGCAACAATACGGCGGTGCTTGGCATTGCAAGGAAAAACGGGGAAAAGAAAAAGCACATAATAACGACAGAGATTGAGCATATATCGGTTTCGCGCGCACTTGAAGACCTGAAAGATGAGGGCTTCGAGATAGAGAAAATAAGTCCTGACAGCGAAGGCATAATAAACCCTGAAAAATTGCGCAAACTTATAAGAGATGACACGCTTATGGTGATAGTGCAGCATGCGAATGACGAGATAGGGACCTTGCAGGATATCGGAAAGATTGGAAAAATATGCAGTGAGAAGAAAGTTTTCCTGCATGTCGATGCATGCCAGTCGTTCACACGGATTCCCATAGATGTGGAGAAGATGCATGCAACTTCGATGTCGTTTTCAGCGCATAAGATACACGGCCCAAAAGGCGTCGGTGCGCTGTATCTTCGCAAAGGAACGAAGATAAAAAAGATAATGAACGGCGGATTCAACGAGTTTGATATGCGGCCGGGCACTGAGAATATTGCCGGAATAATCGGATTTGCAAAGGCAGTTCAAATAGCAAAAGATGAGGACTGCAAAAAAATGAAAGAGCTTCGCGATTATATGATAGAGCGCATAACAAAGGAGATACCGCACACAAAGATAAACGGCCCTCTCGGAAACATGCGGCTTTGCAACAACGTAAACATATCGTTTCATTATGTTGAAGGTGAGTCGATAGTTCTTCGGCTCGACATGAAGGGGATATGCGCATCCACCGGTTCTGCGTGCTTTTCCAGAAGCCTGGAGATGAGCCCTGTCATGAAGGCGATAGGATGCGACCATGAGCTTGCGCACGGTTCAATGAGATTTACATTGAGCAAGTTCACAACGAAGGAAGAGATAGATTACGCTGTTGACAACCTTAAAGAGATAGTAGCAGACTTGAGGAAGATAAGTCCGCTGGGGAAATGAATTGATATATAACACCGTTATAACCTATTTAAAATTTTGGAATGTATTAATAATCGTGATAATATGTCATCGCCATACTCTTACAAAGTCATCAAGCATTTCCAGCACCCTAAAAATGTTGGGAGAATAGAAAAACCCGATGCAAAAGCAAGCGAGGGCAGCCCTCTTTGCGGTGATATGGTCACATTGTATCTCAAGGTGGATCCGAAAACGCATAAGATAACCGACATAAAATTTGAGTCATACGGATGCGCCTCAAACATAGCGACCGGCTCAATCATAACCGAGATGGCAAAGGGAAAGACAATTGATGATGCAAAGAAAATCACATGGCAGAAGGCATCAGATGAGCTTGGCGGCCTTCCTCCGGTGAAAACACACTGCTCGGTTCTGGCTGTTGATACATTAAAATCCGCAATACAGGACTACGAGGAAAAACACGGTCTTGCAAAGCCCGAAGACATAGCATTAACAGAGGAGAACGTTAAAAGGAAATTGAAGCATGTGATAGACCCAAGAAACGGAAAAGACATCCTCGCTACGGGGGCTGTGAAAGCGGTCTCAATAGAAAGTGGCATCGTTTCAATAGAGCTGGATATGGAAAAGAGCCACCAGTTTGCAAACAATATGAAGGATGAAATAACCGAGGCTCTCGAAAACCTTACAGGAATAAAAGAAGTCGAAATCAAGTTCTTAGGTTAAGATGTATGTTTTTCTATATTTGTCGTCTTGGCGGAAACTGAGTCACATGCATCGTTTGTGACCCTTATCTCATTGACTGTTGCGCCTACGTTTCTATAGAGCGTCGTGTCGAGATTCAGCTTTATGTAAACGCTCCCCTCACGCGAAAGCTTGTTGTCGGAAGTTATTGACGGACTGAGCGTTATGCGCGAATCAGTCGAATTAAACTGATATATATCTGTCGAGTTGTCCAGGATGACACCGAAGCCGTAAATGTCCTCAGCTCCCTGGTTTGTGACCTTAATGATTAGATAGTTGTCGCCGGACTCGTTGAACACGGCTGATTCTATGATGTAGTTTGATCTGATGACGCACGCCATTGACGAATCACTTGTCTGATGGCTCACCCATTGGGTAACCCATGTGGAAAGCATGACACCTATTGTGATTGCAACGGCTATCATTATCACTACGGAAATGACAGGTGAAATTCCTTTGACATATTTTGCCCTGTCCATATTTAGTTATTGGGAAGCGGCACTATATTAAATTTAACATAGAATACCAATACAAAAAACGTATCAAAACGTATTGCTTTTCCTCACATTTAAATATGTAAAGTATAATTGTTACTTAATCGATTCACGCATTTTTCAGGAGAGTGGTTTAATGGAAAAAATGATATATTATTTTGGTGAAGGAAATAAAGACATGAAGGGTTTGCTGGGAGGCAAAGGCGCAAATCTCAATGAAATGAAAAACCTCGAGATACCAGTTCCCCCAGGTTTCACAATAACTACAGAAGTCTGTGATGCTTATTACAAGAATGACAAAAAGCTCCCGGAAGGGCTTATGAGCGAAGTAAAGAAAAACGTCGAAAAAGTGGAGAAAGAACTTGGAAAAGAATTCGGTGGAGATGACCCGTTACTTTTTTCAGTAAGATCCGGAGCGGCCGTTTCTATGCCGGGTATGATGGATACGGTTCTCAATCTTGGCCTGAATGAAAAAACAGTAAAAGCATTAATCGAAAAGACGAAAAACCCCAGATTTGCATACGACTCCTACAGAAGGTTTATCCAGATGTTCTCTAACGTTGTTTTGGGAATTGACATGTCGGAATTTGAGCTCATTCTTGACAGAAAGAAAGAAACAAAGGGAGTGGAACTCGATACAGAACTGGACGCTGACGACCTGAAAGAGGTAGCTGAAGAATACAAAAAGATGCTTAAAGAGAAACATAACATCAATTTTCCGGAAGACCCCTACGAACAGTTAGAAAAAGCAATAGAAGCAGTCTTTGGCTCTTGGAACAACGACAGGGCGATAACATACAGAAGAATCCATGATATAAAAGGCCTTCTCGGCACAGCTGTGAACGTGCAGGCAATGGTCTTTGGTAATATGGGGGAAAACAGCGGAACAGGTGTTGCTTTCACGAGAAACCCCTCAACCGGTGAAAACAAGTTCTATGGCGAATTTCTTATGAATGCACAGGGAGAAGACGTTGTTGCGGGAATAAGAACACCTCAGCCAATATCCGAACTCGAAAAGACAATGCCCAAAGTATACAAACAGCTTGTTGAGATATACAAAAAGCTTGAAAATCACTACAAGGACATGCAGGATATGGAATTCACAATACAGGAAGGAAAACTTTATCTTCTCCAGACGAGGACAGGGAAGAGAACGGCCCATGCTGCTCTCAAGATAGCCGTTGACATGGTCGAAGAAGGGCTTATAGACAAAAAGACGGCCGTGATGAGAATAGATCCCAATTCATTGGATCAACTTCTTCATAAGAGATTGGATGAAGTTGCAAAGGAAAAGATGAAAGAAGAGGGGGCATTACTTGCAAAAGGTCTTCCGGCATCCCCGGGAGCTGCCGTGGGTAAAGTTGTATTCAACGCAGAAACAGCAAAGGAATGGGCTGATGGTGGCGAAAAAGTAATTCTTGTAAGGACAGAAACATCGCCTGAAGATATTGAAGGAATGAATGCCGCAGAAGGCATCCTTACAGCAAGAGGTGGTATGACCTCACATGCAGCAGTTGTTGCAAGAGGAATGGGAATATGCTGTGTTGCAGGATGCTCAGATATAACAGTAAATGAAGAGGAAGGGTATTTCAGAGCAAAGGACCTGACCGTGAAAGAAGGAGAATACATAACACTTGACGGAAACACCGGCGAAGTCATGAAAGGTGAAATACCGACTGTCGATCCGGATATCAGCGGAGATTTCGGAAAGCTTATGGGTTGGGCAGACAGCTTCCGAAAGCTTCAGGTAAAGACAAATGCGGACACGCCGCAGGACGCGCAGAGGGCGAAGGACTTTGGCGCTGAAGGGATTGGGCTTTGCAGGACAGAACACATGTTTTTTGAAGGAGAAAGAATCAAGGCAGTCCGCGAAATGATATTGTCAAAAACACCTGAAGAAAGGAAAAAAGCCCTTGACAAGATAGAACCATATCAACAGGAGGACTTTGAAGGGCTCTTTAAGGTAATGGACGGTCTTCCTGTCATCATACGCCTTCTGGACCCACCGCTTCATGAATTCCTTCCAAAAGAGGAGGAAGACATAGAGGCACTTGCAAAAGAGATGAACATTTCTGCACAAGAGATAAAGGATATAGTTGCTGAAATGCATGAATTCAACCCGATGCTTGGTTTCAGGGGATGCCGTCTTGGTGTTCAGTATCCTGAGATAAATGCAATGCAGGCACGGGCTATCCTTAAGGCTGCAATGAAAGTCAAGGAAGAGGGCGCAAATCCAGTGCCATGGATAGAGGTGCCGCTTGTCGGCCACGTGAAGGAACTGAAACTGATAAAAGAAATTGTGGAAAGGGAAGCCGAGATGCTTGGCGTTAAAGGAAAAATAGATTATAAGATAGGAACAATGATAGAGGTGCCAAGAGCGGCAATCACAGCCGATGAAATGGCTGAGGAAGCCGATTTCATGTCTTTCGGAACGAATGACCTCACACAGATGGGCTGCGGCTTCTCAAGGGATGATGCCGGAAAGTTCCTTGGAAAATATGTTGAATACAACATATACGAAAAGGACCCGTTCCAGTCAATAGACCAAAACGGGGTTGGTAAACTCATGCAGATATGCATTGAGGGGGCCAGGAAGACAAAACCAGATATGCATATAGGCATATGTGGGGAGCATGGAGGCGAACCGGAATCTGTGAAATTCTGCCATAAGATCGGTTTGAATGAAGTCAGCTGTTCGCCATTCCGCGTTCCGATAGCACGCCTCGCCGCAGCGCAGGCAGCAATAGAGGACGAAGAATAATTTCTTCTTTTTTCTTATTATCAACGATTCCACAGAAAAGTATAAAATACCAAGAATCAATTCTTAATCAGTGATTTGATGGTAAAGGTAAAGGAAATAATGAAGTCGCCAGTAATCACCGCAAGCCCAGATACAAACATGTCGGTGATTTCGAAGATGATGACAAACAACAAAATCGGATCAGTTGTTTTTGTTGATGATAACAGACCTGTTGATATAGTAACTACAGACGATATAGTTGGAATGGTTTCTGCGGAATTGGATCCAAAGAAAACGACAATAAAAGACCTAAGAAAAAGCAAAAGAAAATTGCTGACTGTAAGCCCCGACGACAATGTTCTTAACGTTGCGAAGAAAATGATAAAATCTGGCGTCAAAAGGTTTCCTGTCGTTGACAAGAATGGAAAACTTGTCGGTATAATATCCGAGAAAGAGATTCTTCTTGTCTCACCAGAGCTTATAGAAATTCTTACAGAAAAATTGAAAGAGAAGATAGAGGCAGTTCCGGGTTTTGTTTCACCTCTTTCAGGGATATGCGAAGCGTGCGGCCAGTATTCTGATGAACTCAAGAATATAAACGGTCGATGGGTCTGTACAAACTGCCAGCGCGATCTTGTGTGAGATACACACAATTATTTATTGTGATATGATGGAAGAGAAAGTTAGTGATGGCGCTGATGATGATATAATAGAATATTTATTTTCCGGAAGTAAAAAAGAACATCACAACGATATCCTTTCTGAGAAAATTAACAAACTGTATAATGAAGCAAGAAAAAGTGACAAAAGACAAACCCCGATATTATCATTATTTTCTTATATTCTGAGATTGAGAGAGGAGAACGGTCTAAGCCCTGTATCTTTTTGCCTTTCCAAAGAAATGCTTATTGAAATTGCTCAAAAACATAAATTGATCGATGAACACGGTGTAAGCGTTAGTGGACGGATTCTCAAAGCCTCGGAAATTGTAAAGAAGGCAAACATGAGAGTTTCCAGTTACATAGAAAACAAGGATAAAGAGGCTCCGAGCGGAATAGAATTGTGGGATAAGATTCAGAAAAACAAAGAGAGGATAAAATCTACGCTTGGAATGGATGAAGATGAATGGAATACATACGAAGGTCAGCTGGCTTATGCCATAGATTCTGTGGACGTGCTTTCAGAGATACTATATCTTCCTGAAGAGGCATTGGACGATATAAGAAGAGTCACAAAACATTACAGAATGCGACTTACTCCTTATTATGCATCGCTTATAATGCCGGGAAAAATTAATGATCCTGTACTCTTGCAATCCGTCCCGACAGGTGAAATGATTGATAACGCAGGACCCGAAATAGAACCTGTTGCTGCTGATCATTCTCCTGCAAGATTAATAGATCAATTGTATCCGCGCACCGTTGCACTTAAAGCAACCAACATGTGTGCGATGTTTTGCACACATTGTCTTAGAATATCTCATATAGGAAAAAGGGACAGGATATATTCAAAAGAAGCATACGAAGAGGCCATTGAATACATAAGAGACAACAGGATGATACGCGATGTTCTCATAACAGGCGGTGATGCTCTTGTTTTACCTGACAACACGATTGAAGGGATACTATCAGAACTTGATGACATAAACCATGTGAAAGTAAAGCGTCTGGGATCGAGAATACCTGTTACATGCCCTTACAGGATAGATGAGAAACTGCTCTCGATTCTAAGAAAGAGCAATTCCAAAAAGCCGTTGAGATTGTCTATTCAGGTGAATAACGTTCAGGAAATTACACCAGTCTCAAAGGAAATATTCAGAAGAATTTCCAACAATGTAAGCGCCATCCTGAATCAGACCGTTCTGCTCAAGGGGGTAAATGATAGCAAGAACAAGATGTGGAAACTTTGTGAACTTCTTCATGAATCATATGTAAGGCCTTATTATGTTTTTAACTGTAGCTACCGAAATC
>JAADIF010000075.1 GCA_013151465.1 Microcaldota archaeon | reverse complement strand
GAAGATATCGTAATACATAAGTATTGATCTTGATGAGTCCAACATCAACAGCAATATTTCATACGCTATATCGCTTAGATAAATGAAACGATTCTCTTCGAGGCGTTTTTCTGCTCTGTCGAAAAGTTTCTCAGCCTTCTCATCCGCTCCGTATAGCTTTCCCTGCTTGAGAAGCATATTCATAAGTTTTATGTATCCGCTCTCGTCATGGATTATCTGTATATCTCTTATGGATGTTATAGCCCATGGTTCCCCATGCTTTATGAGAGCCCACCAAAGCGTAAGCATCTTCGGCTGCTGAAAATGAAGTTTCATCTTCTTTTTCTTGGCTTCTTCTGTTATGCTTCTTGTCGCTCTATCCACTTGCATGAAGAAAGCTTCGTCTAGTTCTTTCGTGTCATCTATAAGAACCATTATATCTATGTCAGATTTCTTTGTGAACGTGGACCTTACCGCAGAGCCAAATACCCATACGGACATCACACCAGGCGAAAGCTTAACAAGCGGTTCGCAGAATTTCCTGACCTGTTTGAACAATTTCGTATCCATGTGATTAAATATGGTTCAATCCAAATAAAAGCTTTCAATTATTCTGCGAAAAGTTAGTTATTAAAGGCGGAAACGAAATTATAGTATATGCACAACTCTTATATGGGCATAGGGTTCTTCATAATGGCATTCATGATTATTTCTGCAAATGCCATTGCAGGGACGGATATGTACGAGGGTCCTATATCCGATTTCATAGTAACTGCTATCGGATGCGACATGACTCCGACAGATGCATGCGTCAGCAATGATGTGCTCGGTCTTCCCGCCGATTTTGATTGTTGGACAAATGATTCCCATAAGCTTGTTCTTAATATAGAAATGCCAGATGATTTTGTATGCAGAATCGCTTTGGAAGGATTTTTTAACGGAAGTAAAGAGAACGATGAGAGTGTTGAAATTTCAGTCAACGGATATGTACGCGCATGGGATGATGACGGAAGGGGAGAAGGCATCTCTGAATTGACAATACCGGGTACGTTTCTTTTCGTGAAAGGAAAGAACACCATAACACTTACTCATCCAAACTTCAATGCAGAATGCCGCGACGACCCGGCGCATTTGGACAAAGATTATCCATCCGGGGAAATAAATTTCGGAAAGATACATATATATGACTGCATAAAGGCAGATGAACCGCAAATATTCATGTCTTTGCAACCTTCAGAAACGGCAGAAGATGATTCCGAAATAAATTGCAGCATAACATATTCTGACAATGAAGCAAAACTTAGTCGTGCAATAATAAGATGGCATAACGGAACAGGTAACATTCTAAAAGAGAATGAGCTATGCCTTGAGGGCGGTCTGTTTTCATATAAAAGCACACTTGAACCGGAAAAAACCAACGAAGGTGATACTATTGTGTGCAAGACAATTGTTTATGATACCGACGGGGTAAGTAACGAAATGTCAGCAAGTGTCAGGATAGGCACATCTCCTGAGGTGTTCAATGAAGATCCTATTGCAGATATATTGTTCCCCGTTGAAGGGGCTTTTTTTGCCGTGGGGAGGAAAATAACGCTAAGGGGCACGGCGACAGATCCCGAAGATGGGCATCTTGGGCCCGATTCTGTCTTATGGAGTTATGTTCATGGAGGAAGGCAGAAAGTAATGCATTCCAGGACGATAGAAACATCAGATGGCGAAATACAGACAAATTTCACATTCCACGGAACGGGAACTTATATATTGAGGATGACAGCAACTGACTCTGGCGGAAAGTCCTCGACAGATTCGGTTATTGTCAATGTATATAATCCGTCGTCATTTATCTATCTTCCATCAGAATACATGAAACTTACGATAGGCGCATCCGACTTCATAAAGGAAACATTGATAAGCGATTTTGCAACCGAAAATATATTCACTCTTGAATTGGACGGATATGAGAGGGCAGAATATATGACCGCAGGGATTGACGGTCTTGAATACGCAAGCCCGAACAGGCGTTCCATTTCAATAAGGATGCCGCCGTTTTCATCAAAAACTATTTTCATAAAAGTCTTTGGGGATTCGCCGGGCGTGAGCACGCTTATTCAGGACGCCCATAGCGATGCGATGGGGGATCTTAGAAACGAGATAACAATCGATGTCGGTTATCCTCCAAATTTCCCGGAATCTGATAATGCGATTATCTTGATTGCGATACTCTGCGCTGCCATAATATTTGCTCTTTTAAGCAAGAATTAATTCTGTCGAAGCGATTTTATTGTTCCTGAAACCTTGGTTACAATAAAAATTACCTTCGAATCGCCTATCTGTCTTATAAGAGCAAGTGCAACCTTTATGTCATCGACAAATTTGGGGTCGCATTGCAACACACCTTCGGATTTTTGGGGTTCCCATAGATTCTTTATCAGACGAAAACCAGAGCGCGCGGTGCCTTTTGTGCCTATCCATGAAACTATTGAGTTTGTCACGGCGTCTCTGATCTCATAATATTCAAGCTTCCTTTCGGAAGTAATTTCGAATTTCATGTATCTTTTTCGCTGGCGAAGCGAGGGCATTCTTCGAAGTCTCATAAGTAGGAATTGTCTGAATCATTTATATATCGCTTCATATCTGTGGCATCAAAGAAGATAGATGGGGGATCTGAGATTTGAACTCAGGTCTGAAGCTCCCAAAGCTCCGATGCTAACCAAGCTACACCAATCCCCCGGTGTGTTAAATTATAATGGGAAAGCGTTAAATATATTTGCAACTCTTAAATCATATTCCTTAAAGGATAATAATGGCAAAGAACATGAACAGGAAAAGAAAAGCTAATGCTATGGCAAAGATGCATCAGAAGATAGCCCGCGAGCGGATAGATATATTGTTCTCAGAGGCGGAAAGGCGTTATCATGAAAATCCCGATCTTTCGAAGCGTTATATACATATTGCAAGAAAGGTCGGCATGAAATGCAATGTCAGCATCCCGCGGCGTCTGAAGATGAGATTCTGCAAGAAATGCGGTGCGTATCTTGTTCCCGGTTCAAGTTCGAGGGTGCGCATCGATTCGCAAAAGAAAAATGTTGTCATAACGTGCCTTCGATGCGGTTTTTCCAGAAGGTATCCGTACAAATGAGTTATAACATCGTTATATTTTTAAGCAATAAAAACAAAAGATGACCATGAAACCTTTTTGCATGACATTTGTGGGTGATATACTGCCTGTAGTGAAGGCTGTCATGGCAAGAAAGATGCTTACAGATTACAAGCTTTCGCAGACTAAGATTGCAGAGATACTTGAGATGACGCAGCCGGCAATATCGCAATACAAACGCTCTCTTCGCGGAAGCAGGTTTGAGCTTCTTGAAAAGGATGAAAAGACGCTTGACCTGATAGGTGAGCTGACAAGGCAGCTTGCGCTCGGAGAATTGAGCGAAGCCGAGAAAGATGAGATTTTCTGCAAGGTGTGCAGGTCAATTAGAGAAAATAAGAGGATATAGATTAAGGTTTAGATTAGGAGATAAACCCCGTAACACATACCGTTGGAATCCATAGTAGCATTTACATGGTGTAACTGGTTATCTTATTCTGACAGGTGGAGAATCGGCGTTTGGTTCGCTTATAAATAATTCAGTGACAGAAAAGCGCAAAAATGAGGAAACATCATATATAAGAAACATATCATTTTCATACAGAGCGCCCCGATTAGTCGGACACGCTCATAAATATATTATTCCCAAAGTTCTTGGCAACATGAGAATTTATATATTTAACTATCTATTATCTTATTATTTTAAGGAGGTGTTGACATGGGTCTTCGTGATCTTTTTAGAGGGAATAGCATTTTATACGATCAAGCACTTAATGGGAATGTGACTCCTAGTCAATATAAAGATCTTGCTGATATGGCACAAAAAATTGCATACGAGACAGGCAGGTTACCCGCCGATGTTGCACGAGATGTTGCAGATACAGTAAGTGAAAATTATAAAAAATAAATGTGATAAACATGCACTGATTGCGCAGAGCTGGCTTTTTTCTTATTTTTTATTTCGATGTTTTAATTCGTTGCTCTTTATTTGACTTTCGTCGAAATCTAATGTCAATAAATTTATGTCATGACAAAATATAATCATCAGACACAAAGGCAGCTTGAGAGGACCAGAACATTCAGTTATTCAACTGTGATGACTGCACACTTTGTCGTAACATTCTAATCTGCTGCAGATTGAAAAAAACTTGCAGGGTTTGCCGACCATCAGTCAGGAAAAACAAAATCATATAACAAGCTTATGCATAATAATAAGAAAAACCATCTAATAATAATGAGAGAATACATTTTTTTGTTTGTATGTTTGGCTGCAGTATTGGTGTTTTCTGCCACTGCCTGCGCAGAAGAGTTAAATCCTCGCATCATAGACAGCGCATATGTAAGCATCGAGAAGAGCGGCTCGATAACACTTGATGCGGAATCTGACAACGCATTTTCAAACCTTCTTACTCTACATCTCAACATGCCTCAGACAAATGAGAGACAAGTCGGTGAAATAACTCTTGTCGAAGGTCCTGACGAATATAACGTAACACGGGATGGATGGGGCAACCGCATGCTGAATCTGAAATGGATAAAACCGCCTGTCGGAAAGAAACTCGATTATCTCATCAAATTTAATGTAGCGACCGGAAGAGGCAGTGTTCGCGAGAAAAGAAAGACTCCGCCTCTCACAGATCTCATAAGACCAGATGAAACTATAATGGACGCGGCGTTTCGCCTGAAAGCAGATAATGACATAGAAAGCATCTTTGCGGTCAACGACTGGGTGCACAGCATTCTGTTGTATGATACCAAATATAGTGAGGTGTCAAAACCGGCAACATGGGTAATCAACAACCGGCGGGGCGTTTGCGACGAATACTCGAATCTTGCAGTCTCGCTTCTTCGCTCCATTGATTACAACGCATGGTATGCTGCCGGGTGGGCATATACCGGCGATAAGTGGGAATCGCATGCATGGGTAAGGGTGTATACAGATGAAGATGAAATAATGGAAATGGATCCCACATGGCTTGAATATCCTCTCGATGCCCTGCACATAGAATTTGTGGCTCTCCCGGATTCGAATAATACCGAATACGTCGAAAGTTCAGGTTCTGGTTACAAGATAGTTTGGTCAAAGGGCGAAATGAAACTTGATATTGCAAACTATACAGAAAAGAACATTACAGATGCATATGCATTGCCTCTTTCTGAAAAGATGAGAGAATCATCTGCAAATGCGATCAAAGTTTCATTGACCAGCAAGACCTGCTACCAGGGCACACTGACGGCAACAAGCTGCCTTGGAGAAAACGGAAAACCTCTTCTCGATTTCATTTCAGATGAAAAAAACATATCCTTCTGCAGCAATACAACTGAATTTTTCTTTTTCAGGTCGCCGAAAATAGCATCAATGTTCACAAGATATTCATGCCCTATCGTAATATCGACATCGGAAGGCACAAAAAGTGTGGTTACCGTTTCAATAGAAGGTACAGGAAATAGGAAGGATATATTCCTTTCATTTCCAGAAAGCGTCATCGCTGGAAAAAGTTTTGATATGACAGCATCCGTGAACGGGTTTGATGGAATTATTTATGCAGAATTTGCAGGCATCGTAAAAAGCGGGATGAGCAAAGGCGGAAAGGTGCATTTCACATTTGATTCTCCCACGATGCCGGGTGAATATGAACTCATAGTGTTTGCTGAAGGTACAGATCTTGAAAGAAGGCAAATAAAAGTCGTACGCAAAAGATCGATGGAAATAAAAAACGTGGACGTTCTGCACGCCGTCAATCTCGGAGAATCGGAACTCATAAACGTAACCATTTTTTCGAACTCCACAAATCACGGAACCGTTGTCCTTAAAATGGGAGATTACGAAAAAAAAGAGGCATTCTCCATACTGAGCAATTCAAGAAGAGTGCTCTCTTTTAATGTAACATTCTCCAACGAGGGCAAGAATGATATAGCAATAACGTTATTTTCTGATAAATATGAAGACGGAAGGATAGAATCGGTGAACGTCATGACGCCACAGAGAGTTATGACAGAGCATGCAAAAGACATATTAAACATCATAACAGATTTCCTAATGTGGCTTGGTGATATGATAAAGGAAATGACAGGGTGGTAATGATGGCAGTAATCTTAATAGAATCTGAGAATGAGCGTGAGATACCCTTCGTACGCGGAGATACCGTTCTTGATATACTCTCAAAGGGTGAAATAAATGCAGAAACCGTGATAGTGAAAAGGAACGGAAAGATAATAGCAGACGACGAAGAAGTCAGCGATGGAGATACTTTGACTGTCCTTAAGATAGTGTCAGGTGGATAGGAAAATCGCTTATAAATCATTCTTACCTATTCTAAAAGTAACATTTCGTTAAAGTATGCAGATTGGATGAGATATTATGGTAGATATCGAATTATGGACAGAGAAATACCGTCCTCAGAAGCTTTCTGAGGTTGTAGGACAAAAGCATGTGATCGAACGCCTTATGGCATGGGTAAAGAAGGGTTCGATACCTAATATGATGTTCGCCGGTCCTGCCGGCGTTGGCAAGACGACTATCGCCCTTGCTCTTGCAAAAGAGCTTTTTGGAAATCAGTGGAAAGAAAACTTCCAGGAAACAAATGCATCAGATGAAAGGGGAATAAATGTCGTCCGCGGCAAGATAAAAGACTTTGCAAGGACTATGCCTCTTGGCCATGATTTTAAGATAGTCTTCCTCGACGAGTCGGATGCGCTTACGCCTGAAGCCCAACAGGCATTGAGAAGAACTATGGAGAAATATGCAGGAGTTTGCAGATTCATACTTTCCTGCAACTATTCAAGCCATATAATAGAGCCGATACAATCAAGATGCGCCGTTTTCAGGTTCAAACGGCTTTCTGAAAACGATGTAAAGGATTATATGCAACGTATTGCAAATGCAGAAGGACTTCATATCGATGATAGCGCTTATAAGGCTTTATATGAAATAACAGGCGGAGACCTTCGAACCGCAACAAACATCTTACAGGCGACGAGCGCACTTGGTAAAATTACGGCCGAACGCTTGTATGAAACAGTTGCACAGGCACGGCCGGAAGATATAAGAAAGATGCTTGATACTGTTCTTTCGGGGGATTTCAAGAACGCAAGGCAAATGCTTTTCGATATGCTCATAAATCAAGGCCTATCCGGAGAGGATGTCATAAAGGGTATATACAGACAGGTATTTGAGATCGATATCAGCGAAGAGCTCAGAAGAGATCTTATCGAAAAAATAGCAGAATACGAATTTCGCATTGATCAGGGTGGATCTCCTGAGATACAACTCGAGGCGTTGCTTTCTCATTTTATAAGAAAATAACAATATATGCAAAAGCCCATTTTCCGATAATTCATAAAAACGCAAAAGAACAATAATTAATCATATAAAGGGCGGTGCATTTTCTCATGTTCGGAAATAAAACGAGAAAGAAGGATAGAAATGAAGATGAAATGAAAGATGAACGCATAGATCTCGAAAAAATAATAAAGGAAAATCTTGATGATGCCAAAGAAAATCTGGATAACATACTTTCTGAAAAGAAGATGGAATTCTGTTCAAGGTGCGGTAAAAAGATAGGTTCAAGACTTGAATGGGGCGGAAAATGTATAGAGGACGGCTGCACCAATCTTATATGCGAAGAATGCTGGAATGCTGGAAAAAGGAAATGCAGAATACATGCAGAGAACAAAAAGAAAGAGAAGAACGCAGAAGATGACGTAACCAGCAAAGACGTTTCCGAAAAAACCGAAGGTCTGGATAAAGGCAAAGAAGATGATCATTCGAATCTTAAAGAGGCAAAATTTCTGAAAGGGTCAGTCATAAGAGCAGTTGGTCTCAC
>JAADIF010000031.1 GCA_013151465.1 Microcaldota archaeon | reverse complement strand
CATTTTCATCGAAGGTGAGAAAGTCTTCATTTTCGATGCAATAGAATTCAACGAAAGGTTCGCATGTTCTGACATAGCAAACGATGTCGCCTTCCTTGCGATGGACCTTGACTTTCGCGGCTTTTCTGACCTTTCTGATTATTTTGTGAGAACGTTTTCAGAAAGGTCAGGCGATGCAAAAATAATAAAGCTCATGGATTTCTACAAGTGTTATCGCGCATACGTGAGAGGAAAGGTCATTTCATTCAAGCTGAACGATACAAGCGTTCCAAAAGAGGAAAAGGTTGAGGCAAGAACAGAAGCCGGAAAATATTTTGCCCTCGCAAGAACTTATGCTGAAAGTTTGTGATTTCCAAGACCTAACTATATGAACCAGATATCTTAATAGTTAATTATGGATTCGTCTAGAAAGAAAAGGGGCTTTATTCTATCACTTGATGCCGTGCTTGCAGCAGGCATAATAGCACTCGTCATAGTTTTTATGTCGTCCCTGTCCATCAGCCACATAAATCCGGAAATGTCATACAAACGCCTTTATTCGACTGCAAAGGATACCGTCGTTGTGATGGAGAATGCAAAAATGGCGTCAATCTACGACATGCTCGATACGGATTTCATCGAGGAGTGTGAAATTGGGAGCGACGACCTGAACCGCACAATTCTTGATATGATAGGCTATTACTGGGCATCAGGATATGATGAATGCGCCGAGAATCTTACGCGCACAATTTATGAGAACATATTCCCTGAACTGATAGGCTTTGCCGTTGCAATGGATGGCAGCACAATCTATTCGACCGATATGAGCAACCCTGATTTCATCTCACGCGTTTCCACTGTCGCATCCGGCTATGAGAAAGAAAAGGTTGTAAGAGGTTACATATCAAAGGTCTATATAACAAAGGCAAGCAGAACAAATGCCGCTTATGTCTATTTTGGTGGCTATGTGGGTGATGGGAACATAACTACCGTGATAGAGCTTCCGGAAGATGCCAATGTAACGGAGTTTTATGCCGAGGCCGATTTTGGGAACAATTTCACGCTCTACATAAATGGCAATTCAACAGGAAATTACACACCAATCATAGAAAACATGAGTGCAAGCAATTTCACGATATGCAATCTCACTTATCATAGCAATTATTGCCAGTTCACCAATACAGGAAATAACACAATAGACATAAACTTCACAACACAGGACAATAATTACATCGGCGGCGGATTTCTCAGGATAACATACAAGACGAGCGAGATACTCAACACCGAAATAACAAGCGGCTCTACGAAAAAGAAAATCCAATATTTTCCGGGAATAAAGGGCCTGATAAATCTTTATTCTTCGTTCTATGTGCCGGGTCAGTTGAACGCAATGAGCATGTTCCTCCATTACAAGAACAACATATCTGTAGACGGGGAAGGCGTGCCTCTATATGCCGTGCTCGGCAATACTGAGGTCTACAGGTCAAATGAAACAGGACTCTTTAATATTACTCTCAATGATACAACATTGTCAGGCATGCTGAATTATTCCAATATAAGTCTGGTAACAGTGCCTCTGCGTGTGGGCATAGAGCCTTTCTTCTCGACTTTTGGTGTGGGAAGGAGCGACTCGGTTCTTATAACTGACAGAAGTGGAAGCATGGATGGCTGCGATGTCGATAGCTCCTCATGTGAACACTCAGACTGCGATTCGGGCACATCTGGATGCCAGAACATGCGCATGGATATAGCAAAGGATGTTGACGATGTTTTTGTGGACACGATGCTCAACGTCTCCGGAAACAGGGTCGGGCTTAATGGTTATGGCGCAACCATATGCAGCTCTTATGGAATGTCAAATGACACAACGGGCCTGCATAGCAGGATAGATTCATATGATTACGACTGCGGTTGCACCTGCATTTCATGTGGCATCATCAAGGCGATTGAAAACATAGAGACCAATCCGGTGACAGAAACACTCATTGAAAGAAAATCAGTCTGGTTTTATAATACAAGCTACCCATCATCGGAGCCTGCAAACGATTCGGGCGGAAAGGCGTGGTATGAGCGGGAATATAATGAAAGCTCATGGAGTAATGCGAGCGCTATCCTGGGCTTTGAAAGCTCTTCTTATTCCCCTAACGTGGATACCGATATAGGGAACAACGGCGGAAATTATTATTTCCGCAGGCATTTCAATGTTTCTGATATCTCTGACATAAGCGAAGTCGAACTTTTCATCCTTGCTGACGATGCAGTCGAAGTTTACGTAAATGGACATCCTGTTTTCAATGACAGCTTTACCCATCAGGCGCAGTACTGGAACAGGGGAGGTGTCATATTTGAGGATGGCTTTGAGTCAGGAACGCTTAGCTCATGGACAGAGGACTCAAACAGCGACGGCGGGGTTGTCGCGATAGACAATGAGCCACATAGTGGCTCATATAACGTGAAATTTTACGGAGACGGGTCAAGCCCCAATGAGATGTGGATAGAAAAAACAATTAATCTGACAGGACGCACAAATGTAACACTTTCATATTTCTGGACAACGGAAGACCTTGAATCCACAGACCACGGTTATCTCGACATATATGATGGTCTGTGGCATAACGCTGTCGAAGAGTATGGGCTGAACAACGGAAGAACGACATGGCCGGACTATACATCCAATTCACTTGAATATGCATGGGAAGATATAGATCTTGATGACTATTCCCTGGCATCAGATTTCAAGCTCCGGTTCAGGTGCACGGCTGTCCACAATGAGAGGTGGGATACATTCCTTGTTGATGATATCTCTGTCAAAGAGAAGCTCACAATAGATAAATCGCTTCTAAGAAATGGGGATAACGTCATAGCAGTAAAGCTCAGAAATGGTGATTCTGATTCTGCAAAGTTCGACCTTGAGCTAAATTATACACAGTCAAGATACAAGGCAATAATGGTGATGAGCGATGGGGGTTCAAATACAATGGTGAACGGCGCGCCGTGCTATTATAGCTCAAGTTCAGAAAACCCGGCCAAAGATGAAGCAGTGGATCTTGCATGTGAGGCAAGAGACAGATACGGCATTACAATCTATTCTGTCGCGTTTGGTGATGGTGCGTATCCTGACACGTTGAAGAAAGCTGCCTGCTGGAATTGCTCTTCCGGCACGTGGCTTGAAGGGGAAGGGGAAGATAACTGTTCACGCTTCTACCAGTCAAGCAGCGCAGAGGAACTTATGTCAATTTATACGAATATAGCAAGTGACATAGCAAACGCCACATACCGGGCACAGACGATAACAGCAAGCGGTGACATATCGCTTGACAATATTCTCTACCCTGACTCTTATCTCGAGTTCAATTACACTCCGCAATCCCAGCAACTATCATACGGCCAGATAATGATGACATATGAAACCCAGCCCCTCAGGAAATCCACGGGAGATGACCTTATTACAGATGAGACCACAGGAACAAAAGAAGGGTGGTTTACAATACCTACAAATTCTACAGTTCTTGATGCAAAAATAACATCGTATTCATCAAGCTACTGGACAGACCGCCTGTGGATAAACAGCTCAAGCACGCCTGGCCAGAACTGGACACACGTTTTCTGGCTTGCCAATTTTTCTGACGATTATGAAACGCTGGGGGATCCTTATATAATAAATATCCCGCCGCAGTATCTCTCACCAGGAGAAAACAATTCTGTCAGGATAGGAACTGGACTTATCCCCGACAATGGAACGGGGGCATCTTCCGATGATCGCATCATATACACGATATCGATAGGAGGGATAGGACTTGTCGGATACAGCGGCGTCTTCCCGAAACTGAACGGGAGCACCGTCACAGTCTGGTCTGATACGGATGGTGACAATGTGGCAGACAGTTCATTCTCTGTTTCCGTCGGCCCGAACCCCAATGATATTTTCGATCCTGCAAATGATTCAATAGATGATGCGTTCATGCGGCTTCTTGACAAGCTCAATTTCGTCTTCGATGCAAATAGCAGCTCATACGGGGATGGAAGTATCGGCAACCCTTATGATGGCGTCAACCAGACAAATCCGATAGATGTGGAGATAACAACTGAAATAAGCTTCGACTCCAATTATATATCGGATGTCCCCTCGATGTGGGGGCCTGCTACAGTGGAGGTTTTGACATGGTTCTAAGATATGCTGTTATTCTTCTGGTGCTGGCCGCACTTGTTCCTATGTCAGCATCTGCAATTATCTGCGGTGTCTACTTCACGACGCCCTCAAACGACGATTGCGCTAAAATAGAGAATTATATCTTCAATGAATCAAATTTAACAGGCAATCTGACGCTCATAAAATATGACCTGTCAAATTCTGACAATATAAATATAGCAAATATGTTTCTGGAGCAGTATGGACTTTCAGAACAATACGATATGCCTGAAAACGTGCCCTTTATCTTGTTTGATGAAAGGAATCATCTTGCAGGAAATGATGAGATAAAGGAATGCCTTCATCTTAAGGTGGAACAGTTCCAGGAGGATGGCGGCTGCCCATGCCCTGAGGTTGTTTTTCCCTCGCCGTCTGGAGCAGGCAATGATAAGGCTTCTGATTCCGGAGGCGGTGGAGGGGAAAACGAAGGGGATGTTCCCGGGGAGCCTGAAATAATCGTGGTAAATGCGAAAGACATTTCACCGCATATAACTGAAACGGAAGAAGAAACCGATGATATTGATAATAAGAGAAACGAAAAATCTGAGAAACTTGTAAATAAGCTTTTGGAGAAGGATGAAAAGAGGAGAATGGAAGAAAGGCAGGAAATGACGTTTACCTACGCCTATCTTGCATTCCTGGCGGCTGTAATTGTGCTGGCCGTCTTCGTGTATAGAAAGAAAAGCAGGAATTAGGCTTTTCTTTTCTTTTTTGTCTTGAGCTGTTTATAGAAAAGCGCAAGGAAACTTGCCTTCGCTGCCGAGCTTATTGCCAGACCTACTACACCTACTATCAGAAGAGCTGCCAGGACATGAAGTTTCTGGAGTAATCCGAAAATCATCTGGTAGGAAAGCGTTCCCGTGGTGATGAATTGCGATATCTCCGCATTGAATATTATGAAAGTCGGAGAAAGGAACAATGAAAGGACGAAAGTGCTTACAAAAGATAATATAAGCCATGCCAATATAACGTACGGCCATCTTCCGCGGCGCACTATGTCAAGAGATGCATATAGGGCATCAGTCAAGCCGTTCTTGTCGATTATCACAGAAACTCCTGCAAAAAGGAATAGAAGCGACGTGATTATGGACAGGATGGGCCCGATTACGAATGGCTCCACGATATTGAACATATAGGACAGCAATGTGAGGACTATTGCAACAGCAAGATAGTGGATATAATCTGTTCTCATCGACCTTATCGCTTTCATCAGACTGAGTTTTGGCTTTGCTGCCATTCTTATGGCCGTTACCTCGGCAAAGAGCCGAAGCAGGAACCAGACCAATATTATGGAGGCAATAGGCAATAACGCGGCAGGTGACATTGACATAAGGGAGCCTGATGCAGCATAGGCGAGCAATGCCGCAGCAGCCAGGACATCAACCACGAAAAATAATATGAAATTCTTTGGATTGAAGCCAAATCTCAGTGATTCGACAACAACCTTTGCATAATTCATCTTATCATGCTCAAAAAACGCCATCATAACCCACCATTTATTATGTGGTTTTGTTCGCTTATAAATATGGAAAAATGCGATTATCAATTTAAAAATCACACGATTAATAACTAACAGTTGATGAATATGAAAGCGCCGATATGTGAAAAATGCATGCAGAGCGACACTCTATGCCCTGCCTGCAAAGAGAAGGTGGATGCAGGAAAGGTTACTGCATGTGACATAAGGGTAGCGCGAAATCTGTACAACCTTTCAAAGGATGTAAAAGAGCTTCATGATGTGGAAATCATAAGGGCTGTGGAGTCCCCTGATCTGATTGTTATAATATGCGCAAGAGGGGACGCCAAGAAAATAGTGGGAAGCAACGGGATCATCGTGAAGGAGCTGTCAAAAATACTTCAGAAGGCTATACGCGTCGTTGAGAAGCCATACAATCGTGACGATTTCATAGAAAAGCTTCTGCATCCTATCCCGGTGCTTGGCATAAACATATTATACACACCGCATGGGGAGATGCTTAAAGTCATCATACCGAAAGGCAGGAAGCCTCCGGTTTCAGATGAATACATGAGCGACATCCTGAAAAAGCTTTATGATCAGGATATGGTAATTGTAAACGAGTAAATGACATTTTGGCGGGTTTCTTCAACTGTTCTGTGGTTTTATGTCCAGGAAAAGGATAATAGTTCTCGACACGGACAAATGCAAAGCTGATGAATGTCCGTACCAATGCATGGGCGTCTGCCCTGTCAACAGGACAGGGGATGAGTGTATAGTGATTGATGAGGAAACAAAATTTCCTGTCTTCAGCGAAATCCTATGCATCGGATGCGGACTTTGCGTGAACCGCTGCAGAAAGTTGCAGCACGATGCCATATCGCTTGTAAACCTGCCGACAGAACTTGATGAGGACCCGCTGCACAGATATGGGCAGAATGCGTTTGCGCTTTATGGTCTTCCTCTTCCAAAGCCGGGGGCCGTAACAGGTCTCATAGGGCAGAACGGCATAGGAAAATCAACGATAATGAACATTCTTACAGGGGCGCTGAAGCCAAATCTTGGCAGCTTTGAAGATGATGTCTCATGGGATGGAATCATTGAGCGCTTCAAGGGAACGGAACTTCAGGCATACCTCGAGGGTCTTAAGGAGGAGAAAATAAGATCATCCTTCAAGCCGCAGAATGTTGACAGGATACCAAAGGTCATGAAAGGAAGGGTCGATGAACTGATCGGGAAGCTTCCGCTGAAAGATAAAGCGAATGAGATCCTTGAAACATTTGAAATGTCGAGCATGAAAGAGAAAAATATCTCGGATCTTTCTGGAGGGGAACTCCAGATACTTGCAATAACAGCTGCGCTTTCAAAGGATGCGGACTTTTATTTTTTTGACGAGCCGTCAAGCTATCTTGACGTGAAGCAGCGCCTCATCATGGCAAGGGAAGTAAGGAAAGCTGCAAAAGATGCTGTTGTTCTTGTCATAGAGCATGACCTTGCGGTGCTTGACTATCTCAGCGATTACATACACATCACATACGGGCAGCCGGGGGTGTTTGGTGTAGTGTCGAAGCCGTACGGCGTGCGCGTGGGCATAAACACATATCTGGAAGGTTTCATAAAGGAAGAGAACATGCGCTTCAGGCCGAAGGCTATAACGTTCCCAAAGATTGCGATAGAGACGGAAAAGAAAAAGAAGTTTATTGATTTCCCGGCGTTTGAAAAAGGTTTTGAGGGCTTTTCCCTCATGACAGAATCAGGGACGCTTCATAAAGGCGAGACGGTGGGAATACTTGGTCCGAACGGGATAGGAAAGACAACTTTCATAAAGATGGTTGCCGGTGAAATTGAACCAGATAACGAGATTGAAAGCCCCGTAAAAGGCCTGAAGCTCTCATACAAGCCGCAAAGGATTGTGCTTTCATCAGATGACCAGCTAAAGGGCGTTTCAGAATTTCTCGAAGATGCTATCGGAAGCAAGATTTATGAGACCGGATTCAAGAACATGGCAAAAAATATTGGCGTCGAGAAGAATATGGACAAGCTGATGCAGTCCCTTTCAGGAGGGGAGCTTCAGTCGGTCTTCATATTGAGGGCGCTGTGGCAGGAGCACGATATAATCCTTCTTGACGAGCCGTCTGCATTCCTTGACGTTGAGCAGCGCCTCCTTGTCGCAAAGATAATAAAGGACCATATAACTACAAGCGAGGTCTCGGCCTTTGTCGTTGACCACGACTTGCAGTTCATGGATGCGATAGCTGACAGGATAATGGTCTTTGAGGGAAAAAGCGGCGTGGAAGGTGCGGGAAAAGCGCCACAGTCGCTTATGCAGGAATGAACAGGTTCCTGAAGAATGTCGATGTAACGTTCCGGCGCGACCCCCAGACAGGGCGTGCGAGGGCAAACAAGCCGGATTCCCAGAAGGATCAGGAACAGAAGGCGAAAGGGGAATATTATTACATGGGCTAATTATTATCATTCTTAAAGAACCTAATAATAAGCAAAAGAAAGGTCGCTTCTTATTTCCATCCGCGGCGGAGCTTTCCCGATTTTCAGATGCGGATCAGCAAATATGTAATTTTGCCCTTTGAAATTAACCAGAGGGAAATTTGCTGCCGACTCATCTTTCTCAAATAGCTCATATGGAAGCAGCAAAGAAGCATGATAATTTATTTTTCCATTTCTGGGACCTTCCATGATAACAAAAACGGAAGGGAAACCAAGAAATCGATATAATTGGCCCCCATACATTGCAAAATCTTCGCAATCATTCCCATAATTAAGGGGAGTGATATGTGAAATATGGAATTCTTCGCCTTTATCCTTTTTATATGCTATACCGTTTAAAACTCTGTTTACTAGTCTTGCCTTTAATGGGGGATGCTCAGTAATGAGTTTTAGTTGGTCACCTATTTTTGCAATCTCATAATGCGGTCCAATTGTTTCGAATTCCTCTTCCATCATCTTTTTAATTAAAGCCACTTTTTCTTTTGAGCCCATATGAGATGCATCTACTCTTGATACACCCTTTTCCTTTTTGAATTCTTCATTTGACATTTCATATTTAATCGCCGTTCCCCTGCCATCAATATTCCAAACCCTGAATCTTCTCGTAAAAATTCCTTCATTGTCGCTTACAACCTCCATCTCACCGAATGTTTCAGGCAGATGATAATGGGAATCTTCTGGAACTGTTCTCATGCAACGGAAAGCCGTACAGTTTCTTTTATAACCATCACAAATGAGATCGGGATTATTCTTATCAACAAGCACGTTTTTATGAAAGATATCTGCTACTGTCTTTCTTGGGTCTACTAGAATGCCTGCTGATGAAACAAAACCCCATCTAATAAACTGTCTTCTTGTATATGGCATCTTTATTTTTGACTACTATATAATAAATACGTTTTAAATGTTGAACTATTCCTCAAAATAATATCCACATATACACGCTACCAAAAGTTGGAAAAATTCCGCAGTCGCTTCAATGCAGGAATGAACAGGTTCCTGAAGAATGTCGATGTAACGTTCCGGCGCGACCCCCAGACAGGGCGTGCGAGGGCAAACAAGCCGGATTCTCAGAAAGACCAGGAACAGAAGGCGAAAGGGGAATATTATTACATGGGTTAGTTTCCTGAAATTATCTTTCCTATGTCTTTCAAACCGATCAGAATCACGTTATCTTGTGTTTTCCTTGTCGAAAACGACTTTGCAAAGATTGCATAGTGCTCTTTCCTCTTTTCTTTGTTCCAGTCGACATATTGCGCTTTCTCTTTTAGATCGGAAAGGATTTTGTTCGGGTTGACTTTGTCCTGCCACTTGCACTCTGCAAAGAGGATGTCGTTTGTCTTTTCGTTGAGGGCGACTATGTCTATCTCCATTTCCTTTCTTTCTCCATCGACACGACGGTGACCCCACCATCTTCCGATTTTCTCAGGTTTAAAGGGCAATATACCTGAACCATTCTCCTCCAGAAATTCCCTGCAGAGGAATTCAAAGCGCCTCCCGACATATGAATTGAAGTTTCTCCTTACCTTTTCAATCAGCCATGTTTCCTTTCGCTTATAGGCTGAAATGTTCTTATGGAAGAATCTGAACCAGAAATTTATGAGCGGATGCCTTATGTAATAAGTGCTTTTCTTTCCTACCACTGACCTTTCGGTTCCTATGATTTCAAAATAATTTGAAAGCTCGTTAATCTGCCTTGTGAGCGCCGTCTCCTTCTTTCCGAGGAATGATGCAAGTTCGCTTATTCTCGTGTTTCCCTTTGCTATACCGGCAAGTATGTCATAATAAGTTCCTGACCTCCTGCCAAATTCCAGGGAAAGTATCTGCATCACTTCATCCTCAAGTATGGCGTTTTCAGAGAAAAAGAAAGCGTCTAGAATCTTTTCTGCATTCGGCTTTTCGATAGGCTCATCCTCCATGGAAACATAATATTTCGGAAATCCGCCAAATATTGCATACAACTTTATCATTTCTTCGATATCGTTTACTCCGGCCTCCCTGCACATGTCCATGACACCCGTAAAGGGCATCTCTTTTAGATGAAGAGTTCTTTTTACCCTCCCGTAAAGGGGCTCTTTTGAATCTGAAAAAAGCTTTTTCAGCAAGCCCGCAACAGAGCCGCAGTAAATGAAAAAAAGATTCTTTCTGTTCTCATTGAGGTCTATGAATTTCTGGAGAATGCCAAACACGGAGCTGTCAACCTCCGAAAAATTCTGGAATTCATCAAATGCCACCACACCGCTGAATCGTTTGAACAGGACATCGAAAAACTCATCCCACGTCCTGACGGATTCGAGATTTCCAAGCAAACCTCTGCTTTTCAGGTATCCTTCATATTCGCTAAGCAAACTTGCGCTTGTTTTCTTGTCATTGACAAAAAAATAGAGGTCGCTCTTTTTCAACGTTTCCAGAACAAGCCGCGTCTTTCCGACGCGCCGCGGGCCTGTTATAAGGACTGAATACAGCCTTTTTTTCGATGCTTTTCTTGCATCATTCAGAACGCGCAGCTCCTTTTTCCTGTCTATGAATTTCATAATATTCACTTATTGAATAATTCAATAAATGAATATATAAATTTATCTTTCGTTCACATTGTTGCTTAACATACTCTTCATATCTTTCAACCCGACCAGTATCACACCTTCAGGGACTTTCCTTGTCGAAAACGACTTCGCAAAGATTGCATAGTGCTCTTTCCTCTTTTCTTTGTTCCAGTCGACATATTGCGCTTTCTCTTTTAGGTCGGAAAGGATTTTGTTCGGATTTACCTTTTCCTGCCATTTACACTCTGCAAAGAGGATGTCCTTTGTTTTTTCGTTCAGGGCGATTATGTCTATTTCGTATGCGTTTCTGCCTTTTGAAGCATCCGGGATTCTTCCCCACTGCCTGCCTATGCGCTCAGTAGGAAATGGTGAGATACTTATTGCAAGTTGCCTGCATATATCTTCAAATACAAACGAAACATGCAAATTAAAACTCCTGCTGATATTCTTCAGGATGTTATCCAAAAGTCCCTGCTCTATAAAGGTCTTGTTCGGGAAAACAAATTTCAACCAGAACGAATAGAAGTTGTCGCTTAGATAGTATCTACCGTTTTTTGATTTCAGCCTTTTTTCAGTGACAGGAACCTTTCTTTCTATTATTTCCGTCCTTTCAAGCGCTATAAGATATTTCGAAAGCACAGCGGGTTGGATTGCAGATTTCTGGGAAATCTCGCTGAATCTTGTTGCTCCTGATGCGATCGAAAGAAGAATTGAGATATAAGAAGCAGGGTCCCTGAACTCTTCAAAAAGAAGGTTCATGGGTTCATTATAAAGGAAGGATGTCTTTTCAAATACCTTTGTTTTCAGATTGAGCTGAAGGGGGACATTTGGATCTATCTCCTCTATATATCGCGGCACGCCTCCTGTGACTGCATATGTTTTTATCAATTCCTCAATAGAGTAGCCCGGAAGAAATTTCTTCATGCATGAAAAATCCAGCGGTTTGATATTTATTTCTCTTGTCTTTCTCCCGTAAAGAGGGGAGCTGTATCCTGATGCTATCCTGAAAATGGCAGATATTGTGGAGCCGCAAAGAATTATCTTTTTCCCTGTTTTCCGTATCTCTTCCCACCACCTCTGAAGAATCGTAGGCCAGGCGCGGTTGATATAATAAAGGTACTGGAACTCGTCTATAACAAATATCTTATGCCTGCTTTTTACTACAAACTCGAAAAAATCGTTCCAGTCCCTGAAATGTATGAAACTGCTTTCTGCCTTTCCTGCGATATCGGAAAATATATCAAGAATTGTTTCCGACATGTCAGAAAGAAAATACAGCCCGTCCTTCTGTTTTCTTTTTGCGAGGAATTCAACAAGAAGGCGGCTCTTGCCGATTCTTCTTCTCCCGTATAAAAGAACAAGTTCGGCCTTTTTAGATCTGGCAACATCTTCGAGAACTTTCATTTCTTCTTTTCTGTCAATGAATATTATCATAATAATTATTATCGTGATAATTATTTATAAAGATTTTTAGGAATTTTAAGAATTTCTTTTAATTAATCTCTCCATATCCTCCAACCCGACCAGCACCACGTCCTCCGAAGCCTTTCCAGAAAACGACTTTGCAAAGATTGCAAAGTGTTCCTTTCCATGCTTGCGTCTGCAAGAAAATATGCATGGGACCTTTTTCTGCAAAGCGCCTGAGGAGTTCTGCATTACCCACCCTGCGCCTTCGGCATATAATTAGAAGATGCGCCGCCTTCTCATCCTTGTATGCGCTTTCAAGAAATGGCAGCTCGCCCTTCCCGTTGGCGGATTTTTGTTGAAACAGGATTATAATAATGCAGTTTCAACTGTTTAAGCTTTCATTTCCTGCCCGGAAATATCCTCTTCATATCCCTTCAGAAACTTTCTTTGTGAAAAATGCAGTTTCAGGAAGATAAAAGAATCATTGCATTATTCCTGAACCTTTCAGCATCGCCGCGGTTCAATTTTTCGATGAAGTCGAGAAGCTGTGAATTGAAATCTTCGGCTGTTCTTATCATTTCGTCAACTTCATTTTTCGTGACGGAAAAATCCACATAGTACTGCTTGTCAACTCTTTCCTTCTTTGCCGTTGATATATCTTTGTTGTCAATTCCGAAAACATCTTTTAGAAGCATTATGGCGCCTGTGTGGTTTTCGCATTTTATCCCGACTTTAAAAAGCAGAGCCAGAAGCATATAGTACATGGAATAATACGCAAGCGCAACTGCATCCTTCAGATTCCCTATGCCGGCAAGCGTCTTGGCAGACACCATAGATTCTGCCGATCTCTGGATATATGCATCCTTTACATCTTCGCTGGGCTCGACAATCTGTATCTTCTTCTCTTTTGCAAGCTTAGCCAAGAAATTTGATTTTTTCATAAAACCGCTCAACTCCCTTGATTATCACATGGTTTTTTTCTATTTCCCTGATAAGTATGCCTTTCCTGTCATATCTTCCTGTTTTGATGCTCAATCTTCCGTCTACAAGTGATATTCTCCTTTTTATTGTCCTGTCCTTTGTTTCCAGATAGATGTCTATATCACTTTCTTTATGTGCTGTGTGTTTTGCATAAGAGCCAAAGAGTATGGCAAGTTTTATCCTTTTTTCATTTATTATTTCCCTGATTATCCTCCTTAGAAGGGGGTATTTTCTCAGCGTTTCCAAAAGCACAAACCGCTCGCATATGAAGGCGTAATGGAGGCTTTCTATATTTTTCTTGAGAAAATGCACCTTGTTTCTTCCCTCGTATTTGTAATCCACCACATTCTCGCTTTCAAGTTCCCTTATCTTGCGGGAGATGGTCGTCTGGTTCGTTCCCATGTCTGCCGCCAACCCCCTTATGTGGTTTTCGCCTTTAAGGAGGTTTCTGACTATTTCTATCTTATAGTTAATGTAATTTTTTTGTGACATATGTAATATATTTGTTACATTGTTATTTAAGCTTTCAGGCTTTCGCACTGAAAAAAACTCCCAAAAACCCGCCCGCATGTCCCACAGATCAAACCCGCGGACGCTCTCAAAAACAGAAAACAGAGAATTAGACATATTTTACAGTAAAGGTGAATGTATGTTCAGCTCCATCAAAGTGGTTGCCGTCATATTGTGTCTGCTGAATTGTTATGGTGCAATAAGAGTAACCACTATTGGGTTGTCCCGTTGTTGATGTATATGTGTATAATACCTCTTCTTTTGTTTCTTTCGAATTTAAAGAAGATTCTCCGGATGATAGGGAAGTTACAGTAAATGCATTGTCTAATGTGCAACCACTATCATATTTTACGCTGTACTTTATCGGCACATCTCCTGTGTTTGTGACTTTTATTATTGTTTGTTTTGATATTAAGGATGATAATGAAATCTCTCCAAAATCATATTCATTGTTGCTACATACATCACATGTAACCTGCAGCACATCCTGCCCTTGTGTCTGTGAACCAGAGCCGGAACCACCACTGCAATCAGAAGGCTGCCATCCACTATCACAACAATAACCTGTTGAATATGCTTCACCACCGCATTTGCAGGGATTGGAGTTGGTTATTTCATTACCTATAGCACAATCACTAATTCCATTAGACGTAGGATTGCATGAAACCCAATCGTTGTTGCTAGAACCCTGTTTTTGTGTTATTTCGGTTCGTTTTCGTGAATTAGACACGATAAGGCACTTTCCTCCTTTAGAATAGCATGTATGATAGTCTCTTTGCGTAATGTGTTTGGCTGTATTCAGAGGCAGGCAGCAGTAATCTTTCCCGCGTTCAGAACACATCTTTGTCACAAAAACATTTGATGGCGGGGAGCTGGTTTCTTGATCGTTTTGATTGACATTACCATTTACATCGTTATCACTGCTACCGCTATCACCGCCGTCACCTGTTAATATTCCTTTAAGTTTTTCAGCATCACCACTGCTCGGAACACAGCATATCTTGTTCTTATCACCTCCGCAATGGTAGATGTAGTATTCTCCGCTAAAAGTTCTTCCACCCAATTTATTTTTCCAATTCTCGACATCGTAGCCATAATAATCCCCGAACTGTTCAGCTGCGATTGTATCTGCTTCTATCTCGCATCCCTTTCCGTCAAGATCTGCAGACCATACGCCTTTAGGAGTTACGCAGATTCCCGGTGTCGGCAGGGTTCCGTCCTTCTTACTGCAATCTTCAAGCATCCTCTTGACATAACAATTGTTACCGTCTTCACAGTATTGCATATCATCATGATC
>JAADIF010000033.1 GCA_013151465.1 Microcaldota archaeon | reverse complement strand
ATCAATACCAGATATTCCTACACCCTTATTGTCAATAGAGACAAAAGTACTTATTCGGTCTCTTGAAAAGGCGTATGTGCAGGATGGTCTAATGGAAGTTGAAAACATCCTGGATAAGTTCTATTATACGAAGCTTGCAGAAATATATCGAATGATCTCTAAAAAGAGTTCGCATCCATTGAAGATGTTCTTTTATCACCAATCTAATCTGCTCAATATAAGGAATATAATACGTCTCGGAAAGGAACGGGTTGACAGGAAAATTATACAAGACATGCTCGTTCCTTCGATCGATGAAAAAATAATACGCATATGGAGAAATGTCAAGAATCTTGATGAGTTCATTTCTAGGATGAAAAAGACGAACTATAGCTCAGTTGTAAGCGATTCTGACAATGTTACAATGCTCGATGAGGCAATCGAGGAATTTCTGCTTGCATGTACCGATAGGCTATCGCATATGGATATACTGTCAATATCTCCCATTTTCGGTTTCATACTTGCAAAGGAAATTGAAATGAGGAACATACGCTTGCTTCTTCATTCAAAATCTTTAGGTCTTTCTGATGATTTTGTGAATTCACATCTTATAATTTCAGGGAAAAAGAGGTTCGGTGCATAGGATGCAAGAGATTGCTGTAATCGGAGATGAGAATTTTACGATAGGATTCCAGACAGCTGGAATAAGGAATGTCGTACTTGCTGACAAGTCGAATATCAATAAGAAATTCAGCGAGCTTATGAAAAAGCCGGAGATGGGTATAATCATAATGCATAATAATACATTTGAAATGTTAAGCGAAAAGCTAAAAGAGGTTGCAATGACTCAGGTGAAGCCGACGGTCGTGGTGCTTTCTCACGATGTATCCGCTGAAGAAAATTTGCGCCTCATGATAAAACGGTCATTGGGTATAGACCTATGGAGAGGTTGATATGGGTAAGGAAGGTTCAATATTTAGAGTAGCTGGTCCTGTCGTGGTGGCAGAAGGCATTGAAGCCAAGATGTATGATGTTGTAAGGGTCGGCAGCGAGAAGCTTGTGGGTGAAGTGATACAGATAACCCCCGACAAGATCGTCATTCAGGTATATGAGGATACGTCAAATCTCAAACCGGGCGAGCCTGTGGAAAATACAGGAGCTCCGCTTTCTGTCGAGCTTGGTCCCGGTCTTCTTCGGAGCATTTATGACGGTATTGAAAGACCGCTTCCAGAACTCAAAAAAATGACAGGCGACTTCATAAGAAGGGGAGCATATACAAACGCACTCGACAGAAAGAAGAAATGGGAATTCAAATCGCTCGCAAAAAAAGGGGACACTGTTAAGGGCGGACATATTATAGGAACTGTTCAGGAAACGGAAATAATACAACACAAGATAATGGTTCCTCCGGGAATCTCTGGCAAGATAAGGAAGATAAAAAAAGGCAAATTTACTGTTGACGAGCCTATCTGCATCCTTGAAGACGGGACGGTCATAACGATGATGCATAAATGGCCGATAAGAAAGCCAAGACCGGTAAATAAGAAGCTATTTCCGGAAGTTCCTCTTATAACAGGCCAAAGGATACTCGATTCGCTCTTTCCGCTTGCAAAAGGCGGAACAGCAGGCGTTCCGGGACCGTTCGGTTCTGGAAAGACTGTCATACAGCATCAGCTTGCCAAATGGAGCGATGCGCAGATAGTCGTGTTCGTCGGTTGCGGTGAGAGGGGAAATGAAATGACTGAGGTCCTTGAAGAATTCCCGGAGCTGATAGATCCAAAATCAGGCAGACCGCTGATGGAAAGGACAGTCCTTATTGCGAACACATCAAATATGCCTGTAGCAGCAAGGGAAGCTAGCATATATACAGGCATTACCATTGCCGAATATTATCGCGATATGGGTTATGATGCTGCCATGATGGCCGACTCCACATCAAGATGGGCAGAGGCCATGAGAGAGATATCATCACGACTTGAGGAAATGCCTGGCGAAGAGGGTTATCCGGCCTATCTTTCGGCGCGCCTTGCAGAGTTCTATGAGAGGGCTGGAAGGGTAATTCCACTGGGGACAGATGATGTCAGCTCTGTTACGCTTATAGGAGCAGTTTCCCCACCAGGAGGCGATCTTTCAGAGCCGGTAACGCAATCCACATTAAGGGTCGTAAAAACTTTCTGGGCGCTCGATGCGAAACTTGCCCAAAGAAGGCATTTCCCATCAATAAACTGGTCGCTTTCCTATTCGCTTTATGAAGAAATATTAGGTGAGTGGTTTTCGAAGAATATAGCGCCTGACTGGAAAAAGATTGTCGATGAAGTAAAGAGCATACTTGCAGAGGAAGAGAAATTACAGGAAATTGTGCAGCTTGTCGGTTCCGATTCGCTTCCAGAACCGCAGCAGATAGTTCTCGAAGTCGCAAGGATGGTAAGGGAATTTTTCCTTCAGCAGAATGCATTCCATGACGTAGACACTTTCAGCGAGCTTAAGAAAAATCACATGATGTTGGATTCGATACTTTATTTCAGGGACAAAGCAGAAGTATTGCTTGAGAATGGGGTTCCGGTAAAAAACATACTTATAATGAAATCGAAAAATCTTATAGCTGATTCCAAATTCGAGAAGAACTACGAAAAAATCCTTAATAATGCAAAAAAGGAGATTGATAAGGAAGCTGCAAAGCTTCTGGCTGAAGTTGGGGACTAAAGGGTGATTATGATGAATCTGAAAGCATACAAGACAATAAACAGGATTGCAGGACCACTGATATTTGTCGAGAAGACACATCCTGTGGGCTATGGGGAAATAGTTAAAATACAACTTGAGAATGGGGAAACGAGGATGGGACAGGTGCTCGATACATCGAGGAATATTGTCGTTGTCCAGAGTTTTGAAGGGACGAGCGGAATAGATAAGCGCGCAAGTGTCAGATTCCTTGGAGATGTGCTACGCCTCAAAGTAAGCGGCGACATACTCGGAAGAATACTTGACGGGAGAGGTGAACCGATAGACGGCGGGCCTGGGATAATCCCGGAAGATGAGCTTGATGTAAACGGTGCAAGCATAAACCCTTACGCAAGAAGTCCACCGAGGGATTTCATACAAACGGGTATATCAACAATAGATGGCATGAACACACTTGTAAGAGGCCAGAAACTTCCGATATTCTCGGGATCCGGGCTTCCCCACAATGATATTGCATTGCAGATAGCAAGACAGGCAAAAGTTGTTGACCAGAAGGAGAATTTTGCGGTCGTTTTTGCCGCAATGGGCATTACAAATGAGGAATCCAAGAAATTCATAAGAGAGTTTGAAGAGACTGGAGCGCTTGAAAGAGCCACAATATTTCTTAATCTTGCAGACGATCCTGCTGTTGAGCGGTTGATTACGCCACGCCTTGCACTGACAACGGCAGAATATCTCGCATATGAAAAGGATATGCATGTCTTAGTAATTCTTACGGATATGACAAATTATTGTGAATCGCTTCGTGAAATCGGATCGGCAAGAAGAGAAATACCAGGCAGGAGAGGTTATCCCGGCTACATGTATACTGATCTTGCGACGTTATATGAGAGAGCAGGAATGATAAAGGGAAGAAAAGGAAGCATCACGCAAATCCCGATATTGACTATGATAGGTGATGATATAACCCATCCGATTCCGGATCTTACAGGCTATATTACGGAAGGGCAGATAGTTTTAAGCAGGGACCTTCACCGTAAAGGTATATATCCATCTGTTGATGTACTTCCATCACTTTCGCGATTGATGAATCTTGGAATCGGAAAAGGGAAGACAAGAGAAGACCATAAACAGGCATCGGATCAGTTGTATGCTGCATATGCCGAAGGGCGAGAGCTTCGCGGCCTTGTTTCCATCGTGGGGGAAGAAGCGCTCTCAGACAGGGACAAGGCATTCCTTAAATTTGCTGATGCTTTCGAGGAAAAATTCGTAAATCAGGGCTTAAGAGAGGACAGGAGCATAGAGACGACAATGAATCTTACATGGGAGCTTCTGAGTGCAATACCGGAACATGATCTAACAAGAATAAGCGCTGATTTCAAGAAGAAATATTACATAAAAGACAAAGGTGAAAAGAAAGAATGAGCGTAAAACCGACAAGATCAGAGCTTATAAATCTCAAGAAGAAGATAAAGCTTGCCGAGTCAGGCCATAAGCTTCTCAAGAAGAAGCGGGACGGGCTTATCATAGAGTTTTTTAACGTGCTAAAAGAAGCAAAAAACCTGAGGAAAGAACTTACAGATAAGTATAAGCATGCACATGAGAAGCTTCTTGAAGGCATAGCGCTTGATGGCATAGTTGAAGTCAAGACGACATCCATGGCGTTAAAAGACATGCCGGCAATAGAGCTTGAAACAAAAAATATAATGGGTGTGACAGTTCCAAAGGTAAAGTCAGGAAGAATCAAGAAAGGTTTTATGGAAAGAGGATATGGTCTCATTACGACGAGCATGCATATAGAAGAGATGGCATCTTCTTATGAAGAGCTTCTTGAAGAGGTCATAACCACAGCAGAAGTTGAAACAACGTTGAGAAAGATTCTCAGCGAAATAGAGAAAACGAAACGAAGGGTAAACGCATTGGAATTCTCGGTCATACCTGGAATGAAAGAGCAGGCAAATTTCATCAAGTTCCGCCTCGAGGAGATGGAAAGGGAAAACATATTCAGGATGAATCTCATAAAAGAGAATACTGAAGATATCAATGATAATATGTGAATGTCTATGGAAATAAATGAAATTTTTGGAGATGTTTTGCGAATTGATGGCTTCCTTGAGAAAGTTGATGAAAAAATAACCGGTGCAGGATACAATCCGCAGAAAGATGCGCTTATCGGTCTTTCCATATGCAGGGATGATAATTACAGGGCATTAAGGAAGGCCATCCTTACAAGATATGGAGCAGGTTATTTTTCCCTCGAAACGCTCGGAGCTCTATTGCCTTCTGATATTACTGCGTATGGGGCGATGTCGCATCATATACCAAGCGAAGGCATCGCCGTGATTATGATATTGCCCCATATAGGAATTGACAAAGATGGAAGGGTCAGGTTTGTTGAAAGGTTTGGAAGAAAAGAGCCTGGATATAATTGCGGCGCAATATGCAATTATCTAAATAGCGCAATTAACGGAAATGTTTTTTATGACAAGAGAAGCGATCCGGAGATGGCGCTTCTTTCAGAAGCAATGGAACCATTTAGAAATGGCATAATGGAAGAATATAGAAACGGAGATTTTGGAAAGGCTGTAATCAAGGCGACTGACCACATATATGAAATATCAATTGAACGCATCAGGCAACTTTTCAAAGAGCATCTGAAGAATGAATTTGAGGTTCCGATCCTGCTTGCCGGAGGGATAGTCGTAAATACAAAGGATAATGACTTCATCCAGTTGAGAATTCTTGAAGAAATGAAATAACCGACCGTTACGCTTTTATTATATTGCTACCCAAACTATTTTTGTATGAAGAAAATAGATCTTAAGTCAAAAATACGCACGGTTCCGGATTTTCCCAAGAAAGGCATATTATTTTATGACATAACGACACTCTTGCAGGATCCTGAATATTTCGGTTATGCAATGAGCCAGATGATTGACTTTTGCAAAGACAAACATATAGATGTTATTGCGGCGGCCGAGAGCAGGGGCTTTATTTTCGGCTCAATTCTTGCCCACGAGCTGAAGATTCCGTTTGTTCCCGTGAGAAAGGAGGGAAAACTTCCATATAAAACTGTAAAGACCGAATTCGAAACAGAATACAGCAAGGATGCATTTGAGATGCATGCCGATGCTGTAAAGAAAGGAGATAAAGTCCTGCTTGTTGATGATGTTCTTGCAACTGGAGGAACTATGAAGGCAGCGGCCGGGCTTATCGAGAAAATGGAAGGGGAAGTTGTCGGAATGGTCTTTCTTATAGAACTTGGATTCTTGGGAGGCAGGGAAAAACTTGACAGATATAATATTTACAGTTTGATACATTGCAACGATGAGGAATGGAACCCTGAAGAAAATAAAGATGAGAAAGAAGATTTCTCTGACCCGGAAATTAACAATTAATAGCGCCGTCTTATTCCACTATTATTTGTATCGTGTATCACCAGACGAATATTCGCTTCCACTACCGTATTCGCTTCTAACTCCATACTCGCTTCCCTGGAAAAACGGCTCTGGTATGCTTGAATATGAATTGCTTGTATCATTTGCCTCTTCTATCTCATCTTTTGCTATTACCGTCTCAACTTCAAACTTATTTATATCAACAACTTTTTCATTTGAAGGAGCACCGCTTGCTGTGAATATCCATATATCTTTACCAGTTTCTGGGTCAATTCTATACATCTTGCAATTCCACGAACCGACAAATACCATACCGTTCCTTATAGAAGGTCCTGCCCATGTTGGCCCATCCACATATTTCTTCCATATAAGCTTCCCTTCTTTCGTGAGACAATAAACAACTCCGGGACCATAATTATCTTCTCCACCACCAACGTATATCTTGTTGTCGTATATATCTACATTGCTTGTGTGTAAATGAACTTCGGCTTTAAACTCCCATAGAATGTGTCCATCATATGCATCTAACGCATAAAAGGTGTTATTGTTTCTTGTTCCTATGTACAAGACGTTATCATATATCCGCCCGCCCTGAATCATTCCGCCACCAGTTTGCGCCTGCCATACAAGTTTGCCTGTGTGCCTGTTTATGCAATAAACTGAAAAGTCCCATGAACCGAAATAGATATAATCCTTATGGACGTTGACAGGCGGCAAATTTGTTATGCCGCCACCTGTCCTGAATCTCCAGAGTTCCAGACCGCTTTCAATGTCAATACAGTACATATTGCAATCATAACTTCCTATATATGCATGGTTTCCTATTATCGTGGGCGTTGAGATGATCTCATCGCCTGTTCTGAATCTCCATAATTCGTTTCCGTCATGATTTATGCAATAAATATATCCGTCACGTGAGCCAAAAACAATTCTTTCGTTTGTGACAGTCGGCCCTGAAACCACTTTACCCCCAGTCTTGAAACGGAAAATAAGATTCCCGGTTTCCTTATCAACACAATAAAGATAGCCGTCATATGAACCAAAAAATATCATATTTTCATACAATACAGGCGTCGCGTTTCCTAGGCATCCTCCTGTCTCATATCTCCATATCTCTTTTCCGGTTTTCACATCAACAGCATAAAAAATATGATTGTCTGAACCAAAATAAACATTATTCCCATCGGAAGCAGCGACACATGCAATTGTTCCGCCGAATTCATGATCCCATCTAAGACCGTTTGACTTCTCTTTAACGCCGAGATTTATTATCTCTATATTAAAGTCATCAAACTCCATAATATTAATTTGAAACTAATGAATAAAACTATTGAAACTGATAGCCATAAAACGATTTCTCTGATTCAGAAACCAATAACTAATATTTTTGTGGTTATGCGACATTCAAAATGTATGGAAGTTTATTTATGTCATTCTCTTTTATTGCAATATCGAATATCTTGAATTTAATAGATATATTACTCAATATTCTCCAAGGAACTTGTTCAAAGTCAATAAAAATAAATAAACCTCCATTTCTCATTACGAGCACATCAGTAAATTCATCGTATATAAATGCTATATTTTGTGGTTTTAATTTCATTTTATTTTCGATGATATTCGACCCGGTTACGATTTCCACGCTATCAATTTTCTCTCTTTTTCCATAGAGCAGTGTTCTCAGACCTATCAATCTTTTGCGAGAATCAAAAATTTCTTCACTGCCGATAGCATTATCAAATCCTAATCTTCTTGCCAAGATACTAGCGGCGTAATACGAACCTTTCGTTGATAAAATTATTTTAATGTTTTTTCTTTTCAAAAAACTGAGAATCTTTACCAGATCATCGCGTATATATGATGTGATAGATTCTTCTATAAGTTTATCCCAGTCATCTTGGGTAAAGTTTTTCTTAACCAACGCTTCATGTCCTTCAAATAATGCCTCACATAAATCCAATCTACCATTTGCATAATCTTCCGCTAGTGACTTGTTT
>JAADIF010000047.1 GCA_013151465.1 Microcaldota archaeon | reverse complement strand
TGCTTAGCATTCGTATAGATAGGAACGAATCAGGAGAATGGGCGTTTTATGAGCAGGAAATAAAAGACCTGCCTGTGCACATAGAGCCGGGTTCAGTTATAAAGCTGGATAGGGTATTTAATTCCTTGGATGTTTCTTTGGATATAGCAGGGCAGTATAGAATCAGTGCAGGGCTCGTGGACTATCGGGGAAACATAATAATAAGCGACGGCAATGATGTGTCAGCTTCATGGATATTTAGCGTCGTTTCCGACAATGAATGTGGAAACGGTATAAAAGAACCCGGAGAGGAATGTGATGGCAATGACCTTGGTGGTAACACATGCCAGACATTAGGTTATGCCAATGGGGATTTGAGCTGTAATAGCAACTGTTATTTCAACAAGGACGATTGCACCCTGAACAACTGCGTGGATAGTGATGGAGGAAAAGATTTCTACAATAAGGGAAAAATAAATGTTCTCGGAGACGAATTTTATGACAATTGCAAGAATGATACAACCCTTGAAGAATATTTCTGCTATCCTAAAAGTTCTATATTGCCATTTGATACAGTCTTATTTGACTGCCCGCACGGCTGTTTTGACGGAGCCTGCAAAAAGGCTTCAGAATGCCCGAACGGATGCAAAGATGTCGATGATGTGTGTATTCCTGTCACTGTAAGAAGGAATGGAAAATTCTGCGATATAGATTTTATCCTAAAGGACCAGAAAAGCGGAGGAGAATCGTGCGATAATAATTATGAATGTGAAAGTTATGTGTGTGCAGGAGGTTCCTGTCTTAATCAATCCTTCATCGAACAAATAATACAGTTCTTTAGGGATTTGTTCGGTTTATAACATTACTAACGTCTGCTTGGTAAATCCTGAAATATTAAGAATGGTCGCCTAGATGCATACATGGAGTGTTTTTCCAGAAGGTTTATCGCAATTCCAAACTTTTTTTGACTATCGAACGTTTTCAGGTTTGTTGTTTATTGCTGTTCTCGCCTTCCATGTAGACCAACGCGATGAGTATTGCAACAGCAAATAAAACGATCAAAGAATACAAAAATATATCAGTATCAGATTATGGCTTTATCCATTCTATTTCATAATACTCGTATTTTGAGCCAGGAATGATTATCCTTTTGAGAACGTAATATGTTATTGACGTTTCCCTGTCTGTTATTGAAAGCATGAGTGAAAGCCCCATTTCCTTTGCCATCTTGAGAAGTGATGCAAGTTCGACGCCGCCTATGTGCTCATCCTCCGAAACGACCGCAAGAAGGTACCTGGGCTTGTCTTTTGGTGTTTCCCTGACAAATATTCCTTTTTCCTTCTTTCGCCTGTATGCGACAAAATCGACCGGATATTCAATGTAGTCGCTCTTTTTCATTTCCGGGATGCCCAAAATGAAGGTTTTCTTGACACCATGCGCAACGCGCACTGCCCTTGACCATTCTGAAATGAGCATCTTTTGCGTTTTAGGGAAAACATGTAGCACGTGGCGCGAATGTATCCATTTATCTTCCCTCACGGGGCTTGCACCCGGAAAATAGATGCGAAAATGCGTCCCAAATTTAAAGCCGGTCTTTACGACATAGCTTTGCAGGCGCCAGTCTTCATAAATGTCATAGAGCTCTTTTGTGTATTCTCTTTTTTTGATTGCTGTTTTTAGCACCTTTTCAGGCGTTATTTCCCTTTTTGTCTTTGCATCGATTATCTTTACATCAAAATGTTTTCCAAGAAATGCCGTTTCGAGAAAACTTAGCTTCGATGTATCGCCACTTCCCTGCTTGTATATTCCGTACTGACCAATCCACATCTCTTCAAAGAGCCACTTTCCTATCTCGTCGTCCTCGAGGATCGAATAAAGCGAGTCAGAGAACCAGTATGCAACCGTCCTGAGTTTCTTTGTTTTCAGCTTCTTGGAAGGGTATTTCCTGTATGTTTTGCTCTCATGCTTGCTTCTCACGTTTGTTAGGCGTCGCAATATAAGACCCCTGTCGCGCCAGTCCCTGTATGCGTTATACTTTATGAAGAGGCGTTTCTCTTTCTTTGAGAAGTGTAACATAACATCGGTGAAAGATATAGGCTTTCCTTTGGGGTCGAACGCTTCAGCGTTCTGAAACTGTACAAGATATAGAAATTCCTCCGGCTCGAGCCAGACGACATCTCCTTCGCTTTTACCAAAAAAATTCTTTTTCAGTTTTTCCACAGTTTCTTCATCCTTTGCATAGCCGCCCTTTTTCTTGTCGAGTATCACTATCATTCCCATGTGTGTGTATATGTAAAAAATAGTATAAAAAGAGAAATGGAGAATTTGTTTGTCATTTGTACCTTCTTCTCTTTTTTATTTGTTCTATTCTTTTTTCTATCTCGTTCCATTCATCGCAGTCCCTTCGGTACGCCTCAAGCACACTTTTCCATGCATCGTCCAGAACAGAAAAATGCGTCGATTTGAGCGCCTCGAAGAGAAGATGCAGATCAACCGCCTTGGATTCTATCTTTCTTTCAAACTTTCCGAGCCCAAAATCGATCAGGACAACGTCGTCTGTATCTTTCTTGACTATGAAGTTCGATGTGGTGAGATCGCCGTGGATTATACCTATATTATGCAATTTCGAAACGATCGTTCCCATATCTTTGCATATTCTGGACCGTTCATTATGGTCAACATCGTTCAGAATATCCTTTACTTTGCTCCCCTCTATAAAATCCATCACTATCCTGAATTTCTCGGCGCGTTCTATGCGCGGAACAGGCACCCTGTTTGCGTGCGCCCTTTCGAGGAGGCGCACCTCTCTTCTGGTCCTCTGCGAACGTATTTCCTCGTCAAGTTCTTTTATCCTGTAGTTTTTTGGAATTCTTTCCTTTATGACAACCTCTTTTCCGTCTAAAGTGTCCCTGTATAGCACCGCCTCTGCCCCGCGTTGGATTATCTCCTTCATGCCTTAGAATTTGTTGCTTATCATTTAATTGCTTTGCCCAAAAGTTAGTCAGTCGATTTCCATTTCATCTTCTGCTGCAATGACATGGATGCCTGTTATATCCTGAAGAAATGCTGCCTCATTGTCCGGGCCTGCATCAAGTATCTCCCTTCCAAAATGCGTAATTACCGCCTTTTTTGGCTTTGCCTCCGCAAGAAGCATTGCGGCCATGTCGGTGTTCATGTGACCAGGCATCATCAGTCCTCTCGGAAGGAAGTTGTTTATGATGAGAATGTCACAGTTTTCAAAAAATGAGCCCATACCCACGTAATATGCGCCATCTGCAGTATATCCGATGCGTTTTTCCCCATCGAGCACAAAACCCACACATTTGGGTTCATAATGAGCCGTTTTTGTTGCAAAGACCTCAATTTTTCCCACAGACGCTTTCGATGAAGGCGCCATCTCCACGACGTGTTCAGGAAGGTTCTTATGGAATTCGGAAACCGCCTGCGTGAAAGAATCAGAACTTACGAGGACATTGTGCCCTGCAAGAAGTGAGCCAAACTTTCCATTATGACCCAAAGACATCGCCTCTATTGCGACATTCGCCTCCTCAGAATGATCTGTGTGTGTATGCGAAATTAATACACCCGTAAGTTCTGACGGATCTATGCCATATTCTTTGGCCCGCAAAAGAAATCCGGGACCGGGGTCAATTATGATTTTCTCATTGTCATTTCTACCTTTCATTTCTATCCATATGCCGCCCGTGCCCCTTTCCTGGCGTATCATTACTCCCCAGCCGGAGCCGGTTCCAAGAAACCGAATCTTCATAAACATTATTTATTAATAGCGGATATAAAACTAAACAATCCTTAAAAGGTGCTCGGAATGGTTAATGACAGAACAAAGGATATGATTTTCAGATTGGCATTGCAGAATGCCGTGATGCATGACGGGAAGGCAAATCCCGGCGCGCTCATAGGAAAAGTGATATCTGCAGATCCAAGTTTCAGGGCAAGAGTTCTTGAGCTTCGTGAGGTAATAGGCAAAACAGTTTCGGATGTAAATGCAATGTCATTGGAAGAACAAAAAGCAAAACTTTCGGAGCTTGCACCAGAACTTCTTGAAAAGAAAAAGAGGAAAAAAGATGAAGGTCTCCCTGAACTGAAAGGCGCAAAAGAGGGAAAGGTTGTTACGCGTTTTGCTCCTTCCCCGACGGGACCGCTCACGTTAGGGCAGTTCCTTCGTGCAGTGATGCTGAGCTATGGTTATGCGCAGAAATACAAAGGCAAATTCATATTGAGGATTGAGGATACTGACGCAAGCAAGATAGAAAGAAAATTCATTGAATGGATTAAAGAGGACCTGAAAAAGTGCGATGTCCATTATGACCAGTGCGTTCATCAATCAGAAAGGATCGAATTGTATTATGATTTCGCAGAAAAAATGATAAAAGAGGGAAAAGCGTATGTATGCACATGTTCTGCTGAAAGTTTCAGGGAACTGAAAAGGGAGATGAAGGATTGCCCTTGCAGAAAGAATTCGCCTGAAGAGAATATGGAAAAATGGGAAAAGATGAAGAATGGAGGGTATGAAGAAGGAGAAGCTGTCCTTCGCCTGAAGACATCGATGCAGGATAAAAATCCGGTAATGCGCGATCCTCCCATTTTCAGGATAAATAAGAAAGAGCATCCTCTTGCAGGGAAAAAATATTCTGTATGGCCTCTTTATAATTTTTCATGCGCCATCGATGACCATACGCTTGGAATAACGCATGTGTTCAGAGGAAAGGAACACGAGCACAATACAGCCGTGCAGAATGTGATATATGATTTTTTCGGATGGGAAAAGCCAGTCGTGATAAATTTTGGAATGATAAGGTTCCCCGGCATGGTCCAGCATACACGTGAGATGAAGGAGCTGATAGCAAAGGGCGAGATTTCCGGCTGGGATGATCCCCGCCTTCCGACGATACGTGCTCTTCTTCGCAGAGGATTTGTTTCTGATGCATTGAAGGTTTTCGCCTTTCAATGCGGGCTTACCAAGAATGATATCCAGTCATCATGGAAGAATCTCGAGGCAGTGAACAAGAAGTTTATCGATCCTATTGCAAAAAGGTTTATGATTGTACTGAATCCGGAAAAAATCACGATAAAAGGAAAAGAAGGCATCGCTGAGATAAAGGAGCCGTTTCATCCGGATAACCCTGATATGGGAGACAAGCTCATGATCCTTGAAATGAAGAGCGTCTATGTCTGCGGGGACGACTTTGAAAAATATAAGGGAAAGGTTGTGCGCCTGAAAGGCGCGTTCAACGTCACACTTGAAAGAAATGCCGAGATTGCAGGCGATGAGATAGTGAGGGAAATGCCAAAGATTCAGTGGGTGTCAGAGCCGCATATTGATGTGAAAGTTCTTATGAAAGATGGAAGCGCCCTTTCCGGCATCGGTGAAATTGCAATGGAAAACTTAACTATCGGGGAAATCATACAGATGGAGCGTGTTGGTTTTGGTCGCGTTGACGGCAAAGAAAACGAAACTGTAACAATCGCTTTTGGACACAAATAATGATATTCTATTATAATAGAAACAGATACAAAAACGATAATATCACAAGCTGGTGCAGGATATATATGAGAAGAGAATGCCTTCCCAAAAAGCAGATTATTGTACTGATTATATCCTTTGGGGCATTCTTCCATCTGAACTGCCTTTTTCCGTCACGATAAAACGTTTTCCCTATATGCATGCCTGCAAACATGAAACCTATCCATGGGAAGATGGGAAAATAATCAAGCGTATGAAAGCCCTTTGGCACAAATCCGAGCCAAAGAAGATATGGAAAGTTGACACTTGCAAATGGAAGAAGAAACGCTCCCAATATTATCGAAGCACTTGCCAACAAAAGATAATCTATATCCTTTCCAAGAAGCGGGTATGACAATATTATCGAAATCCCGATGAAATGAAGTATCCCGAAGACTATGAATTCTTCAGGAACGAATATCCAGCTTGTGATGGTTATAATAAGCCCCCACGAAAATATCCAGGCTCCCCTTTTAATATATTTTGCAAGAAGCTCTCCTTTGCCCATTTTGCCGGATGCCCGTTCATAGCTTATGTAAAATGAGATTCCCGCTACCATTATGAAAATCACAGGTATGCTTCTTGCGAAAAAGAAAATGGGCAGAGAATGCAAATCTATGTTCATCAGGTCAAAATAATTCATATCAAAGAGAATGTGATATACTATCATCATTACTATCGCGATGCCTCTGAGAAAGTCAATTTCCCAGAATCTCTTCTTTCCATGCCCAACGCTGTAATATTTCATATAGAGTACACCACTTCCCGTATAATGCTTGGGTCAGGTGTTAATATATGGGATAAAGGCAGTCCAATGAAATTAACATCATTTATTTATGTGGAGAAGCGTAAGAATAAACAACCGTTTTTAAGAAAGTGAGTTTATGGATTATGGATTGATACCGATATATTTCATAGAGGCCATATGGTTCATTCTGCCGGCATATGCAGCAAATGGATTTGCACCTCTTTTCAGGGGGAAAATTCCTATAGACGGCGGTAGAAATATGCGCGATGGAAGGCGCATATTCGGAGACGGCAAAACCCGAAAAGGCTTTCTTGGTGGTTGTATCGTGGGAGCTGCCATAGGAGCTATACAGATGCTTGCATACCCTTACATTATGACAGCCGATCTCCCATTAAACATTTCTTTGGTGATGATGAGTCCTGTCCTGGGATTCCTGCTCGGTTTTGGAGCGATGACAGGTGATCTTGCTGGAAGCTTTGTGAAAAGGCGACTTGATATAAAAAGAGGAAAAGCCGCACCACTTCTAGATCAGATAGATTTTCTTGTAGGGGCAATATTCTTTACATTCCTTATAGCGGATATAAAATCGCAATGGGTCCTTGTTCTCCTCGTTGTTACTCCGTTATTTCACCTGGTGGCAAATGTCATAGGATATTTTCTCAAGGTGAAAGCGGTTCCTTATTAGTTGATTCTTATTACATAATCTAACATTTCTTCCCTTTCGGACTTTCTTTTATGTTTCCAATACAGCATCATCAGCGCACCGCATATGAGACCTCCGACGTGACCCCAGTTTGCTATCCCCGGCTGCAGACTGAAGATGCCAAAGACACTTTCTGCAACGACAAGAAGAACCAGCACTGCCGCAGCAGGAAGAGGGACAAAATATATCATTATCCAGTCCCGCGGGTACAGGACGGCGAAAGCCGCAAGCACGGCATAGACGGCGCCTGATGCGCCCAACATCATTGCAGTTGACGCGGGCCCGCTTAGTAGGAGATAAAACAGTCCGGAGAATATACCGGACGCAAAATACAACAAAAGGAATTTATATTTTCCGGTAATCTCCTCAACGCGCGGGCCGAAAATCAGCAGTGCGAACATATTGAATGTCACATGCATGACCCCGCCGTGCATAAACATGTAGGTCACAAACTGCCACGGCATACCATTCAGCGCAAGTGCTGGTGTCAGAGAAAGAAGTTCCGTCACGCCTGGAACGGCGGCCTGAACAAAGAACATGAAAACAGTCATGAAGGCAATGTAGAGCAGCATCCTCATTCGGCTTCACCCATCCCGCCTTCACGTGCCGACGACTGTATAATTATAGAAGAATGTCCAGAACACTATCCAAAAGAGTATGTAGAGAAAGCCGCCGTTTGAAAACCACCATTTCATTCCCTTTTTTTTGACAAGAAATTCGACGAGATAACCGATGACAACAAGCACGCCTATTGCAACGCCGGCCGCTTGTAGCGGATTTCCGATCAGCATCGAAACGTATCCCATTGATATTCCGGCAACAGAATGAATTACAAGAGATATCTTGCTTTTCATATCCTCTACTTCGTATTTCATAAGAGATTATTGTATGCTCATCATTTAAAAGTGTGAGCAACGATATGTTATTATGATGCGCGGTCTCATCTTCGATTTTTCAAGAACAATTTATGACAAGGAAAGCGAAAAGCTAATGAAGGGGGCAGAAAAGATGCTCGATTTCCTGAGCAAAAGATACAGACTTGCCCTCATTTCTTCAGGAGGCGGCAGGAAAAAGAGGGAGCTGATATCATCGATTGGGCTTGACAAATATTTTATGGCAATTCTTGTCGTTGAGAAGAAAACAAGGGACGATTTTTTAAAAGATTAGTCGCATAGTGCGGGAACTCTGCGGACTTTAGTCCATAGATGGAGCTCATGTTTTATTCTAAG
>JAADIF010000052.1 GCA_013151465.1 Microcaldota archaeon | reverse complement strand
TAGAATGCATTATCTTGTGTTGCAAATCCTATAACCTTCTTGAGATGATTTGTCCTTTTTGTGACATCCTCACCGTTGTAATAAATGTTTCCTCCGCTTGGGCTATAGAAACCTGCAAGTATCTTAAGCAGAGTGCTTTTTCCGGATCCGCTTCTTCCCACTATGCCAAAAAGCTCGTTTTTTTCTATATGAAGATTAAGGTTATTGAGGACGGGCACCTTTCCAAAGTTCTTGGAAACATCCTTGAATGATAATATGGCAACCATAGTAAGTATTTGGTGTTTGGCTGAATAAATACAATTTCCATATCAACTTATTAAGCAGCGAAGACGATTATTTAATTATGGGAGATGAAAAGGAGATACCATTTCCATGGCTCTGGATATCGCTTATCATAGTTGCTGTTTTCGTATCTCTCAATTTTCTTGGCGTTGTCAATAATCTTGCTTATATACTAATAACAGCAGGTTTCCTCATAACAGGTTTCATTCTGGGCGTATTCTTGCAGGGATCGGGTGCCGAAAAAACAGATTTCGGGTTGAAGCTTCTTTTCATAGGAATATTATTGCTCCTCGCATATTTTGCATTCTGATACAATCACTCATTGCATTTTATAGCGGTCAGTATGCGCTCATAAAGCTTCTTTGCCTTTTCTTTATCATTTGCCTTTATTATGGCCGTTCCGTTTTCAAAAAGCGTGACTTTCATATCGTCATGAAATATTCTTATCATCAGACCTTTCACGTCTTCGGCATCAAGACCGGCGCTTATTAGTTTCTTTGTAAATTCTGATATGTTTATTTTGCATGGCGTCTTCGGTTTGAACTGATACGAGTCCTTGCCACATATCGACGCAACTGTATACTCTTTGTTTGTTGATGATGGAAATTTTCTCAAGGAACATGTTTTGCATCCCGGATTTGGCGGGACGTTGATTATATCAGATTCTTTCTCACCGAGTTTGACATGTATTATCTGTCCGTGAATGGATTTTCCTATATTTGTAAAATGTTTGATTACTTCGTATATCTGAAGTGATGAGACGATCTGTATTATAGGAAGAAGAACACCGGATTCATCGCATGTCGTGCTTGATCTCTTTCTATCGCCAAACATGCATCTGAAACATGGTTTTCCATCGGCATTTACAGGCATCATATAACCTTCATCCCTCGCAACGGAACCATATATCCAAGGGATGCCGTTTTTTATGGCTACATCGTTTATCAGATACCTTACGGCCATGTTATCGGTGCAGACGACTATTATATCACAATCGAGGAGCAAGTCGATATTTTCATAGTCAAGATTTTTCACGATTGCTTCAATTGAACATCTGGAATTGATGCCTTCCATCCGTTCTTTCACGACCAATGCCTTGGGTTTTCCGATATCACTTTTCTTGAAAATGCAGTTGGCATAGAGGTTTGGATTTTCTACTACATCCCTATCTATTATCTTTATACTTCCTATGCCGGCTCTCACAAGACCCGAGATTACAAACGAGCCAAGCGAGCCACAGCCCACAACCGCAACACTTCCATCTGAAAGTTTCTTTTGGTTGTCCTTCCCTATGAAAAACTCCTGTCTTGAGAACATATCCTGCATAAAAGAAATAACATCATGTTAGCTATAAAAATAATAATGCCACTAAGCGAACGGATTTTTATGGGAGGCTTCTCTGGGAATCTTGGAAGGTTTCTTGTAAAAGCGGAAATAATAGGTGATTACTCCTGCAATAAGTATTATTAGCATCACTATTATGATGTAAATATCTGTCTGGGGCTGGATTGCTTTCTTTGTTCCGATATCCTCTTCGCATCTCTCCACTTTCTCCCACCACTTAGGAACATCACAAGGTGTTGCGAATTCCTTACATTCACCTGTTTCTGGGTTTCTTGCAGGTGTTATTACCTGTATGCACATATTACTACTGCAATCAGGGCAGTTGTCTTTGTTTTCTCCAAGTTCACTTTCACATTTCTTGTTGTAATTGCATGCATTGTCCATTGAACCGGTATTTTTTATAGGCTCTTGAACTGTCACTGTGATGGCCTTTACCATGCTTGGACCTTCCGTTGCCGTAACAGATATTCCTATGGAATATATCCCTATATCTGCAAAAGTCATCGAGAGTGTAATGTTTTCAGTTTCGTTGGGTTCCAGAAGCTTCACAGAATCCTTCTCGGGTGAAAGCAAGCAATCATTGCATGCGTATGTAAGGTTTATGGCAATATCTGTAAGATTGGCCTCTCCTGTGTTTTTGATATAAATCGATATGTTTTTGGCTATTCCAGTATTCATAATGAAGCTGTCTTTCTCTATTGATACATCCATGCTCTTTGAAAGTGATGATGTGTCTGCGCCGCCTCCTGACACAGCCGCACCGGAAGATGAACTTCCGCCTGTCGTATCGCTTGGACATGACCCGCAGTCCGTGCTGCACGATGAGCACGTCTCAAGACCCGAATCGCATGTTCCGTCGCCACAGTATTTGTCCTGAATGAGCGCAAATGATGAGAATGATGTTGTGTTTATTTCAACGGTATTTGATGTTGTGTTTATTGTTGAATTTGATGTCGCATTTTCCCATGAGCCGTTGCATTCATCTGAAGACATGTTCCATGAATGGCATACCCATACCGATAAGTGATTCTCGTTCAGACCGCTGTCATCGTAAGAGAATAATACCACTCCTGACAAGAAATCAAGATATGTGTAGACGGATACGAGTTTTCTAATTTCCCTTGCCCTGCTTCCTATATCTGACGGTGTTATTACAGATGCTGATATGTTCTCATTGAAACTTACATTAGAAAGCGTTGAACTGCTTGTCATATTTACATCATTCATTGTGACGTTCATCGTTGTTGCAATGAGCATAAGATTCCACAGACCTTGCGCTATCTGGGTTGTAAGCGATGAATTCTCTGCGATGGATCGCTGGGTTGAGGTATCATTATACAAAAGTTTGAGCGTTGCGTTTGCAACATCTCCATCTGCCTCGAGCGGCTCTATCGTTATATTCAGCTTTTGACCTATCTCAAATGAGCCCGCAAGTTCGTTTGCAATATTTCCTGCGCTATCATTTGCATACACACGTATACTATATGTTCCTATTGCAAGTCCTGTTGTATTATATGAAACGTTTGTAAGGCCGCCGGAACCGCTCACATAGTATGTGTGGACGACATTGCTGGTGCTGTTTATTATCTTGTACCAGATATCAGAGATGTGATTGTCGTTTATGGTTGCCCGCCACGTGAGGTTCTCATCTGCATAGAGAAGATGTGGAAATAAAGAGGGTGATGCTATTGATGGATTTGTTGTATCAAGAGTAACTGTTCTTGAAGCTGAAACGCCAAGGTTTCCTGCTGTGTCGTTGATGTAGACACGATATGTATATGTTCCGTCTGATTGAGATGTCTTGTTGTAGTAGCAGTTTGTCCCGACGCGGGTCATTGTTACGTTGCTTGTTCCGTCGTCAAGAAGGCACGTGTCTGGATTGGTTTCGGTGAATGTTATATTTGCATAATAATAATCCTGGGACAGGTTTGTGTTATCTGAAGATGTTGGAGAAACATAATTTAATCCTGTAGGCGATGTTGTGTCAACTGTCCATGATTTTGCGGATGTCTGGTTGTAATGGCTTGCCGAATCGTTAGCCCAGCAGTAGGCGTCTGCGTATGTTCCGTCGGAAAGTCCTGTCAGATTTGCCCAGAAATTTGTGCCATCGTTTCCTGTCCATGCCGTCACGTTTGCTGTTCCGTTGAAATATCCTGTCATGTCGCGGTTTGCGTCAGTAAGTGAACAGTTAAGAAATATGTAGTTTTGTGATAGATTTCCTGTCATCGTTGTTCCGGAGTTCCACGCAACCGATGGCGATGTTGTATCGATTGTTATATATCTTCTTTCTGTCTGGTTTGTATTGTTTACAGTATCATTTGCAACTGCATAATAACTATACGCCCCATCAGAAAGAGTGACTGTAAAATTTGTGAAGTTGTCTGGATATGAAACTGACCGGTTTATTGCATCATCGATAATGAGGAGAAGAGTATCGGCGTTTGCGTCATAATGCGAAACATTGATCATGAACGAGCCGTTGTTCGTAAGCAATGTATTATTCCCTGGAGTTGGATATAGGAGTAGAATATGCGGAATTATAGAATCAACATTAAACGATACAGAATCGGAATCGGTTTTTCCATAGGTGTTGTTCGCCCATAATGTTAATGCGTTTGCTCCTTCTGTTGCGTTGATTATGCTGCCGTTTGTGCATGGGATGGTTGTATTGGTTGCATTGTTATTTAAGTTATACCAGCATGTGTGAGCCGCATAGTAAGAGTTGTATGTAAAATTAAGCTGCAAGTGCGTTGAGTTATGCCAGCCGCTATGCGGAGCTGTAATGGCCACAACTGGATTTGTTGTTGTATTAAAGAATGTTGTATTTGAGCCGATATTTCCGACACTATCGTTTGCATAGATTGTTATGTTATGCTCTCCTTCTGCTGCATCGAACGTCACATTCAAGCATGATGGAAGCGATATGTTCGCTCCGTTGTCAAGTGAATACCAGCATGAGTTTACAGAGGTTCCCGCATCGGAAACAGTATAATTGAGATCTATGCTCTCATTTTTAAGAATTGTAATATTCCATGGATAATAGATGGTTATGGATGGTGCTTGCGCATCGACATCGAACCATACCGTTGTCTGGTTCTGGTTCCCCCACGGATCATTTGCATAAAATGTGACATTATGTGCTCCCGATGCAAGATCGTTGTAGGTGGTATAATACCAGTGATAGTCAGTATCATTTGAGAGATATACTATGCCTTCGCTATCAACTTGCATCCATGAAGTATTAAGAGATTCGTCACTTGTAAAATTGAAATCCGCATGAGCAGGATGCAACGAACCATTGATTGGGCTTTCGACCGTTATAGAAGGCGGTATGAGAGAATCTGCAGCGGCGTCTACATCTATTCTCGAATAATTGAAGTTTGAGCCGGAATCGTGAAGCACTACTCCAGTCTCTTTCAATCTTTCTCTTATAATCAGAGGGTCGGGAAGAGAGTTATGATAAAACCTGTACATCTGATTTAACAACGCAATGGCACCGGATACATGGGGCGTTGACATGGATGTTCCATCCATTTGCACATAACCGCCGTTCATTTTAGTTGAATTTATCGAAACCCCAGGAGCGGTCAGCAGATCTGTGAAGCCAGAGCCGCGATTTGCAAATGACGCAAAGGCATCATTCTTGTCCGTTGCCGTAATCTTAGTAGCATTTTCTATACATGCGGGAACAGATATCCCTGTTGTTGAATAATCATTTCCTGATGAGATTACAACACTTATATTTTTCAATATAGCTGAATTTATCATATCACTATAATATCCATAAGAGCTGTCACAGTATGAGGTTTGAAGCCCGCCTCCAAAACTCATGCTTATGACAGATATATTGTATCTTTCACTATTGTTTATGCACCAATCCATACCAGCGAGATCCGCATTTCCGGGACATCCGCCAGTTGAATTGCATACTTTGACAGCTACAATTCTTGCATCAGGCGCAATCCCTTTAATGGTACCATTTGCCGCTGCTATGCCTGCTACATGCGTTCCATGACCATTGTCATCTATCGGATCTGCATCGTTGTTTACAACATCCCATCCTTGTATAACCTTTTCACATGAACTCCAGTTGATAGTCGTATTGACAGAGCCGTTTATAACCATATCTATTATAAAGCCATAATCAACCACAGATTCATCTGAATCCGTATGAACATAAATTGTATCCCCCTCCACCGATGGCGACCAGATATCCGTATGTGCTCCAGTATATGTAGCAACAAGTGTGTAATTTCCGTCATATACCTTAACGAAATCCCAATCCCTTTCCATTGTTATATTACTGAAATGGACAGCTATTCTAGTGAAATTCTCGGCTGTAATTGTGTACGCTTCTACGCCATTGTTTGTGTACGGATGATTCGATTCTTGAGAATATGTTTGTGTATTACCGTTGAAAGTGTGATTTGTTATGCTACAATTTCCTAAATCGGGATGTGTATAGTCAACACCTGTATCCAATATGCATATCGTTTCCCCTGCTCCTGTTACATTCGTTTCGTTCAGAGTCCTTGCCCACGTATAATTCGCCTTTATGAGCGGAACGCTGTCCTGAAGAAGTATATAATTTGTCCGGCTCTTGTGTATCATTTTTACGTCTGGATCGAGCGAAAGTTCGGCGGCAAGCTCTGCCGGAATCTTTGCGGAGATTGCATTAATTGTATTGTACCTGTATAGAATCTTTCCTCTTTTCGATTTTATGAAATCGGAAAAATAGTCCTTTGAATTTACTGCTTTTTCCGTAATTCCGAATATGCCTTTTATTTTCTTATTCTCTGAGTTGAACGAAATGATTACAACTACCGTATCCTTTGTTCCTTTCGCATGATTTGCAAGTTGGTTAAGTATTTCGGCATCTATTTTCTTGACGTTTATCGCTTTCGTCTTGGACATGCTTGTAAACGACATGACAGAAAGCACAAGAATCATGGTAATCGCTAATACTGATAATGAATATATAACTCTCCCCATAGTCATAAAGATAATAAACTGATTAATAAATGATATGGACCACAGGTCCTATACGATTGTTTCTTTTCTCATTTAAATCTTGAAAACAAATAAATATCAATAAGCGTCTTGCAATGGGTGTGATGATGGGAGAATTGAGGGAGAATCTTCTTAGACAGGAACTTCAGAAAGAGATAGATACGGCAAAAAAACTTGAAGCGAACGGAAAATCAAAAGATGCAGGCCCGCATTATATGAGGGCCGCTATTTTGTACAGGCATCTTGCTTATATATCAAAAAAAGAAAGTGCGGACAAGTTCTTTAATAATGCTTCAGAGTATGAGGCCAAAGGAGCGACGATGCAGAGAACGACCCCCTACACGCGTGCAACAGATGATGATGCGATAGATGATATGGTTGTCACGGAAAAATCGGAGATAACATGGGATGATATAGGAGGTCTTGATGAAATAAAGGTTGACATAAAGGAATCCATTATGCTGCCTCTCGTAGGCAATAAGCCGCCGTATGTGGAATCGACAAAAAATATCCTTCTTTACGGACCTCCAGGAACTGGAAAGACATTAATAGCAAAGGCATGCTCTAACATGCTTGATGCGCCGTTTTTTGAGGTGAAGGGCTCTTCTCTTCTTTCAAAATATTTTGGCGAGTCGGAAAAAATAATAGACCGCCTTTTCAAGAAGGCCTCGGAAAGCCAGCCATCGATAATATTCATAGATGAGATAGATTCTATAATATTGAGCAGAAAGAATGACATCAATGAGGGCACGCGCAGGGTCATAGGCCAGATGCTGACAGAAATAGATGGTTTTGGAAGCGACAAAAACAGCAAGGTCATAGTGATTGCTGCAACAAACAGGCCGTGGGATCTGGATGATGCGATTCTGTCAAGATTCCAGAAAAAAATATATGTGCCTCTTCCTGATGAGAAGTCGAGAGCACGAATATTCGAGATCAATCTTCGCGGTGCAGATCTTGATGGAATAACTGAAGAAGGCCTTGCCAGAAGAAGCGATGGGTATTCCGGAAGGGAGATTGCAGCGATATGCAGGGAAGCGATAATGCATATGGTAAGGGAGATGAATCCGGATTTTCATACAATTGAACCTAAGATGCTTGAAAAATACTCCATTAAGGAAAGGCCGCTAAATGCAGGGGATTTTGACGAGGCGTTCCTGAAAGTCAAAAAAACAGCGGATACAGAAACGCTTAAAAAATACAAGGAATGGAAAGAAGCAAGTTAAGTTGATTTCCATGATATTGAAATTCTTCCGCGGTTCGGACAAAAACTTGGATAAAAAATCTATTTCTACCGCTTCAAAACTATTCGCTAAGGCAAAAAAAGAAAATGATATATCAAAAAAAACTGACGGGATTAAGAAAGCAGCAGAGCTGTTTAGGAAAGGCGGCGATTTTAGATTGGCCCTTGACTGTGGGAGGGAGATTCTTTCCGTATTGAAGCATGGCGGCGACCCTTTCGAGATTGCATGGATATACAGAAATATGGCCCTTGACTGCTATCATATGAATGATTATGACGGAGCTATCCTGTATTCAAAAAAAGCAGTGGAGAACTTCAGCAAGGCTAATGCATTCTATGCAATAAAGTGGTGTTATAATGACATTGCAATGATATATGAAGAAAGGGGAGATATCATCGCCGCCATAAAATATT
>JAADIF010000026.1 GCA_013151465.1 Microcaldota archaeon | reverse complement strand
TATTATAACAGGGTTCCGTAACCTACAAGGCGCCATCTTCCGGCAACTTGCTGAGAAATCGCTACACGCTCCTCTTTTTCGGCGCATATCGGCATTTTAAGGTCCATTTCTATTTTTCTGTTTTTCATCTTTGTGACAAGTCCTATTGTCCTCGACATGCCCACATTGAGAAGGAGAGGCGTACCGATTCTCACATCGGGCACGTCCGACAGTTTTACAGCCCTTTCAAGTGCAGTATATTCTACCTTTATTGAATGATGAATAGGCGGCAGTTTTCCTACAAGACCAGCGACGTTTCCAGAAAGTCCGTCGGATTTAGCAAGCGATGGGTCAAGTGTCGTCATAACACCTGCAAGACCACCGGGTGTCAACATCTCTAGATTCTTACCTGCCTTTTGAAGGCCCACTATCTTTGTTTTAATAACATCGTATTTTTCTCTAATCTTTATACCTGGTCGAATCTCTATTTCATCTCCGATTTTGAGCTGACCTTCTATAAGGGAACCGCCTATGATACCGCCTCCAAGTTTCTCGATATCTGTTCCGGGTTTATTCACATCGAATGAACGGGCAACAAACAGTTTTGGTTTTTTCTTCGGATCCCTTTTAGGTGTTGGAATCGTTTCTTCTATTGCTTCTATGAGTTTGTCTATATTAATCTTCTTCCTTGCCGATATCGGTATTATAGGAGCATTTTCAGCAATCGTCCCTTTCAGGAATTTCTTTATTTCTTTGTAATTTTCAATTGCTTCTTCCTTTGTAACAAGATCGATTTTGTTTTGGACAACTATAATATTCTTTATCCCCACTATATCAAGTGCAAGCATATGTTCAAGTGTCTGTGGCTGTGGACATTTCTCATTTGCTGCTATTATAAGCAGGGCGCCATCCATCAAGGCTGCACCCGAAAGTACTGTGGCCATAAGCGTCTCGTGGCCAGGCGCATCCACAAAGGAAACAGTTCTTACTGGTTTTGTTTCACACATGCAGCTCATGCATTTTGATGTCGTCATGAATTGCCCGCATTCCGGACATTTATATAATGTTGCATCCGCGTATCCCAGACGGATTGATATTCCTCTTTTAATCTCTTCGGAATGCGTATCCGTCCATTTTCCCGAAAGGGCTTCCGTAAGGCTTGTCTTTCCATGGTCCACATGCCCCACAAGACCTATGTTTATTTCCGGAAGAAACAAATCCTTCTTGCTTTTCGCCTCTTTAGAGCTTTCTTTCTTTTTGACCGATGCAGTTTTCTTTGCATTTACGCCCTTTCGTGTAACTATAAAATCACCATCCGCAAAAACCTATTCTCAATATACTTAATCATTAATTAATAAAAGTATGCAGTATACTTAACTATAATACCGACCAATACAATAACAATATAAGCCGGGATGGCCGAGTCCGGTCCAACACCGAAATTCGCTACATGGTCGCATTTCGGAGGACTTAAGGCGATAGACTCGAATTGATAGATGTTCTGAGCGGTAAAAACCAGACCCGCAATGAAAGCGAGACATCTATTGGGCGCAAGGTGTCCGACGTGAAGCGTCTGTCGCGCGCAGGCCCGCGCAGGTTCGAAACCAGAAATAGTAGTAGGCGAATATCCTGCTCCCGGCGTCATCATTTCTTATGGAGTTAAATATCGCGTTCAACTAAATATGTTGCTATTGATCTCAATAATTCTTTTGCATGTGTATCTGGTATCACAGGCGATACTTTCTTCCATGATTTTTCAACGAGTTCTTTAGCAAATTTCCTTGCATAATCTATTGAACCATATTTTTTCATTATCGTTATCGCCTCGCTGATCAGATCAGTATCCTTTGTATGCATCTTCAGAATCTCAAGAAGGCGTTTCTTGTCTTCTTCTGTAGCATGTCTAAGCGTGTGTATAACAATGAGTGTTCTTTTACCTTCGTTGATATCATCTCCTATTTCCTTTCCCCATTTCTCAGGAGGTTCGATGTTCATGATATCATCCTGTATCTGGAAAGCTATCCCTATCGTTTCGGCAAACTCAGCAAGCGCTTCCTCTGTTCCCTCATCCTGACCTGTAAGAATTGCGGCAAGGCGTGCGGCAAGGCGCAGAAGAACGCCTGTCTTGTTTGCGCACATCTGCAGGTATTCTCCCTCCGTCACGTTGTCAGCGTTTGCAAGCCCGTTATGCCATGCGATGTCCATTCCTTGCCCGTGATGTATTATTATCATCTCTTTTGAAACAGCGTTGTATGCGCGAACCATTGTTTCCGGGGAGAATTCATTGCTTTTCTTCATAAGCGGTCCAAAGCCCGCAAAGTACATGAAATTGCCCGCATTTATTGCTATGTCAACGCCAAAAATCTTGTGGGTTGCAGGTTTTCCCCTCCTGAAATCAGAATCATCCTCGATATCATCAACCATGATGCTGCCATTGTGCAAAAGCTCTATTGTGGCTGCAAAATCTTTTAGTTTCTCAATGTCACCGCCAAAAGCTTCCACAAACAACATGAAAAGCGCGGGTCTGAGCCTTTTACCTCCGCGATCAAGATAATCCCATATCGGTTCAGAAAGCGTGTCATTTAAAGCTTCCATATTATAATCATATCTGTGCTCTCCGGTGAGCCATTTGATGTATTCGTCGTCAATTTTCCTGGGCACATATCTCTCTAATAGCGACTCTATATCTTCTTTTTTCTCTTTTATATAGTCCAGCCCGCTGCTACTCATTCATCCACCCCATTCAATATTTGAAAATGCGATTTTATATAATAAAATAAGATATTTTCAACCATCTACCGTTCCTATATTTTCTTTATGACGCCCGGCATCGGTTCATAGCAAATGCCTTCATTGAGAAGATCGTTTATGACTGCCTCTATATCACTGTCGTGTCCTTTTATTTTGCTGAGCAGTTCTTTGTATTTTATGCCATCCGAAGACACTTCAATTATTGTCATTATCTGTTTTCTTAGTCCAATTCTATCATCTACTGGCTCTTGTACCTTGTTTAATGAAAGGTCGAGCCAATATCTTTTTATGTCAGGATAATTTTTCTTTATATACTCTTCGATATTTGAATCATCACTGAATCTTTCTCTCAGCCGACTGGTAATCTCTCCTGTTTTCTTTGCACCTAAGATTTTCTCCAGGACAAGTGCTCTAAAAAGCATCTCATTATCAGCCGTAGTTTTTCTCACGACCTCTGGCATTATGTATATTTCTCCGTTATATTCACGTAACCGCCCTATCACATCGACTATATCCCCCACTTGTATATCCTTTAATATATCAAAGGATTTCATTGCACGGGCAATCCTTCCGTCTTGATCCGAATCCGTTCCAGAGTCTTCAACAGGCTTGAATGCCTTCAACCGTATAGTTTCGGTAGAATCATCAACTGTCACAGTCCTAAAATTTCCATTTTCAGATATGAATATGGAAACCACAGTTCCTACAATTTCTGCGCGAGAAACCTTTTCTCCATAGAAGGTTATAGCAAAACTTGGCACCATGCCTTCATTCTTTATCCATCTGCCATTGACTACATCCTTTATGCGTACTTTTCTGGATGTCTGCCTTTCAACTGCCATAAGAATCCTGTCTAATACGTGACATTGAAATTTTTTAAACTTAAACCGGTTAGTCCGCATCAGTCAAATCATATTTTTTACGAAGAAAGCATTTAAAATATATGGCTAAATAGAATCTATGGTAGAGAATCAGACTAAACTTGGTAAAAATGACAACAAAATATTGGAGTTGTTGCAGAAGGACTGCAAGATGTCAGTTAAAACTATGGCAAAGATTATGAATATTCCAATAACAACGATATATTCCAAAATAAAGAGAATGGAAAAGCTCGGTATTATAAAGGGTTACAAAGCGGTTGTAGATTACAAGAAGATAGGAATAAATGTTTGTGCATATATCTGCATCTCAACAATTTCTGGATATTCGAAGTCAGGGAAGAATGTTCCGACATCGGAAGATATGGTATGTAATGAGTTAAAGAAGATAGATGAGGTCGAGGAAATACATATTGTTACGGGACCTTGGGATATTATAGCCAAGGTCAGGGTCAGAAATGTCGAATCGATAGGCGAACTCATCCTTAATAGAATCAGACCAATAGAAGGCGTGACAAACACAATAACACTGGTATCTGTCAATGATATAAGAAGTTAGGATATTCATTTTTCAGTAGCTTTTCTTGCAAAAGTTATATATCCTGTATGCATAATCCCCTTTGTCTGAGGCCTTGTTCCGCGTTCTTTTATCAACATGTTTCGTAGGCCCGTTTCAAAATTCTCTATCCTTTCAAATCCGACATTCTCACATTCCAATGCAAAAGTCCTCATCTGCTCAATTGTCGGCACATACGAAACGAGCCATCCACCTGATTTCAATGCATCGAATGACATTCTAACTGCTTTGAACGTTTCTGGCATATCAAGGGTGATTAGATCAAGATCTCTTTCATCGATACCTTCAAATATATCACGATTCTTTATTTTTACAAATTCCTCAAGACCAGCCCTCTTCATGTTCATTTCTGCTATCTTTGCATGATCGCTTCTTTTTTCGTAACTGACAACAAAGCCGTCAGGTTTCACAAGATTACCAAGATATGCTGCTAAGAATCCAGAGCCCGCCCCGGCATCGACTATTCTGTATCCGTTGCATACCCCGGTAAACGCAGATATGATAGCCATATCCTTGATTGTTATTATTTGAGGACCTCTTTTCATCCTCTTAAAAAGATCAGGATAAATCCAATGTTTCATAATACCTTCTTTGGAAGCGCGAATTATAAATATGGGGCCACTGGGATTATCGAGTCCATCATGCCTTTATATGACAATGATGAGCAGCTTTCGAACCCAGGTATACGGGTATCTCTTTATCATAGGGTTAACCTCAAAATACCCTCATCGCTCCAATATCACTATACCGGTTAATCGGCGCGGACACTGGAGCCCGCCAGGATACCAGGCTACCTCATGGCCCCATAGATGTCTATACTAGGGCGTTCGATGTTATTAGTATAAATAGTAAGATGTTTTTAAGTATTTATAGAATATAGCATAGCAAATGAGTGCACGTTTTTATTGGTGAAAAAATAAATAATTCATATCTGGTGAAAAAATGAAGCTATTTGGTCGTCTCCCTGTTAAGAAAAAAGAGGATATAGAAAAAATAAAAGAAATAAGGAATATTGTCGACGGTTCACATAAAAATCAGAAGATGGCAGAAAAGAAGATTTTGCCGCCGCCATTGCCTCTGGATGAACAAAAACCTATGCCTTCTCTTTCAGAGCATAAAACAGAATCTCCGGTACAAGTACCTAAACGGCCTGTTGAGAAGCATGCGTCGCCTCCGCTTTTCATAAAGATAGAGCGTTATAGAGAAATAGTAAAGCAGATTCAGGATCTAAGATCCACAGCACTCACGCTGAGAGATGCGTTAGATGCCCTTTTTGAGATGGAAAGGGAAATAAAAGCAGGTCTTGATATAGCACAAAAGACCCTTGACAAGTTCAACACGACGTTGCTCGCCCTCGACGGATCCCTTATACGCAGCCAAGGAATAGATGTGGAGCCGGCGGAAGAATCAAAAGAACTTGAAGAATATATAAGAAAAATATACAGCCAGGTTGAACGCATCAGAACCGACATGAAAACAATATCCTCAGATATATAGGGGTTTCTTTAATTCTCTGAAAGTTTAAATTAAATATGAACCAATAGATATTGTTATAAAAGCGGGGGTAGCCAAGCGGTCAAACGCACTATGAGTGGACCAAAGGCGACAGAGTCAAGAAATCCGCTATTGTTCGGAATTTTGAGCGCAGAGGCGAAAGCCGTTGACGTCGTTGCTCAAGACCTGTTCACTTAGTGTGTTCCAGGGTTCGAACGAGGGCTTCCTTATGGAAGCAACTGGGAAAATCCCTGCCCCCGCATAATCTGCACATCGACGAAAAAATCACTACATTTTCTTTATAAGTGGTTCTTACTTGCTTTACGTCGATAGACGTAATATGGTATCTGATGTTTTGAAAAACGATATACTGCGATGCATTCTGAAACCGATAGACATCGGCAATCAGTTAACTTTTTAAATAGAACTTTCTTTCATTCTAATATCAGTTCCATTGCAACGGAGGGGGATATAATGAACTGCAACTGGGAGGATGAAGAGTTCTGATTCCAGCATCTTTCCGATGCTGGTTTTGGTTCTCTTTTCCTTTTATCCACCCGTCTGCTTTCTATGTTTTAACCAATCAAGATGAAGAGTTTTGGCAGGCCACTTCCAGCGACCTGCCAAAGGAGGGTTTCCCTTTCAACGAGGGGGCCGTTTTTAAGGGAATATCAATTCCATTGTTTTATGCATAGAGAGGAATTCCAAGTTCTTTTGAGAATTCTTTTGTTTCAGCTTTCGTCTGTTCAACAGGACCGAGTATGTAGGGAGATTTTACTCCCGTTATGATTGTTATGACCCGTATCTTCCCCTTGAACGAAGGATCAATCCTTGCGCCCCATATAACCTGTGCCTGCGGATCGAGTTGCCTTGATACATACTCACCTATGAGGTTTACCTCATCAAGCTTAAGATCTTCACCGCCTGTTATGTGTATAAGGGCACCAGTTCCTCCCTGGTAATCGACCTCAAGAAGCGGGTTTGTCATCGCCTTTGTTATCGCTTCCTCTGCTCTTTCCTTGGTGTTTGCTTCAGCAAAGCCGACCGTTGCAACACCACCAGAATGCATAATTGTTTTGACGTCGGCATAATCGAGGTTTACAAGCGAGGGTGTTGCTATTGTTTCAGTGACACCTTTTATCATCGTTGAGATGAGATTGTCAGCAACTGCAAATGCCTCTTTCAGTGGAAGGTTGCCGGCTACTTGCAAAAGACGATCATTCTCGATAACAATAACAGTGTCACATACCTGCCTGAGCTGGTAAAGTCCATCTTCTGCCCTACCTATTCTGGATCCTTCCGTCTTGAAAGGCATTGTAACGCATCCTATGACAATTGCTCCCATCTCCTTTGCAAGACGCGCCACAACAGGAGCAGAACCGGTTCCTGTACCGCCACCAAGGCCTGCAACAATATAAACCATATCTATTCCTTTGAGTATATCGCGAAGTTCTTTTTCACTTTCTTCAGCCGCCTTCTTTCCCACGTTCGGAAAACCACCAGCTCCAAGACCGCGGGTAAGCTCCTTTCCTATCAATATCCTCCTTCCGGCCTTTGTAATTGAAAGATGCTTCACATCAGTGTTTATGGCAACTGTTTCAGCCCCCTTTATGCCTATTTCTGTCATCCTAGAAACGGTGTTGTTTCCTGCACCACCAGCTCCCACGATAAGAATTCTTGCCCCCTGCACCTCAAGGCCGAACTCGTTTTTTATCTGTTCATCGAGATTGAAGTCATCCAAATTGAAATTATCTTTCGGCTGACTTTGCGCCCTCGGCTGTGATGAGTCCATTGCATTCTCGAACGCTTTCTGTATCAAAGATTCCATACCAAACCCTCCTTTTATTACTGACAACATATGCAAGATTCAAGCGCCACCAAACCTTTGCCCGACCAAGCCCTTTGCTCGCGACTACAGCGCAGTATATATCTTGCAACATCGAAATCTTTTTATTTCAGCTTTGCTAATTCTTCTAACAGAAGTAGATTCATGCTTCTAACGACTAACAGAAATCGATTCGGATGGGGGTCCGAATTGATTCGATCGAATGCTTCAAGGCTTATCAGCGTTGGGGGACGATGATAAGTTACAATACAACCTTTTTCTAACCAAATTATGTATTCAATTATTGTTATTTCGTCTTTATAAACGTTGCCCCGTAACAGAGAGTTGACCATTAGTTTCTTGTAGTATTGCATTGTTCTTCTCGAAGAATCCCTGCCAAAACCCATCATCCCGCATATAATTAAACTTTGCAAGTTCTTCAATGAGTTCATCTGTATTTATTATTGGTTTGCCATCAACAAAAGAGAATGGTGTCAATGCAAAATCTGTTGGCATATGAACCTTACCATTCTCTTTTCTCAGTTTCTTTACCCCTATGATATAATTGCCATCCAGAAGAGCGAGCGTAAAGATGTTATTTTCATCCTGCAGTTTTTTGCAGATTCTATAAACAAGCCCCTTTCCTATGTCGCTTGCCTCTATGAGTATGACATCAAACAGGTTTCTTTCATCAGGCGTCTTGATGGTGTCATGAAAATCAGTATCATTGATATTGGTATAGAATAATCTGGTAAATTTGTAATGCTTACCATCTTTGGGAAATCCATGGAAGTGGTCATGAAAAGGTATCGTCTTTGTTGA
>JAADIF010000051.1 GCA_013151465.1 Microcaldota archaeon | reverse complement strand
CGACGATTCTGTTTCTCATAATAACATAAATTGGTTTTTTCTTTTAAAAATGAAAAGTGTCAGCTCATGTTTTTTTAACAGCATGGCTTGTTATCTCGATGTTGCAGCTGTTGTATTTGCTGCACCACTCTTCACATCTTCTTGCCCATTTCTTATCCTCATAATAAAGCCCGCATATTTTGCAGGCAAAATATTCCTTATTCATGAATACAACATTTCCATATGTTATAAATAACTTCTTTCAATATTCATTAGCGCGAGGATGATGAAAATGACAAAGACCCCTGTTTTTGCAGTGGTGCATTATGATGAAATAGGCCTTAAAGGAGGCAACAGGCCGCATTTCGAAAAGATGCTCCAGAGGAACATAAAGATAAAGCTGGGAAAGCTCTCGAAGGAATGCAGGCGGGAGTCCGGGCAGATGGTTGTTGAAATCGAGGGCGATGCGGCGAAAGCGAGGGAGATATTGTCCGCAATCCCCGGCATCGCATATTTTTCCTTCGCAAGAAAATGCGATCTTGACATAGAAGACATGACAGACGCAACGCTTCGGGAGCTTGAGGGGAAGGAATTTGAAACATTCAGGATTGACGCGCAGCGGCATAACAAGAGATTCCAACTGACTTCGATGAAAGTCAATGAAATAATAGGGGAGGCTGTCGTAAAAAAATTCAAGAAGAAAGTGAAGCTGAAAGGGCCTGACATTTCTGTAAGGATAGACATATCAAATGACAGCGCCTACATTTCAACGGAAAAGATTGAAGGCATAGGGGGGCTTCCTACAAACAGGAAACAGAAAGTCATATCCTTGTTGTCAGGGGGGTTTGACAGCCCTGTCGCAGCGTATATGATGATGAAGCGGGGCTGCGAGGTTGTCTTTGTCCATTGCAGGAATGAAACAAGGGATTCGGCTGAAGCCGAAAACAAGATAACAGACCTGTGCAAAGCGCTTTCAAGATACCAGATAAAGACAAAGCTATATCTTATACCTTTCGGGAAAATCCAGAGAGAGATAGTGATGAGGGTCCAGCCGGGCCTGAGGATGCTTGTTTACAGGTTCTTCATGATAAAAATCGCAGAAGCCATAGGAGAGAAAGAGGGCTCAAAATTCATAATAGCCGGCGATAGCCTGTCGCAGGTTGCCTCCCAGACATTTGAAAACCTTTATGCGACATACAAAAATGCAGAGCTGCATATCCTCTCGCCCCTTATCGGCCTGAACAAATCCGAGATAATCAGAATATCGAAAAAGATAGGCACATATGAAATCTCCGCCCGCCCGTATGATGATTGCTGCACGCTCATCGCCTCAAAACATCCAGAGCTTAAGGCAACGCCGGAAATGATAAGAAAACAGGCAGAACAGTTCGATGCCGAGAAGCTCATAGAAGACGCAGTATCCAATGCGCGCATCGAAGAATATTGATTATAGCTTCGATACGATCTCTTCAAGGATATCGAGAAATGTTTTGACTTCTTCTTCCGTGTTGTAAAGATATGGGCTTGCCCTTGCCGTCCCTTCAATGCCCAGTTCTTTCATAAGAGGCTGCGCGCAGTGGTGCCCGCTTCTCACTGCGATGCCTTCCTGATCCAGAAGAACGGCGACATCATGCGGATTCATGCCTTCAGCATTGAAAGAATAAACCGCCCCTCTTTTGTCGACATTTTCAGGGCCGTACAATTTCACCTTTTCCATTCCGTTAAGCCTTTTTATGACAATCCTGTTCAATACCTTTTCATGCTCATGGACATTTTCCATTCCCACTTTCTTGAGATAATCCACGGCGGCAGAAAAACCGGCAACTCCTGCTATATTCGGCGTTCCGGCCTCAAACTTTTCAGGCGGTTTTGCGTATGTTGAATGATCGAAAGAAACATCGGCTATCATTCCGCCACCGCCGTTGAAAGGCGGCATTTCCTCAAGCAGTTCCACCTTTCCGTAAAGCCCTCCAATTCCAGTAGGGCCAAGCATCTTGTGAGCTGAGAACGCAAAAAAGTCGCATCCCATGCCTTTTACGTTTATGGGAAGATGGGGCGCTGACTGGGCTCCGTCAATAACTGATACTGCATCATAATCCCTCGCTAATTTGCATATGTCTTTTGCAGGCGTGACTGTCCCTAATACATTCGAAAAATGCGTAACCGCAACAATTTTTGTTCTGGAGCTGATGAGGCTTTCTAGCGATTCCATCGACATTGAGAAATCATTCCCCATTTCAACCGCTTTCACATTTGCTCCGGTCAATTTTGAAATAAGATGCCATGGTATTATGTTCGAATGATGCTCCATTTTGGAAATGATTATTTCATCGCCTTCTTTGAGATTATGAAGCGCCCATGAGTACGCAACAAGGTTTATCGATTCCGTTGTCCCCCTAGTGAATATAAGCTCTTCCGGAAGGCACCATATAAAATCAGCGACATTCTCCCTTCCCTTGTCAAACATCTCACTTGCTTCCTGAGAGAGCGCATGGACCCCTCTGTGTATATTGGCATTATGTTTTTCGTAGAATTCAGAAATTGCATCCATTACCTGCCTTGGCTTTTGGGATGTTGCCGTATTATCAAGATAAACAAGATCCTTTCCGTTCACTTCTCTTTCAAGCACGGGAAAATCTTCCCTTATCTTTTCAGCATCAAACATCTGCATCTATTTACTGATTTAGCGGAAACTATATAAAATAGTTGGTTTCACTTTCTGCAATTGTTGTATTTAATTACAGAAAACAGAAAATATGAATATGAAATTCTTTCTTGTGAAAATAAAGGGAATTGTACAGGGGGTGGGCTTTAGACCGTATATTTATCGTAAATGTGCATCCTTGAGATTGAAAGGATATGTAAAAAACACAGGAGACGGTGTGGAGCTTGTAATAGATGATAAAGAAGTCCTGCCATCGATACTTTCCGATTTGCCGCCCCTTGCAAAAGTCGAGGATTACACTGTAAATGAGATTGATGCAGATTTTAATGATTTTAAAATATTACATAGTGCGAAGGACTCAAAGGAGCTTTCCGTTGCTCCTGACATCGCAATCTGCGATGACTGCCTGAAGGAAATGCGGGATAAGAATAACAGAAGATACCGATATTTCTTTATCACGTGTACAAACTGCGGTCCGCGTTTTTCCATAATCGAGGATGTCCCATATGATAGAGAGAACACATCTATGAAAGATTTCGGGATGTGTCCAGCGTGCAGGAGAGAATACGAAAACCCTGAAAACAGAAGATATCATGCACAAACTATCGCCTGTTATGATTGCGGACCTAAATTAACATACATTTCTGAAGGAAAAGAGCAGAATCTTGAACACGCGATAGATGATCTTTTGCAAGGCAAAATTATCGCAATGAAAGGCATCGGGGGATTTCACTTTGCCTGCCTTGCTGAAGATGCGCCCGTAAGAGAGTTGAGGAAAATTACGGGCCGTCCAAAAAAGCCCTTTGCCATAATGGTAAAGGACATGGAAACGGCAAAAGCCCTTTGCGAAATAAATGAGGCGGAGCAAAGGCTTCTTGAAAGCCCCCAGAGGCCGATAGTCACGCTGAAAAAGCGCGACCCCAAAGCGCTCGCTTTCGTGTCAGAGCTTGACAGCCTTGGAATAATGCTCCCTTACACGCCGCTTCATTACCTGATATTTGAAAAGATTGACGCGCCCCTTGTAATGACATCATCAAACATGCCGGGAGAGCCGATGACAACGGAAGATAGAGAGCAGTTCGTCAAAAACATCCTTACCCATAACAGAAGAATCACAAACAGAATTGACGATTCTGTTATGAAAGTTATTGATGGAAGGAATCTTTTCCTTCGCAGGAGCAGGGGGTTTGTCCCGACACCGATAAGAATAGAAAGCGATTATGGCGGAACGATTCTTGCGCTTGGAGCGGAAATGAACAACACGATATCAGTATATAGGAATGGCAATGTTTTCGTATCCCAATATATGGGAGATACGGCAAATCATAAGACCTTTGAGGCCATGAAAAAATCAGCTGAAAAATTCCTTCGTCTCCTTAATGCAAAACCAGACATAATCGCCTGCGATTTGCATCCGCATTACAATACAACGCTTTATGCAGAGGAACTGTCAAAAAAGCTTTCTATCCCTCTTGTAAAGGTGCAGCATCACAAAGCGCATGCCGCATCAGTGCTTCTCGAGAAGGGGATAGAAAAAGCGGTTTCCGTCGTCTGCGACGGGACGGGCTACGGGAGCGAGGGAAAAATATGGGGCGGAGAGGTATTCCTTGGAGATGAGCGCATTGGTTCTCTCGAAGAGCACATAATGCCGGGAGGCGAGGCGGCGGTAAGACATCCATGGAGAATGCTTGCAGGGATTCTTTCATCGTTCCTTGAAGAAAACGAGCTGGAAAAAGAAATGAGACAGTTCTGCACGAAAAAAGAATTCTCTGTTATTTATAATCAAATCCAGCAAAAATTCAACTCTCCCTATACGACAAGCTGCGGACGCATTCTTGATGCAGCTTCCGCATTTTTAGGGCTTTGCAGGGATATGCATTATGACGGAAGGCCTGCGATGCTTCTCGAATCCATCGCAGGCAAACCCTACGACCTTGAGCCATCCATAAAAGATGGAGAGAGGCTCATCCTTGAAACAAGACCACTCTTTGAATTTCTTATAGATAACAAGGACAAAGACAAAGGGCGCCTGGCGGCGACGGTGCATAATTATCTGGCAGAGGGGCTCATTGAAATTGCAGAGAGAGCGGGCAAAAGCCTTCCGAAAACATTTTCGGGCGGTGTTGCATACAACAGGCATATCACGAAAAGAATGCTGGAAGCGGGCTTCCTAATAAACGAAAAAGTGCCTGCCGGAGACGGAGGAGTGAGTTTCGGGCAGGTTGGGTGGGCGATTAAGGATTGATGAAATTTTATATTTTATAAAATTATTTATTTTATTATGGGTTTGCCATTCTTCAAGAAAAAGGTAAGCAAAAGACAGGAACTTTTGGAGGAAATAAGCAATTCTAAATCAATCAAGAAAAAGGATTTTATTGAATGGTTGCGTAAACAGGGGCTTAATTACAGTTTTTCCATGAGTTGGGATGAAATAATAGATGAACTTGAAAATAGGAAAAGCATTACTAATAAGAAAATTGAGCAATTTATAAAGAAAAAAGAAAGGGAAAGAAATGCTATAAAAGAGAATAAAAAAAGGAAATTACACGAAGCTTTGAATGACAAAATAGCAAAAGGTCATATATTCGAAAAAAAGATTGTTGCTCCATGGGCAAAAAGATATTTCAAAGCAGATTCTGTGAAAACTAATGATTTAGCGATTGGTTTTCCTGTAAAAAGACCTCATGAGATTGATGTACATATAACTATCAAAAAAAGTTTTGGGAAAAAACTACATATCTTGGTAGAATGTAAAAATAGAAAATCTAGTATTAAGAGAAGAGATATAAGTAATTTGATTAAAACGTCGGAATCTGTACTTGAAGCCTTTGAAAATAAAAAAGAAGATTTTTATTTTGAGAGAGAAATGTTTGTATCCACTTCAAAATATGACTCTGATGCATTGCTGTTAGCCGAGGAATATGATATTGCATGTTTTCAATTCATAAATGGTAAAATGAAACTTATAAATTCTGTAAGCTGGTTATGAATTATAATAATTATTCTAAGGATAATTATCGTGTCAAAAGATTTCAGATAAACGAAAAAGTGCCCGCAGGAGACGGGGGAATAAGCTTTGGGCAGGTTGGATATTTAATAAATAAAAGCAGTTATTAGTTATGCTGAACAAGGAAAAGCAGTCGGTCATAAGCGCGGAAGGGAATATGCTTGTGACGGCCAATCCGGGGACAGGAAAGACATTGCTTCTTGCGCACAAATATCTTCATCTGATAAAAAACGGGACAAGCCCTGAAAACATACTCTGCCTGACATTTACTGAGAAAGCAAAAAGGGAGATGGAAGAGAGGATCCTCAAAGTCTCAAAAGAGGAAAATGTCGATTTTGATGCATCAAAGCTCAATGTTTACACTTTCCACTCATACGCGCTTGAAAACATCGAAGAGAAAGAAATACTTTCGACAAACCTTCTGAGGTATACGATATTCAGCTATCTTAGGGAGAACGAGATACTGAATTATTCAGATGATTATCTTCTCGATAAAATTGTGCCGAAGATGGAAAATCTCATAAGGTATCTTAAGAGTTTCGGCATAACACCGGAAGAGGTAGATATCGATGAAGTACGAAAGCGTCTTGAAAAGGGAAAAAATTACACGAAGGAAGAAATAGACAGATTCGCTGAAGACTTTGTTGCAATATACAGGCATTATGAAGAGATGAAAAACCTAAAAGGCATTGATTATGCTGACATGCTGATAAAATTTCTGAAGCTTCGCGAGATTCCGCACTTCGAATATGTGCTTGTCGACGAGCTTCAGGACGTAAACATCATGGAAGCCGATATCGCGCTCAAGTCTGGAGAGAAATTCGTTGCGGTCGGAGACAAGAAGCAGGCAATCTTTGGGTTTCAGGGGGGCTCCATCCTGAATTTTGAGAAATTCTCGGATTCAAAACATTTCGTCCTGTCAGAAAACTACAGGACGACAAATGAAATCCTTGCGTATGCAAGGGAATATTTCAGCTCCAAGACAGGAGAAGAGTCTCATAAAGAGGAGCTTAAGAACCTGCGGAACGCAGAAAACAAATCCGGGGAAAAGCCTGTAATTTACGATGTGGGAAATGATGATGTGTATGCGATAGCATGCGAAATCGTGAAAGGGTTTAGCGGAAAGACGGCAATAATTACGAGAGCGAACAACCAGATAATGAATATGGCAAAGGAGCTTGAGGCGAGGGGCATGGACTTTTCCTCAACGTTCTTTTCGGCGTCAGATGATGCCAAGAATCATATAATAACGTTCCTCAGAGGCGTCTTGAGCTATGATGTGCAGGATGTGATAAATTCCATGTTCACCCCATTCTTCCCATGCTCGCTGCAGGATGCGTTCAGGATAGCTGAAGGCAGTTATGCTGATGTGTCAGAGCTTCTTGAGGAGCTTGCGCTGTTCAGAAAGATTAGGGAAGAGGTGAAGAATGTCGAGGATGTGAACATATTGTTCCGGGACAGGATAATGCCCATATGCATAAGTTATGGCAAAGAGTATGTGTCTGCTGCAATCTCCATGCAGAAAGCGTACCAGGAAGCCATTGCAACCCTTCCGAAAAAGAACATGCACTCATTCCTCTCATACCTTCGCGCAACAGACCTCAAATCTGAGGAATTTGATGTGGAAAAGGATATCATGCTCACGACTGTGCACAAGGCTAAGGGAAAGGAGTTTGACAATGTGATATACATACCGGCAAAGACGAGAGATAAGAGCAACTTTCAGGACAGGATTGTCGAGGCAATTCTTGCAAGCAAAGGAATTGATGTAAAAGAGGAGCTTGAGGAGGAAACCTTGAGGATAAACTTTGTCGCGTTCACCCGGGCGAAGGAGAATCTTGTGATATTGGCTGACAAGGTGAAAGAATATCTCAATGATTATGCGCGGCTTGGGGATGCAGAAGCTGAAGCTGCGCCGCGCCCGCAGATATCCGAGCTCAAGCATCGTGCATTCGGTCTTTTTGTCAACGGGGAGATTGAAGAGGCAAAAAAGCTTCTTGATAGCAGGAAGCCGTGGATAAGGGATTATATCAGGAATTATTTTGAGTCGCTTGATCATATATCTTTCAGCTCGCTTCCCGAGACTGCGTATGACTATTTTGTGGGAAACATTCTCGGGATAGGGGAGGCCGGGTTTGCAACGACGCTTGGAACCCGCGTCCATGAGGCGGCACGGCATATTCTCACGGGGGAGGGATATGAGGCTGACGAGGAGGCGGAGCCGTTCATAGAGAATGTGAAGAAGATAATCGCGCAGATTGATTATGATGATGTACAGGCGGAGCTGAAGCTTGAGGTTCCGCTTTCTTTGCTTGGTTTTGATTCTGACATCCGCTTCAAATCCTTCCTTGATGCAGTATTCAGGAAGGGGGATGAATATCTCATTGTCGACTGGAAGACGAGCAAGAATGCCGGCAGTGCATCAAAATACAGGCAGCAGCTTGAGGTATACAGGAGAGTGTTTGCGGCAAGCAAGGGAGTCCCTCCCAAGAAAATAAGAGTAGCGATAGGCTTTGTCGGACTTAGAAGCGTAATAAACACCGGAAGGGTCGAATTTCTCTTCGATGACAGGCAGCCTGCAAGGTCTGCCTTTGCAACGCTTTCGAAGAGGATAGAAATGCTACTTTCATGGATAAGGGACCCCGACCAGTTCTTCAGGGACTTTTTAGAAAGAGAATATGACGACCTGATCTGGAGGTACGTTGTTGAGGAGTGGGGGAAAGAGAAAATACAATCGCAGGATTAAGGCAATTCCTTTTTCAGGGTATATCTTATGTTT
>JAADIF010000071.1:8602-17383 GCA_013151465.1 Microcaldota archaeon | reverse complement strand
AGCGTTTTCAATGCTCGCTGTGGGGACAGTTCTATGGCATTTCTTCGGAATAGATATGCTAATCGGAATGTTATTAGGAGCCATACTTGGAGGCACGAGCTTTCCTGTAGTCGAGTCCATAATAAAATCTGCAAAGATAAAGGAGTCAGTTCGCTCCATCCTTAGCATAGAATCAATAATAACAGACCCCATTGTGATAGTCATAGCGATAGCGCTGATGGATATGATGACTTCGGCCGCAGTATCAAATAGCAGCTCGGCTGTGCAGAGCGTATTATCTGCATTCTCTACAGGAGCTGTAGTTGGTCTTTTTGCCGGCATAATATGGCTGTATATGCTAAGGATTCTCAAGGGGAAGCCGTTCGATTATATGCTCACTTTGGGCGTTTTGTTCCTGCTTTACGTCTTTGTTGAGATGAGCGCAGGTAGCGGCGCGATAGCATCTCTTGTATTTGGTCTTGTGCTTGGAAATGGGAAAACGTTCAGAAGTATATTCAGGATAAAGAAGCATCTGGATTTCGATGAGAATATGAGAAGATTCCAGTCCGAAGTTTCATTTCTGATGAAGTCGTTCTTCTTTGTACTTCTAGGAATTATGGTCGTCATAAAGGGAGAATTCGTACTCTATGGCCTCCTTACAGCAGCAATTCTCATAATACTCAGATTGTTCATCGCATGGATTGGATCAAGGAACATGAAACTTGATGCGATTGATAAAAATATAATGAGAGTCACTGTTCCAAGAGGCCTTGCCGCAGCAGTCCTTGCACAGTATCCTCTCACATACAATATACCACATGCCGATATGATATCCAGCATAGTTTTCGTGGTAATACTTGTAACTGCCACATATGCCACAATTGCGGTAAGATTGGTCGCTTTTTTCGATTCCAGAAAGAAGAACCACAATAACAAAGAGAAGAAAACAAAGGATGAAAAACGCATAGATGATATCGTAAGTTTCGTTAAGAAATAACGCTTTTGTTTATCCAGCTCTCATAACTCTTATTTGCTTCCACTTCGATTTTCATTATGCATGGAGTGTTGTATGGATGTATATTCAAAACTTCTTTTTTGATCTTTGTCCAGTTTTCTTTGCGTGTTTTTACAATTGACACAATCTCTGATGCATCTTCAATCTTTCCATTCCACCAGTACATGCTTTTTATAGGAAAAATGTTTGCACATGCTATGAGTTTTCTTTCCAGAAGGTAACCCACGATTTTCTTTGCCTCTTCTTCATTTTCGTGAGTGATGTAAATTATTATGAACGGCATAATTAAGGTTTATATATTGTATTTAATAACTTTCGTTTTCAATTAATCTTCATGATCTGCCTTGGTATAGAGTCGACCGCCCATACATTCGGTGCGGGCATTGTCGATGAAAATGGAAATATTCTTGCCAACGAGAAGGATGTGTATAAGTCGAAGGAAGGTTGGGGCATCATCCCGATAGAAGCAGCAAATCATCATAAAGAGGTTGCTGATGACGTGATACAAAAAGCGCTTGAGAGCGCCTCCCTTCAGATAAATGATATTGACCTTATTTCATTCTCCCAGGGACCTGGTCTTGCGCCCTGCCTTTATGCAGGATTAAACAAAACGATTGAACTTTCGGAAAAACATAACATCCCTTACGTGGGTGTCAACCACTGCATTGCACATATTGAGATAGGGCGCCTCCTAGCAAAACAAAACGATCCTGTCGTTGTCTTCACATCTGGAGCAAACACCCAGATTATATCCTATAACAGCGGGAAATACAGGGTATTTGGCGAAACGATGGATATTGGCCTTGGAAACGCCCTCGACAAGTTCGGAAGGTCTGCGGGCATCGGCTTTCCCGCTGGTCCCAAAATAGAAAAACTGGGAAGAAAGGGAAAATGGATAGGGCTCCCATATGTTGTCAAGGGGATGGATCTATCCTTTTCGGGCATTGTGACAGAAGCATCAAAACGCCTCGAGAAAGGAGAAAGGCTCGAAGATGTCTGCTTTTCCATTCAGGAAGTTCTTTTTTCCATGACAACCGAGGTTACGGAGCGTGCCCTCGCGCATCTCGGAAAGGATGAAGTCATGCTCACTGGGGGCGTTGCCGCAAATAAATTTCTTCAGGAAAAACTGTCCATTATGTCAGAAGAGCGCGACGCGAAATTTGATGTTGTCCCTCTGAAGCTTGCAGGCGACAATGGCGCAATGATAGCATGGACAGGAATCCTTGCCCATAAAAGCGGCTATAAAACAGAGCCTGGCATAGTTTTACCACGATGGAGAACGGATGACATGAACATAACATGGCTCTGATTTATTGCTCACCAATTTAAGACAGCTGACAACATATATTAATTATGGATACTATACCGTTCTTGCCTTTCAAGAAGGATGTTGCACTGAAAATAGCCCATAAGTTTATGGGTTTTGGTGAGTTTGTCTCCAATTTCTTTCCTACAATGAAATTTGAGCTCAAAGAATCCGGCATGGATTACGAGCCGCGTGAATGGTGCACGTTCTCTCTTATCGGATTCTTCATCTACTCATTCGCAATTTCCATTATCATGCTTCTTGTAACATTACCTAATCTGGAAATGCATATTGCCCTTATTTTGTCTGTTGGAAGCGGAGCTATTGTAGGGGGGATGGTCTTTTTCATAGTCGCTATGTATCCCAAAGTGCAGGTAAATAAGAAGGTAAGGGACATCGAAAAGAACCTTCCTGCGGCACTCCATAATATACTCGTTCAGATAAGGGCAGGAGTGCCCTTGTTCAATTGCATAGCGTCCATAGCAAAGAGTGATTACGGGAAACTTTCAAACGAGATGAAGATGGCATTGAACGAAATGAACACTGGCAAATCAGAGGCAGACGCTCTTGAAATGATAGCAAGAGATACTCCATCGCTTCACTTCAGGAGGATCATGTGGCAGCTTGTGAATTCCATAAAGGCGGGGGCAGATGTTGGTGAAACGATAAAAGAAATAGTGAATGATATGGCAGTCGGGCAGAGAATAGCCATAAAAAAATATGGTTCAACATTAAATCCGTTGACAATGATGTACATGATGATGGCCGTCATTTTCCCCACCCTCGGAATCACGTTTCTTCTCGTATTGTCAACATTTTCCGGAGGATTTGCAATGGACTTGAACCTCTTGCTCATATTGATACTCGCATTTCTTGCAATATTCCAGTTCATGTTTATAGGAATGATAAAATCGAGGAGACCTGCAGGTATAGATTAAGTGATTATTATGACCAAATCAATGCTTCCGTTATCATATAAAAGGAAAATAAATGCGCTTTTGGAAGAAGCCGGAATGAAAATTCGGGCGGAAAGCTTCTTTAATAGGGCACTTATAATTTCTCTCGCATCATCCGTAATGGCAGGCCTATTCAGCGGAGATTATGGTCTTGTTGTGGGTTTTGGTGTATTCGTAAGCGTGTTTGCACTTATGCATGGAATCATATACATAGCAATAGAAAAGAGAGTGAATTTTGTCGAGGAAATCCTGCCTGACACACTTGAGCTTATGTCGGCGAATATGAGGGCAGGATTTATCCCGAGCAGGGCTTTGATACTTAGCGCAAGAGAGGAGTTTGGTCCTCTTGCGGATGCAATAAAATCTGCTGGTAAAGATATAATGACTGGAGGAACACTTGAAGACGCATTCAAGAAAATAGGAAGTTTCGTCAAGTCAGACATACTCAGAAGCACAATGAAACTCATTAATGAAGGAACAAAATCGGGTGGTCAGCTCGTTTCACTTCTTGAGGAAACGGCGATAGATATACGCAGAAAACAGGCAATAAAAAAGGAAGTCAAGGCAAACATACTGATGTACGGAATATTCATCGTGTTTGCAGGTTGTGTTGCAGCACCAATACTTTATGCGCTCACAATCCACCTTGTGGGAATGATAAGCCAGTTTGGTTCAGCTGCACAGGTGACAACTCAGATGAGCTCAAGTGGCATGGGCATGTTTTCCGGGGCAGGAGGAGGAGGCTCGACCGTTTCCCAGGATTTCCTATACATATTCTCCATAATAGCAGTAATAATAACAACATTCTTTTCAGGGCTTATCGTAGGCATAATAGATAGTGGAAAAGAAAAAAGCGGAATAAAATACATCCCGTTATTCATGGCTCTTGCTCTTATCGTATTTTTCATAGCAAATGGAGTTCTTGCAGAGTTCTTTTCTTCAATGATGGTATAATTATATACCGTAAAAGATACTATATAGAATAGAAATCTTTATAAATAGGCAAACCATTACACTTATATCATTATCGGATATTTATAGCCACTTCTAGGAGGTAAAAATTATGGAAGGAGAATCAAAAGAAAAAAAGAGATGTCCCGAATGCGGATCTGAAAAAATCATTTATGATTCATCTAAAGGGGAAGTCATTTGCGGTGTCTGCGGTCTCGTATTAAACGATACAGTCATAGACAGGACTCAGGAATGGAGAGCATTTGATGAGAATCAGCGTTCCAAAAGGGTAAGAACTGGTGCCCCATTAACCCCAACAAAACACGACAGAGGGATGACAACAGAAATAGGAAAGGGGAGAGGTGAACTATTCAAGGTTCCTGCCAAAAAAAGAGCTCAATATTACAGGCTTTCAAAATGGCACAAACGCCTCATAAAATCGAGAGATAGGAATCTTTCGTTTGCATTTTCAGAGCTTCAGAGGCTTATCTCGTATCTTGGCCTCTCTCAAGCAATACATGAAAGAGTTGCAAAACTTTACGAAAAAGCAGTAGATCATGGACTTGTAAGGGGAAGATCAACGGAATCGATAATTGCGGCGCTTTTGTACACGACATGCAGGGAAGAAGGCGCTCCAAGAACACTTGACGAGATTTCGAGGGCATCTGGAATAAACAGAAGGGATATAGGAAAGACATATAGATACATATCAAGAAAGCTCAACATAAGAATACTTCCAGCAAGACCTCAGGATTACATACCGCGTTTTGGGTCGCTACTCGATCTTGACGAAGTTGTACAGGTAAGAGCGATCTCAATTCTTGATGACGCAACAAAATTCGACGTGACGAGCGGCAAAGGTCCAATCGGCGTCGCCGCTGCAGCACTTTATATCGCAGCCGTCCTTGAAGGCAGAAGAAAGACACAAAGAGAAGTAGCTGATGCCATAGGCGTGACTGAGGTTACGATAAGAAACAGATATAAAGAAATAATAGAACAGCTCGGCATAAAGGATGAGGTTGAAGAGAAGGTAAAGGAAGATGAAGCAGAAAAAGAAGTCGAAAAAACGAAGAAATAATCTCATTTCTTCTTTATTTTAACCTTCAATATCTCTTTATCTGTTGATTTTAATATCGTAAGGGAAGCGTTATCGGTTTCTATTATTTCTCCCTGTCTTGGAAGGCGCTCCAACGTTTCTGTAATGAATCCGGCAACTGTATTTATATCTTTATCAGTGAGCTTTATTCCTGCATATTTTCTTAAATCTATCAGCTTTGTCTTGCCTTCAACGATAACTGTTTTCTTGTCAACCTTCTTTATTCCTATCGCCTCTTTATCGGTCTCGTCATAAATTTCACCCACTATCTCCTCGACCAGATCCTCAATCGTTACAAGACCGCTGACATTACCATTCTCGTCAACAACAATAGCCATATTAAACTGTTTTTTTCTAAGCTCGTCGAGAAGTGTGTCAAGGCGTTGTATTTCCGGAACGAACAAGACAGGCTGAATATCGTCGGTTATCTTCTTTTTCATAGATCCGTCTTTCATATGCTTTAGCATATCCTTCAGAGAAACAAGCCCGACTATGTCATCCTTTCCGTCTTTATATACAGGAAGACGCGACACGCCTCTATCTATCATGATGTTTATAGCGTCCTCAATAGTCGAATCTTTCCGGATATCAATTATATCATCACGCGGCGTCATTATCTGAGATACGTGAGTATCTGAAAATTCGAATATATTATGAATCATAAGCTTTTCATCTTTCTCTATCGATCCGGATTCTTCGCCCATCGTCAAAGCTATCTTGACATCTTCCTCTGTAACTCCCTGTTTATTCGCTTTCGTGAGCTTTTCGTTTAATATCGAAAATAGGCGGGCCACCGGCCAGAAGATTATCATTATAACTCTCAACGGTCTTGCAACAAGAAGTGATATATTCTCTGCATTGTTATATGCCACGGATTTTGGGAATATTTCACCAAAAATTAATATCAGAACTGTAAGCACCCCAACAGCTATTCCGGTTCCGATATCCCCAAAGATATGGATAGAAACGACAGTGGCAAGTGCAGATGCCGCTATATTGACAATGTTATTGCCGATGAGTATCGTCGAAAGCAGCATACCAGGGTTTGACTTGAGTTTCTGGAGTGTCTTCGCACCTCTTCTTTTCTCTTTTACCAATCTTCTTATCTTTATCTCACTCAACGAAAAAAGAGCTGTTTCCGACCCCGAAAAAAATGCCGACAGACCCAGCAAGATGAGCAATATTATAATCTCATATATCACTTTCAAGACACCTTTCCTTATATATTATTAAGGATGACGCAAATATATTCTTAAAGTTGCGTCTAAATTATATCGTATATTATTGCATTTTACCGATTCTTGCAAACAGCAAGGTGATTTTATAGTCGAATTGAATGGGATGGAAGAAGAAGAACTCAGGGAATTTGTAGAGAACATGGAAAAAATAAGAGGACGTCACACAGAACTTGTCACCGTCTATGTTCCTGCAGGTTATAACATAAACAAAGTAGCAGAGCAGATAAAGAATGAGCAATCCACCGCTTCAAATATAAAATCAAAAACCGTCAGAAAAAATGTCCTCGCGGCGCTTGAGAAGATTTCACAGCATCTGAAAAACTACAGGCAGACGCCCCAGAATGGCATTGCCATATTCTGCGGCAACATATCAGAAAAGGAAGGGCAGTCGGATATAGAATTGTGGGCAGTAGAACCGCCCGAACCCCTAAGGCAACGCCTCTACAGATGCGATCAGACGTTCATAATAGATCCGCTTAAAGAGCTCGTAAGAGAGCGTGAAATATATGGCATAGTCGTAATAGACAAGTCTGATGCGGATATAGGTGTTCTCAAAGGCAAGCATATTACAAAAATCAAGCATTTTGATTCTTTAGTGCCCGGAAAAACGGAAGCCGGCGGCTGGTCTCAGGCGCGTTATGCGAGAGTGAGGGAAGGTCTCCTTAACGACTTCATGAAGCAGGTAGGCCGAATCGCATCGCAGAAATTCATGGAATTCGGAAACGATCTGCTCGGTGTCATAATAGCAGGTCCTGGACCGGTAAAAGAAATATTTGCAGATGGGGATTTTCTGCAATATGAAATAAAAAACAAGATTCTTGGCATAGTGAGCATCTCATATAGCGGTGATTACGGACTCCACGAAGCCATAGAGAGAGCTGAAGACATACTCAAAGATGCTTCAATTACAAAAGAGAAGAAGATTCTGGACAGGTTCTTTACTGAATTGAGAAAGGACACCGGCCTTGCTGTATACGGATTCAAAGAAACTGTTAAGGCGCTGGAAGAAGGCCGCCTTGATATTCTCATGATTAGCGAAAGGTTCGAATTCAAGAAATTCTCATTGAGATGTACGGAATGTGAAAATTCTATAGAGAAGATAATGAAGGAGAAACAGGTAAGAGTACTCAAATGTCCAAAATGCGGAGCGAGTATGGAAATAGATAAGGTTTATGATCTGAAAAAACATATAATGGACGAAGCCATGAATTTTGGAACAGAAACAAAAACCATATCAGATGAAACCAATGAAGGCACACAATTCAAAGAACTTGGAGGAATAGGTGGGATCCTAAGATTTAAATCCTGAGAAAATCATCTTCTTACAATCTTATAAAAAAGGACAAGAAACGGCAGAATCTCAAGACGGCCAAAAAGCATACATATCATCAATACTATTTTAGCAAGTGAGGGTATAGCGGAAATGGCAGTCGTCGACAGGCCGACTGTTCCCTGCGCAGATGCTGACAAGAACATCGAATCTATTGGGGAATAGCCAGCCATGCTGAGGACCATACTTGAAAGACCTATCATCACCATATATATGAAGACGAAAAGCGATATTATGGCTATCTCATTCATCTTGACTGATCTTTCGCCAAATCTTGCTGGAACGACTGCTGTAATAGGAAGCGACGATTTTCTTATAAGCCATCTGATTGATGCCGAGAGCATTCCAAACCTTACAAGCTTGATTCCGCCGGCAGTTGATCCTGCATAACCCCCGATTACCATGAGAATCATTATCAGAAATATCGCTGATGAGGGCAGATGAGAAGATGATATGGTGAATCCTGTTGTCGTAATCGCTGAAACCGTATGGAATGCGGCCTGCATAATAGAATCGCTCTCCCCAAGAAACGAAAACGACATCAGGATAGTGAATGACGCAATCAATGACCAGAAAATGCGCGTTTCCCGATTTCTTATATATTCCATTACCTTTCCTCTCAGGATGCGATCATGAATAAAGAAAGATGTAGCTCCCAATATCATAAGGAACATTATAACGACATTTATGTAAAAATTTCCGTAATAGCTTATGGACTCGTTTCTTATGGAAAACCCGCCTGTAGATATCGATGTCATGGAATGGTTGATCGCATCGAATGCAGGCATACCGACGGCTATTAGCAAAAGAAATCCCACCAGAGTGTACAAACCGTATATCTGCAACATTCTTTTTATGGAATGATGCGTGCTGGGCTCTATACGTTGAGAATGTCCCTCCGCCTTGTATA
>JAADIF010000071.1:0-8571 GCA_013151465.1 Microcaldota archaeon | reverse complement strand
AGAACCAAGAAGCAGAAGAACCATAACAAGTATACCCAATCCGCCCATCCATTGTGTCATTGATCTCCATAAGAGTATGGAAAGAGGAAGAATTTCAGGTTCGACTACACTAAGACCAGTGGTGGTAAAACCTGAGACTGATTCGAATATGGCATCAACCGGCGCCATATAGAACATATAAGGTATTGACCCGATCAATGAAACCATTATTATCGTGAAAGCCGATATTAACATTGCAGATTCCATCCGAATTTTTGTCTTTTCGTATCTTTTGTCGAGAACTGTTCCAAGCACAAAGAAAATGATTGCTGCTGTCATGAAAGAAACATATGCACCATCACCCAAAAGCAGGGAAACAAAAATCGGAATGATTGCAACATATCCCATGAGTTTCATTGCTATACCGGCATGCGAGAGCACTGAAGAGAATCTCATAAATAATATTTGGTTCAACCTCTTAATTAAATAATCCAGAAAACCTAAAATAAGAGGCATCAAAATAATAAATAGGTGGCAATTTGAAGAGAAAAGGATTTGTTCATGTCATGGAGATGATAGTTGTAATAGTCATGACCATATTTTCTCTTACGCAGTTCTCATACCTGTCCATTCCACAGGCGGATTGGGAAAGAACGAAACTTGCGCTTCTGGGAGATGATATACTTCTCACGTTGAGCAAAAAAAACATCAATTGGTTTGACGACAATGCAGTCACCTCCGCAATAAATAAGTTTATCGAGAATTCGAATATCGCGTACAGCATCAAACTTACTAATGTCATAAAGGAGAATATAAATATCGGTTGCCTGTGCGATGCGAATGACATGGTCGGTATAGAAGAGGCTCTCAAGCCGAACCCATTACTGATAAACAGTGAACGTATAAGATTCATAACACACAGGATAGACAGTATAAATGGGTTATTTAACCCCGCTTATGATTTGGTGATAATATGCCATTATACAGATCTTTCATCTATGAAAACCACTGTAATGAGGTACCTATCTCTGGATAAAGGAATAATAGAATTATTCCCGTTGGAAAGAAGCGATATAGATTCCGTGCAGAAGGATATCTTTGGAGTCGTATGGGATTCGGCATCAGAATCGTCATCGTCTGATGATATAAGATTTTCTACATATTCCCAAAGACCTGGAACAGAAACATATACAATAAGGAAATACTTTCTGTCATTTCCAAACACGGCAGGCAACAAAGAATTCTCTTCCGGGGCATCGTTCGAGAATTTCATCGGAGGAGCAAGCCATATAATGCAAAAAAGCGACAACCGGATGAAAGTCCTTCTCGAGCAATCGAACACCAAGATGCCTGCCGCCATCCTCAACACAGAAATAAGCGAGCATAATGGAAGGACGTTATGGCTACCTGTAGGTATTCCGGACAATGAAAAGAGTAAGAACTTATTAAAATCGGCGGTTGCATGGGCTGCAGGCGATGAGATGTACCTGAAACAGTCAGCAATGAAAAACCCGATAACCAGCTCCATATTCAAAGTCTACAATAATGATATGTTCCAGATTATCAGAATAGACCTTATTCTTAGTCATTTATAATATTTTAAACTCAATATAAGGTTATAAGAGAGGGGTTTTAATGCAGTATAAAAAAGGCAACAAAAGAAGGCATCAAAGACAGGGACAGCAAATAGAAAGAGTAAGGATGCCAAGAGATAAAGAAATTATAGGAATAGTGGAAGAAATGCTCGGCGGGAGCAGATTCAGGATTAACTGCCAGGACGGCAACACGCGCATATGCAGGGTTTCTGGAAAATTCAAAAGAAACGCATGGATAAGACCAGGAGACGTCGTCATAATTGAGCCATGGGATGTTCAAGGCGATGAACGTGGAGATGTAAAATGGAAATACCGTCTGGCACAGGTAGAAGTGTTAAGAAAGAAAGGTATATTCAAAGGATAAAAATATTGATATTCCCGAATTTTTTATTTTTAGAAGAATCTTTTGGCAAAACCATTTTTGCAATTCTATATCATTTTCCAAGGAACTTTCTCAATGCAGGATTCATATCCTCCATGTGCTGCATTGCTATTTCCTCATATAATTGGTATACTATCATTGTAGCAAGAAGTATTCCCGTACCGGTTCCAAGCGCAAGGGTAAAATCGGCATATGCGGCAAGCATTCCAACCGCAGCACCGCCTATGACGGCAAGCGGAGAGATGTACTTATTCAAAACCCTTTGTATAACGCGTATATCCCTACGATAACCAGGTATCTGCAACCCTGTCGATTGTATCTGCTTTGCAACAGATTCAGAATCCATGCCCGACGTCTGAACCCAGAATATTGAAAAGATTGTAGAACCTCCGACCATTATGAGTGAATATGTCAAAAGACGCGCCAAATCTACTGGTGCAACGTAGGCAAGCGAGGAGAATCCAAGCGAAGATACTATCGCGAACCATACGACAGCCCCAAGGACGCCGAACCCTGTTGCCAGTTTCCACCCCTGACCCTTCTTTTTCATGAAATATGCAGCCACTGCACCCAGAAGGGCAAAAAGACCTATCATGACCATATAACCGGCCACTGCCGGGTCCCTTGGTGGGAAAAGGAAATATATAAGCCCTCCTGTAACATTTCCACTACCATCAAATGTGCCAAGCCAGCTCGACCCTCCTTGGGACAGCATCCTGGCAAAAAGCTGTATGTTTGCTATCAGCGCCCCTATAAGGATAACCGGCATGTTTGATGTATAGAAGAATTTCAATGGCCATCTCCTTCCAAAGCCCCTTACCGATCCAAAAGCGAGGGGTATCTCTATTCTTATGGCATTTGTATAGACCACTATAACGAAAACTATCAAGGTCGCTATCAAGGGAGACGCTGTTACAAATGCGGCAACCGGATCACTTCCAAGCTGAAATATCGCATTGAAGAGTATTCCAGCAGGAGGCTCGGCCACACTTGGCAATGCGCCGCTCTGCGTAAGAGGATTGAATGCCCTTACCAATATACCTTTCGCAACGCCTGCGGCTATGAACAAGCTAACACCTGATCCAAAACCCCATTTGGAAACTACCTCATCCATAAAGATGATAAGGATACCACCAAGAGCTATCTGACCTATTACCACAGGAACGAGCGATGATGCATGAGCAGGTATTGCACCCATAAGAACATAGATTGCAGCTTCGACTATTGAAAGAAACACTGCAAGGAATTTCTGAGTTCCTTGGAAGAGTACCCGTCCGTTTTCTGTTCCCAAATCCCATGGTATGAGCTTGGATCCTACGAGCAGCTGAAGGATTATGGAAGCCGTTACGATAGGGCCTATACCAAGTGTTATAAAAGAACCAAAACTTGAACCAAGCAGTATCTCAAGAAATTGAAAATTCATGACAGCGTCTTTGTCTACTCCATAAACTATTATCTGCGACATGAAGAAGTAGATGACCAGTATCAAACTCGTCCATTTAAGCTTGTCTTTAAATGTTAGCTTCTTTATAGGTTCAGTGATGCCTGGTATCCTTTTGAGAAACTCTATATACATCTCTTCTAGAGGCATCATGAATCACGCTTCGCTAAACTTATTTTGACGACGTATCAGTTCATTTTGCACTGGCATCATCGGCATCTCCGGATGTCGGAACTATAGCCTTTCCCCCAGCGCTTTCTATTTTTCTCTTTGCAATCTCCGAGAAAGCAGGCGAGTGGATGGTAATTGCAACTTTCATTCCCCCCTTCCCAAGCACTTTATCATAACCAAGATCAACCACATTTATCTCTTTCTTTTTCATCTTCACTGCCAGGCGTTCAATCTCACTCAGGTTTATTGTTTTTATCTCATGGGATGATTTTGAAGTGAAGCCATATTTGCCTATATGTCCCGGCTTTTCTTTAAGAAATTTGACAAACTTATGCGCCTTTGCCCCAGTCAGACCGCGTCCACCGCGGGAACCGCCTCCGCGGTGCTTCTTATGAGAACCGTAACCATGAGTCCTTTTTCCACGCCTTTTCTGAGCTTTCTTGCTAGCCATACAATCACATCATCCTTAGAAGGAGCTCATTTATCTTATCTTTTCTATAACCAAGAGCGCCTTTGGGGTAATGAAGCTTTGTCTTTTTGAATCCTTTCAGCGGAGGATTTAACCTTATCACAGGCACAAGATCCATCACCTTCAGTGAATTTGCCTTTTTAATCTCAGATATATAATCCTTTACTTTCGATTTCTCTATCTTTTTATTGCCCTTCAACCTTCCGCGTTTCTCTATGAGCTTCTCAAGATTCTCGTCGGTTATATCTCCCCATGTAATATAGTTGTGCACTTTCCTAAGCATGCCCTCTGTCATATCATTCTTAGGTAAGATAACGCAATGGTTCGGCCTGTTCAGACGAAGCATTTTCATAGTATCTTCTATATCTTTTCTGAGACCGACAGTCCCTCTGACCCTTATCGCCACAAACATAATATAAGCACCTTATCAATTTTCAGCCAATGTTTCTTCCGGATTGGCGGCAACATCTTCTTTGACAGCTTCTGTCGCACTTCTATCCCCTTTCCTGGAACTAAGGTTCTTGAGCGCATCAAAGATTGCATATGCCAGATTCATCCTGGTTCCTGTCTGGCCGGAAGCGTTTGACCATATATCTTTTATACCAGCCATCTGAAATATTTTTTTAGATTCCTTATCTGAAACAATGCCGACACCCTTCGGTGTTGGCAGAAGTTTTATGATGACCGATCCTCTTTTCATCTCGGTCTTGTATGGTATAGAATGATTTCCACCACAGTTGCACTCCCAAGAGCCACAACCCCTTTTTACTCGGATGACGCTAAGTTTAGCCTTTTTAGTGGCCTTTTCTATCGCTATTCTATGTTCTGTCGATGATGCCGTACCTATCCCTATGATGCCACCTTCGTTGCCGACGACTACCATCGCGGTAAGCGTCATCCTCCTGCCGGATTTATGCATCCTTGCCGTCATCCTTGTAGCGGTCCTTCTTATACCGCCACCTTTGCCGGGAGTCCCTCCTATATAGATAATCTCCTGCCTCAAATCCGGAACCAAGAAATCTACAATCTCCGGCTCAAGTATGACCTTTCCTGCATCTATGATATCATCTATCGACTTGTATTTACCCTCAGTAACGTCTTTACCGAGCTGGGTCCTCGGAACCCAAACCTCTTCCTCTCTCTTCTGAGGTTTTCCCCTATCCCTTCTTCTTTGATTAAATTTCCGTTTTTTTGGCATAATCTATCAACCATCCATTTAATTAAGATACATAAATTAATCGCATAAGGTATTTATATTTATCATCTGAACCGCCCATTCGAGCATTTTTTCATCTTTATTTGGATGAAGATATATAAACGCTTTTATCCACGATGCACATCGACAAGTAGCGGGGAGTGGATTTCCATGACACGATTTGAACCACTGACCTCTGGGTTTCACGCCTCTGCCTATAAGATAGACGCCGAAGCTATGAGCCCAGCGAGCACTCCTGGCTGCTCTACCCCGCTATGCTCTTACTATATATGAGGACATTAGCTTTTAAAGATATCATATACTGCGACACTGCCCAAACAAACGGACGGGCATCATTAAGTTTTATAAACATTGCATATCTCTATATGTTATATCAAGGAACGGGACGGTGCCGAATCGATGATAAGATGCGATGACGGTTGCTTTCCCGTATCGGAGGTCGAATTATGGCAAGAATGTATTCGAGGAAAAGAGGAAAATCGGGCTCACATAAGCCCATGAAAAAGCTGGCCCCATGGGTCGAGCTTGCACCAAAGGAGATTGAAGACCTCGTACTGAAGTTTGCAAAAAAAGGTCACCAGTCGCCGGAGATAGGCATAATATTAAGGGATCAATATGGCATCCCCTCAGTGAAGATGTTTACAAAAAAAGGCATAAGTGAAATAATGAAAGAACATAACGCTTATTCCAAACTTCCAGAAGACCTCTTCAACATGCTGGAAAAGGCCGTCAATCTTCGCGAGCATTTACGAAAGAACAAAAAAGACGCCACATCAAAAAGGGGTCTTGAGCTGACAGAATCCAAAGTAAGGCGCCTTGCAAAATATTATAAAGCGAAAGGTCTGCTTCCAAAGGATTGGAAATACGATCCTGAAAAGGCAAAGCTGCTCGTGAAATAGGGCATATTATTTTCTTTTCTTTCGTTCGATTCATGTATAAATGACAAAGTAGAACAGCCCCTCGAAACCTATATTAAAATGCAACATCAAATAAATGGATATATCAGCAATATGGGCCGGTAGATCAGTCCGGAGGAGCTTTTCTTTGAGGAAATTGCTGCTCCCTAAAGAAATCAGTATAAACGCTCCGATGATAATAGATCGCACGGTTGGCAATCGTGAGGCCTCGGGTTCAAATCCCGACCGGTCCATTTCCAATTTCTGCCCTAATAGTTTTCTTATCCTTTCAGCATATCAGCATGTTTTAGGAACCGTTGATATGTCTCTTCTATCGGTTCGACAAGAACTCTTGTACTTGCAGTAATTTCCATGAAGCCAAAATCACTTTTGTATCTTGGAACTACATGAACATGGAGGTGCATGATCGATGCCCCGGCAGTCTCACCGCCTATATTCATGCCTATGTTCATTGCAACCGGTTTCTCCACTTTCTTGAGAAATTTGACCGTGCGATTAACCATTTCAAAGAGGGCGTCCCTCTCGTCTTTTGTCAATTCATCCAGCCAGACAACATGACGCACAGGAACGACCTGAAGATGACCTACATTATAAGGATATATATTCATCATGACCATAACTTTATCATCTTTGTAGAGCACTTTCTTCTCGATATCAGGATCTTCATTTGCTATTCTACAGAACACGCATCCTTTCTTTTCAACCTTGTTGCGATTTTTTTTCACGTATTTCATCCTTGAGTTCGGAAAAAGAAAACTTCTGAACATGTTAAACCACCTTCATTTAAGCCCTTTCGAAAGTTCAAGTATAGCCGCTCTTGGTTTTTTTGCCTTCATCACGCCGGATGCAAGGAGAACGCCATCAGCACCAAGTTCGATTGCTTTTGAAACATCGCTTCTTGTCTTCACACCGGCCCCAACCAGCACGGGGATGGATCTATCAATATCTTTTACAAGATTTATTGTATTTGTTATGATTTCAGGTCTGGCTTCAGATATTGATATATTCCCGGAAATAAGTTCAGGCGGCTCAACTGCAATATAATCCGGGCCGAGCACGCTCAATGCTTCCGCTATCTTTGGATCAGACGCACATGCAACTGTTTTCAGGCCTATTCTATTGGTTATATCTATGCATTTTTCTATTTCTGAAATATCCAATTGATGCTCGGAATGATTCAAAAGCGTTCCTGATGCTCCTGCTTCCTTTAGGCCTTGAGGAAGCACCCAACCAGTATGGCTTCCGAATCCGATGGGGTCCATATGCTGGGAAAACACAGGAATATCCACTTCATGCGAGATGCGCATTATATCAACGCTTTGAACGGCTATGGCCATATTTATGCCCATTTCGTGGGCGACTTCATCTGCAATCTTTGCAATCCTTAATGCATTTTCACCTGTCCCTGCCTCATACGTCTTGAAATTTATCATCAATAATGGTTTCATATATATTCCTCCAAAGATAATGAAGATCACTATATTTCTTATATAACTGCACTCAATTAAATAATATGGATATAATTACATTGCTTCCGTCGCTTCTTGTAGGAATAATATTCATAGTGATCATACCTTTCGCTATACTCATGACTATATTCTTGAGGATAATAGAAGCTGAATCAAAAGGGCTTCTCACGATGCTTGGTGGCTTCTTCATGATGTGCATGGGCTATCTATTCATGTTCGTAATAGCGCTTTCCTGGAACGGAAGTGATCTCATATCAACCGCAATAACAAGCGAGACTCTTGTTTTCGAAGCAAACTTTATCGGGATTGCTTTATTCTCAATACCTGTTATATGGGTTGTGGCAAGTGCGCTTCTTATGAAAGAGGGTTATAAGGAATACAAAGAATCTGCAGAAGTTGATTGATTATGAAGAAGATATTCACCGGGTTTTTCAACAACTGGGATTCTATCGTAAACTTGTCTGATATTAACATGGGAAGTTGGGATAAAAAATATGAATACCTAAAGAAAGCCCTCTCTTCAGAAGATGACAACGAGACAATAATAAGCGAAGATGAATTCACTTTTCTTGATGGCCTCATAAAGAAAAAGCGAACCATTCCTGGTGGAAATGGCCTGAATGCGTCCATCGGTCTTGCAAAGGCCGGAATAAGGCCCATAATGAGTTGTCCTTCAAGGACAATCGGAATGCTTTCTGAATTGTCTTCAAACAACATATTGATTACAGAAGGGAACAATATAATATCTCCCGAAAAAGCAAAAGCTAATGATACATGCCCAGAACATATTATAATCGAAGACGGTTCCGCAAGGCACATATTTACTTATGATCCAATATCCCTTGATTTTCGCATTGATTATGATTTCATTTCAAATCTCAGAAGAGCAGATCTCCTTTGGATCTCAGGATTTCATCTTGCGTCCGAGAACG
>JAADIF010000089.1 GCA_013151465.1 Microcaldota archaeon | reverse complement strand
TCAATACCACAAAAGATAAACGGAAACTATTATGAAATAATACTCAACAATGATGGACTTTTCATAAATATACTGCCTGACGGGAGAAAAGTTTCAGATAAATTATACGCACTCACGCATAATCAGAATATAGAAATACGCGAGAGTAGAATAGTGAGCGTTTCAAGGAAAGCGATGATACACAAACATGGCAATGAGATATGGATAAACAGTATTAATATATAGCGCATTTAATAATTATATGGGGTTTTCTGCATGTTGCGTATACCAAAAATAAAAAGAAAGACGAAGGGAAGCTCCTCAGGAAAGACGTCAGATTCTCACAAAAGGAAAATGAGAGGAGCTTCGCTGATAGTTGAAAGGCTTGTAGCAGCGATGAGAAAAAGACATTCTACAAACAATGCACAGTCGCCTACCAGATATGTCGGTGGCGATGGAACTACCATAATACTTAATAATCCTGTCATAAATGGCAGCGGGATGACCTCTGCGATGTCATCCAACAGAGCCGATAGCGATGCAGGAAAGGCTGCCCCTAAAAAAACCAGCGAAAAAGGCGTAGATCTTGGAATCGTAGAAAAGATGAAAGGCATTTCACTTGTTCCTGAAGATGACGATATGCAGGCAACCGGTATAGAAAATACAAGGATTTCTTATCCATTGATACCGCTTTCCCCAAGACGAAACGAGAAAGTCTATGCATACGCGATTATAGAATGGGATCCGAAGGAGAACGCAATCATTTACAAGGTAATAGAGCCTCCCATATCAGTCCTCGACAGGAAGATAATAGAGGATACCAAAAAGGAGCTTGAGGAGCGCCTTGATGTTAACTTTGCAAAGATTGGCGAGGTCAAAGCAAAGAACATACTTCGTGCGGAAACAAGAAGCATATTATCCAATATAAAAAAACTCAATGCCCAGAAAATGGAGATATTGGAATATTACATCGAAAGGGATGTCGTGGGATATGGAAAGATAGAACCTCTTATGCGCGACCCTTCGATAGAGGACATATCATGCGACGGTTTCGGTGTTCCTATTTATGTCTATCACCGCAACCCTAAATTAAATTCTCTCAGGACGAACATAAAGTTCACGGATAAGGACGAGCTCGATATGTTCGTTATGAAACTTGCTCAAAAATGCGGGCGTTCCATATCCGTTTCAGAGCCGCTTGTAAATGGCGGGCTTCCAGACGGTTCGAGAATACAGGCGACACTTGGAACGGATATAGCTATGAAGGGCTCCAATTTCACCATAAGAAAATTCACATCGATGCCGCTTACGCCAGTGCATATGCTAGAAAAGGGAACATTGAATTCTCTCATGCTTGCATATTTATGGCTTGCGATAGAATACAGAAAATCCATCCTCATCTCCGGAGGCACCGCCACAGGAAAAACATCGCTCTTGAATGCGCTTTCACTTTTCATCAAGCCATCACTCAAGGTGGTGTCCATAGAGGACACGCCTGAGCTGCGGCTTTCTCATCCTCACTGGGTTCCGGAAGTTGCAAGGACGCCTATATCAGTCGGAGAAGGGAAAATAGGAGAGGTCAGCCTGTTTGACCTTCTGAAGGAATCCCTTAGGCAAAGGCCAGATTATATAATAGTTGGTGAAGTCCGGGGAAAAGAGGCGTATGTCCTTTTCCAGCAGATAGCAACAGGCCATGCAGGTCTTGCGACCATACATGCTGCATCATTCCCACAGCTCATAGACCGCCTCGTAACGCCGCCCATTTCACTTTCTGCCACGCTCGTGGAGAATATAGACATAATAATATTTCTTACGCAGGCAAAGATAGAGGATAAATACTTAAGAAGAGTCAAGGAGATAATAGAGATAACAGGCGTGGAGAACGAACGGCCTGTCCCAAACAGCGTCTTTGAATGGAAAGCCGAAGGTGACGGATTCATAAGCATGAATAAATCAAAGATAATGAATGACATAAAGGCTATAACAGGAATGAAGGAGAAGGAAATTCTCAACGAGATCGGACGGAGAAAAATATTTCTCGAATGGCTGCATGACAAGAAAATATATGACTATAAGCAATTCTCGGATATGGTTACACAATATTACATCAATCCCGAAAAGATACTTGCCGCCGTGGACAACGATATGTGAGGTCTTGGAATGGGTGATAAATTCTACACTAAGATATTCGGAAGCGTCATAAGCCCATATCTGGATTATTTCGAGCCATTCAAGGTTCAGATGAAACGCGCAAGAATGGATAATGATATCATAGATTATTTGTCAATCGTGATACTTTTTTCATTCATAGCTTTTGCAGTGACGATGATAATATCTTCATTCTTTCTTACGATAATCACAACATACGGGCTTTACGCGTATACGTTCTCGATAATAATATCACTCATCGTATCATCGATTGTCTTTCTTATGGGTTACTATTATCCGGCACTTCGGGCAGCGACGATTAAAAAGAGGATAGAAAAGGAGCTGCCCTTCGCGACTATATATATGACAACGACCGCATCTTCCGGTGTTCAATCAGTGGAGGTATTCAAGATATTATCGCTCAAGAAGGGGGAGATAGGAAAGGAATGCGAACGCATATATAGAAACGTAAAGATGCTGGGAATGGACCTTCCGTCGAGCATATCAAAAGCAGCAAACAATACGGCATCGCCGAGATTTGCCGAGTTACTGTGGGGGATGCTCTCAATCATAACACGCGGAGGAAGCATGGAAGAATACCTTACAGGAAAATCAAAGGAATTCATGTCGATGTATCGAAGGATGCTTCAGGAATATTCGCAGCAGGTCACATTCTACACTGAAATATACATAACGCTCATAATTGTGGGTTCATTGTTTTTCATAATACTGACATCAATAATGTCACCCATGAGCGGAGGAAATATATTGCTGATACAGACGCTGCTGATATTCTTTTTCACGCCTATAATCTCGCTTGGGTTCTTGGTGTTGTTAAAGAATCTTTCGCCTATGGAAACGTGATAAGATGTTCGATAAGATGGACAGTAAGAGGAGAATACTTGCAATCTCGCTACTCATAAGTACGCTTCTCATAGTCTCTGTTACATTCATAACTCACGATGTCGGCACCATAATGAATGTTGGAATACTGTGCATATTCATAATAACAGGGCCTTTCATTTTGTATAGTTATACAGAATTCATGTGGATACGCGCAGTGGAAAGGGAGTTTCCGAATTTCATGAGAGATATTGCAAACTCGAAATCATCCGGAATGACTATAGAGGACGCAATAGACATGGCAACAAAAACGAATTACGGGAAACTTAATCCGGAGATAGCAAAATTCAGAAACCGTCTGTCGTGGGGCATACCGTTTCTCAGATGCCTTGAGCTTTTTGGCGAAAAATTCAAAAAATCATCCCTAATAACTCAGGTGGTGAGCATAATAGAGGAATCGTACAAATCCGGGGGCGATGTCGCATCAATACTGAATTCGACAGCAAGAGATATGATGATTCTGAGGGAGGTTGATGACGAAAGGAGATCGATGGTAAGGCAGCATGTCATGCTGATGTACGGAATATTTTTCATGTTCCTTCTCATATCTCTTGCCATAATATACATAATGGTGCCAATTGTCCAAAGCGGCCAAAGCCAAGGGAGCGGAGGGATGAGCGTTGCTGCTTTTGATTTTGGCAATCCCTGCCAGAAAACGCCGATGATATTTCCTTGCGGGCTATTCGAGGCCATCTGCTCGACGCTCGCCATATCGTCCGGAAGCATAAGCTGTTATTACACTTCACTGTTCTTTTCGATGATGGTCATACTGAGCATAACGACTGGGCTTATAGCAGGACAGCTTGGGGAAAATTCAGCAATAGCCGGAAGCAAGCACGCAGTTATAATGCTTGCTGCCGTCTTCATATTGTTCCTATTCTTTGCACGCGTAGGCATCCTGCCCTCATAGGTGTTCTGATGGCCATCCAAGATTTTGTCAGAGAATACTTCATAAGCCCGATAACAAGCCACAGCGGCTATAATCCGGTCAACACGCTTGCATATTCATTGATGGCGATAGTCCTTCTGTTCTTTCTCATATATCCATACCTTGAGAAGAAAAAAATAAAGTTTGATTACAGGTTCGCACTCGCCGTCCTACCCTATGTGTTATTCGGCTCGACGGTAAGGATATTCGAGGAGAGCTACTCATCAGTCCATCTGATAGCGCGCTCAGCAAACCCAGTTGAAATGGGGTTCTATTTCATATCTCCGGGAATCTACATAATGGTAGGTCTTCTTACGATAGCATCGCTTCTCGTCTCGATAAAGCTGTCGCGAAAAAAGAAATGGGACAAGATCAATACGTTCAGAAACATAGGGATTGTGCTGGCGCTTCCTGTAGTCTTGTGGCATCTTACGCACCTTACTCATTATGAGGCATTCATTTCGATATTATTGACTGCGGCCGCCTTTTCAGGAGCCGTCTTTATTGTTTTCGGGAAGGTAAAGAGCCGCTTATTTGCCGATAGGATGAACAAACTTGCCCTCATAGCGCAAACGCTTGACGGTGCAGCGACAAGCATAATCCTCCAATTTTATCCCGTATACACAGAGCAGCATTTCATCAGCAACGCGATAATACAGGCATTCGGGCCTTTCGCATTTCTTGTAACAAAGATAATAGTAGCAATAGCAGTGCTTTATTTCATAGACAGGATAAAGCGCTCAAAGGAAATAAGCGGAAACTTTGCAGGGTTTGTTAAACTGCTTATAATAATTTTGGGATTTGCGACAGGGACGCGGGATATGTTCAGCGTTGCAATGACGACCGCGATATGACATGCCATGATATTTATTTGATTCATTCATATTCTAAACATGAGAAAAATTCTTGTCGGCGGAACATTCAACTTAATTCATCCGGGCCATAAGTTCTTTCTTGAAAAGGCGAAGGAACACGGCGATTATCTCATAGTCGTCATAGCAACGGACGAAACGGTCAAAAACAGGAAGGGCTATCTTTTTGCAAGCGCAAAAGAAAGAAAGAAAAATGTGGAACAACTCGGAATAGCTGACAAGGTAATCATAGGCGATGAGCACGACTGGGGCAAGACCATCGAAAGGGAAAGGCCTGATATTGTCGTGCTCGGCTATGACCAGAAACTGTTCCCTTCTCTTGAAAATAAGATAATGTCGATGGGAATCGACATAAAGAGAATAGGAAAATTCGGGAATTACTCAACCTCGCTCCTCGCGAAAAGGAAAAAATGAAATCTTATCCTCTTATTTCAAGTACAGTCCTTATTATCTCGGCGGCTATGTGCGCTGTTTTCGTCTCGACCTCTCTTGATGCACATTCAACGATATCCATTCCTATTATTCTGGCGCCTTTAAGCTTCATCAGCTCTTTTTTGAGCTCGGCAAAAGTTATGCCTTCTGCCTGCTGCGTCCCTACCTCAGGTGCAACAGACGGATCAAGCACGTCAAGGTCTATTGAGAGATAAACAGGACCCTTTATGCTTTTTATCTCATCTGATATGTTGAATCTTCTTGAGTTGTCCTCTTCGGTCTTATCATAAGCCCTGCATCCTATCTGTATCATATCAAAATTACCCGTTTTCATGAGATGGTACGCCCATGTAATGTGGGAATACTTCTCTCCGAGCCAGTCGGGGAGAAGATCCTTATGCGCATCGAAGTCAATAAGAGTTACGCGTTCTCCTTCCGTTTCTTTTAGCGCCGTTGCTGTTGCAAGGGTGATAAGATGCTCACCTCCCAAGAATATCGGGAATATGCTCTCATTGCCTGAGAATATGTCCCTTATTGTTGATATGATCACGTCTTTCGTCTTGCTCCAGCTTCCCGGAACAACTTCTATATCGCCTGCATCGCAAAATCTGTATTTCTCAAAGATGTTCTGCCTGCTTTTCGGATTGTATCCGATAAGGTTTCTTATAGCTTCGCGCACAAAAAGCGGTCCGTGCTTTACGGACTGCCCTATCTCCGTTGAGTTGAAAGGGATGCCTATTATGCATACATCTGCATTCTCCAGCGGGTATTCGTAGTCGAATGTCCTTTTGGTATGAAGCATAAGAAATATTTATCCCAGATAAGTTTTAAATGCAGAACTTGTAATAATTCCAATTATTCTTTCAATAAAGCGGAAAAAATCCAGGTGTTTCTTCTCACAGATATGAAAATGAAACCAAATTAATATAAGGGAAGCAAAACAAATAGAGTATATTATGGTGCGCAGAATCCCAACGGGCATAAAGGGTCTCGACCCCCTGATTGAAGGCGGCTTCATCAAGGGCTCTGCAATACTTGTTACCGGCGGCGCCGGAACGGGAAAGACGATATTTAGTTTGCAGTTTCTGTGGGAAGGACTCCAGAGAGGAGAGCCGGGAGTCTATATCACGCTTGAAGAGGACGTCGAGGACATAAAGGAAGATGCCAGAAGGTTCGGCTGGGATCTTGAGGAATTTGAAAAGAAAGGGTTGTTCAAGCTTGTCTATTACGATCCCCTTCAGGTAAACGAGATGGGGATAAACGTCGTGGAGGACATCGCTAAAATAAACGCCCAGAGGGTTGTTGTCGATTCCGTATCGATTGTAGGGATGATGCTTCCAAACCAGATGCAGATAAGAAAGAAGCTCATATCCCTGATAAATTCCGTGAAAAGGACAGGTGCAACATCCGTCTTAATCTCTGAAGTCCTTGACAGCGATGAAAAGGGCCTCTCAAGGTTCGGCGTCGAGGAGTTTGTGGTAGATGGTGTAATCGCGCTTTATTATTTTGGCGTGGGAGAGGGAATAGCAAGATCGCTGATGATAAGGAAGATGAGAAGAACAAATCAAGGCACAAACACATACCCTCTCATAATAAATGAGAATGGAATAGAAATAAAAAATGATATATAAAAAGAGGAAATTGTGTGTGTTTCTACATATAATTAATTTCAGGGATTCCCAGCCTTTTCTTGGCTTTTTTTCCAACAATCACATCACTAATAAGTGAGCGATTGAACTTCCCGCCAACCACATTCAACGCTCCAAGCATCTGCGTTTTCTCATTTTTATCCATAAACCCATTATATTTACCTCCAAAAAGAAATGAGAGAGGATGCTTTATCTTATTTTCATCTTCCTTAATTCCGACGACGCCATCAAGCATTGCCGCTTTTCTTATCTCACCTCTTCCTGTTTCATTGAAATTTTCGGCGGGGTAAAATATTTCAAGAAGGCGTGAAACCAGCGTTCCATCCAAATCATCATTGACGCCTTTAAGATACCATTGATCGACGCCTTCGCCGTCGGGCTCGCCTTTTCTGACTTTGGAAAGTGCGGTTGGTATCCACAATCCCTTCTTATGAACAAAATCCCTGAACGAACCCCCTACCTTTGAATATTTGTCTGCGTATCTGGCAATCGCATCGTAAACCCATAACCAAACAGGCATATCACCTTTATTTTCTCTGTCAACCACGAGATCTTTATATAATCCTGCATACACAAGCAAACGCAACGCTTCGGGTCGCGGGCCTCCTTTTTTTCTTATTTCCTTTATTTCATCCCTTAACATCGGGTTTTCAAAATGCCTGTAAATCTCGGCTATTATATTCTCATCTGTCCCGTAAGTTCGCTTCACAAATTTCCTGAAATCATCCATTGACGCCCCTTCCGGATAGTTTAATGGATTGCTTCCTTCTGGCTGATATCTGTTTTCCAGAGGCACTCCTATTATTTCACCGCGATACGTTTCTCCAGTGCTAATCGCTGCAGAAGCGCCATATCCGATCTTATTATTCTTCTTATTATTTATTAAGAGAACTACATGCCTTGTCGAATCCAATTCATCGTGAGGATTTCTTTCTTCTTTCTTATCAAAATCAGGGGTAACAGCTGTGCAGTATATAGGTTGACCATTTGCAAGGACATTATATCTTGCCTCATGTAACGCTTTTGCTAATCCTTTATCAGAATTCGGGCCATTTTCTGAAAATGCATGAACTTCTATTTCATATCCGTCAAAAGGAACTGTTAATATATGTTTTGACGTCATATCATCACCTCTTAGTAATTATATACTCATCTTTTTAAATGTTATGTTATCCATCCGCTTTCCAGATGCTTTCATATTCACAATACTGCGAACCATCCTTTATGCATTTGTTTTCTTTTAATCTTGCATTCTTTAGCCCAAGCTCAAGCTCGCCGTGCCCGGCGAGAAGACCCATCCAGTAGGCACATGCATGCGAATTCTTGCCATACATTCTGACAGCATGCTCAACTATCGGGTTCTCGATGCTGTGAATGATAAAATGGTGATGACCTTCTTTATCAATGTCGGTCTTTACGAATTTTATTTTCCCGTATCCAAGAAAGTCCAACAGGCTTATAATGGCGGTTTGTGTTGCCCACCCGCCTTTGGGTTTAATGTTCATTGCCTTTATCATTTCCATGGCGTTTCCCCGCCCGTTCCTGTAACTTAAATCATAAAGGAAATCCTCCCCGAATTTATCTCCAATAACCTGAAAGAAATGGGCAAGTGCCTTTGAAGAATAGAGCGTCCAATCCATCTTCCCGAACATTCTTATTCTACCTTTCTCGGTCCGGAACGCGCGCGCAATTATCATTTTCTTTAACAACGTTGATATTATCGGCATATTTACCACTTACTCTCCCATTCGCAATAGCCCTTCGTCTCTCCCTTGCATTGGCATTTCAATTCGTTGAAATGAACATTTTTCAGAGCAAAACTAGCTTCTGTATGGGCAGAAAAAAAACCCCTCATAAATATGCAAACTACTGAGATTTCTCCATACATATCTTTTGCATGCTCT
>JAADIF010000027.1 GCA_013151465.1 Microcaldota archaeon | reverse complement strand
GTATAGTTGAGTATATACTTTCATATAAAAAGGAAGAGATTTTAGCTCCCGCCAAAAATAGCCGTCCTGATCGCTTCTTGCGGACGTTGCTTATGTATAATTTATATCATATAACATATATATCCGAAAGTTATATATTTATGTCCGCCGGAGCCGGTCATCTCCTTATTTATGCTACAAGAGCCCTATTATATTTAAGGAGAAGATGTTGGTGGCCGATATGAAAGGGCAGATGTTTGTCATAACGATGGTGTTTCTTATGGGAATGTTGGCTGTGATACAGCAGTCCCTTCTGATGTATGGGACATTTGACCTTTCAGCGCCTGCAAGAAGCGGCAGATACATACTCATGGAGAACATAAAGGACGTCCTTGATGAGACTGTTGCGACATCCGATGCCTGTGGCACGAAAAACGACCTTGAGAACAATTTCTACGAGGTCGTCGAATTTGTCAGGGAATCATCGGTCAAGGAAGGCTATGTGGTAAACCTTGACCATAGCAGGGTGTATTGCTCTGCGATAGGAACCGACAATCCCGTCCTTGTAATATCGCCAATACGCATAGTCTCAGGCGGTTTTAGCGTCGAGGAAAATTACCATGCGCTCAAATGAGCATTTAAGAACAACTGTACAACAAATGCTGTGATGTCTATGTTTTCTCGTATGTTCAGCAGAGCTGAAGTGAAGGAAATAGTTATTTCATTTGTTGCAATCAGCATAATCTTCGCATATCCGGACTTTCTCTGGGACCCGCAGATAGCCCTTATATATATGCTTGTTCTGGGTGTCGCGTTCATAGGTCATGAACTCTCCCACAAGTTCACAGCGATACATCTGGGCTTCTGGTCAGAATACAGGATGTGGAAAGAGGGAATCATATTGGCTCTTGTTTTTGCCATAGCAACGGGCGGCGCGATGGTCTTTGCTGCGCCCGGCGCCGTCTATTTTGCGACGCGTTCCATGTTCCATAGGCCCACCAGGCGCGATGTCGGCCTAATAGGCCTTGCAGGCCCCCTTTTCAATGCAGCAGCGTTCGCCGTATCATTTGCCCTTTACACGCTTACGGCTTTCGGGCCTCTGAGATTTCTCATGTTCGCAAACGCGTTCCTCGGATTGTTCAACATGCTTCCGTTCGGACCGCTTGATGGAAGAAAGATACTCTCCTGGAATGGCAAGGTATGGGCGGGCCTGTTTGCAGCGCTGATAATAATGATAATAATAAGCCCTTCATAAGAAATCGTGGAAGCTGGGCATTATCTGCTGCCCTTCTCAGCAAACCTTTTCTTGGCTTCGGCCCTTTTTCTGTTCCTATCCTCGGTGTTTTTCTGTTTTTTTACCTCATTTGTTATGTAGCCGGCGACAAGATTGAGCGTCTTTTTGGATTTTATCTCTCTCATTTCTCTTATGGTTCCCTTGTTTTTGGTAAAGTCGAGCGTGAATTTCCTGTCAGCTGCAAGAAGCTCATCTCCGAGCTTTTTTATTGGTGTGCTTTTTATCCTTCCCATAATTAATCATCCTTCAATCGTTATCTCTTTCCCGAGCACCGTTCCCGGAAGACCTTTCTCCATGATGGCCTTGACAGCTCCGCTGTTGCCGTGCGCCTTTGTGATTTTCCCGCTTATAACCTTTCCGGAAGGCGTCTTCCATATAACATTCTTGCCGACAAGCTTTGCTGCTTTTTCCTTCGTATCAACGCTGCCCACGTCCAATATGACATGATTACCTTTCTTCGATGTCTTCCCGCCGCAAAAGTTGACTACAACCGCTTTCATATCAAAGACCCTTGAAACCTATTCTAATTATATAAGGGATTACCTTTAAAAGGTTATTTATTGCAGGGGTCATTTGTATGTATCTTACACAGGGAAAAGGGCCATTGCTATATTGAACTGTGATGCCAGCGCATAAAAGCTGTATCCAAGCACTGTCAGTATTATCGAGTGCTTGAGACCCGCAACAAGCGAGCCCTCGGCCATCTTTCCTGTGGCAATTCCGGCGAATATGCCTTCTATGAGAATGAAGTTAAGAAATGCCTGCGTATATACTTCTGTCTGGACTTTTTTTGGGGTTTGTGCCTGCTGGAATCCTGTTATATCGCTTACCCCCGGAATATTTACGCTGAGTGCGGGTATGAGGAATGTCTGGAGCACTATGAGTATGAATACGAAAACAAAATAGATTAGGTAGAGTGTCATAATCTGCGACTGTATTGATGCTGACCTTTCTTTCTTTATCTCGTTTATCTGGATGAGCGACTGGCTTATAGCTTTTAGCGTGTCTGCAATTTTCCCCCCGACCCCGTATGTTTCTATTATAGTCGTGACGGCCCTGCTTATGTTCTTATTGTTTATTTTCTTCCCGAATATATCAAGCGCATCCTGGAAAGGGACACCCCACTCGACCTTTGCAGCCATCTCCTTGATATATGGCGAAAGTGAGCGGTAGTTCTTGTTCGATATGCTTGCAAGGCCTATGGGAAGCGTCATCCCGGCATTTATTGATTCGGTGAGGTCTGCCATGAATATTATGAACTGCTCCTCAAGCTCCTTGTTCTTCTTGTATTTGGAATAAAAAAGGACAAACGGGGGAACTATAGCTATCATCGCGCCGATTATGTTCAGGAACGTGTCAAATGGCGCCACAATCGGGGCAAGATAATAGCTGTTTGCAAGTATAAGCGCAGTCCCGGTTGCTATGAACGCGAACTCTGCCAGCATGTCTTTTTTTAGCATTGTCAATCACTTACACATTCGGATATGTTATATGTATGAACAATATGAATACCGTGTTTAATATCGGGAGAACTACCCATGTGATAAGGCTCATGAGCTCGCTTATCCCAAGCCCCATTATCTCGCCTCCTATGATGCTCATTGTGGCAAGAAGGGATATCATCATCAACGGGGCTGCGACAAGAAGCACTGTGTAAATGTCGGCGTATGTGGAAAGCGTCTTCACGAATTTTTCCCTCTTTATCTTGTAGTCAAAGAGCGCCTTCTCGGCCATCGAATTCAGGTATGTCACAAGATCCCCACCGCTCTGAACTGTGGAGACGATGCCGCCAAGAAGCGACTTGAAGTCGGACGAGGGCGTCTTCTCCTCAACATCCTTTATGGCATCTATGTAGTTCATTCCGAACGTCTTGATGTTTCTCATTATGAGCTTTGCGTCAGTTGATATCTCCCCGTATTCCTTGAAATTGGAGATGAGCGCAAACATGAAATCTATGGGTATGCCCGCCGATGCGACCGCTGCCATGTGGATCGTTGCAAACGGCAGGTTGTTATCGATCGACTTTCTTCTGCTGTCCTCTTTTTGTATGGGATATATATAGAAGAGGAGCAGCGTCGCCGATGTGGTCAGGACAGACATCGATATGATCAATACAACAAAATAGAGCGGCTCTATGCTGACCATCATCCCAAACGCCCATACAGCTGCAAGGGTTGCGATGAAGACAATGAAAGCGGTCATAGAGGACATGGATATCCATGCCTTCACGAGAATCTCCATATTGGCGTTTCTTATGTGGTCTGCAAGCGGTTCGAATGTCTTCCTGTTCCTGTCATAGACCCATCCGAAAAACAAAACCGACAGTCGCTTATATCCTGAGAGCAGAGCGTTCCCCATAATAGATTATTTGATTCGGGCCGAATATAAAATGAGCATAATGTGCGCGCTTCATTTAAAAACTCATAATCAAATAAAATAGAGCAGGGGCTGGATCGGGGGGTTAGGCGTCCCCTGTTTTCTGCAAACCGCCTTTATGGCAGGATCGAGATCCGGGGGCGGCGGTTATCGCCCGGAAGGGCCCGCTGTCCTGACGTTGATGCCCTGTCCTTCGGGATTGCATCTGCGGCGAAACGGGTCAGGCCTTGACCGGAGCAGCCCTAAACCGCTTATGCGGTGCTCGGGGGGTTGCAGGGAGGAGAATGGATGGCGACCAGTCCTTTCGTGTGATGCCGTCCACCCCGGAAGTGCCCCTGCTTTCATGCTGACGTGCAATTTGCCAGCTTCAGAGGTAGTTTCCGTGAAAAAAGGGATAATTCTTGCAATGATATTGCTTCTCGTAGGTTTTTTTGTCGGATTTATGGCAAACTCGAAAACGACCATAGTATATGAATCTGACTGTCCCAGGGAAATAAGCTTCGGCGGACATACAATGAAAGCTGAAATTACTGTTCCGGCAGTTGACGAGAACAAGACCGGACTTGAGGCAATGCTTTACGTGGAGATTGTGCCCGGGAAGGGCAGGATATTTGCAAACATAGACAGGATGCTCTTTGAAGAGGACACGCAGAACTCGTTCAGGACGGCGCGAGATGTCGCGGCAGAAAAGACGGGCATAGACGTGTCCGGCTATGACATAATATACACGATCGAGACCGATGCGACATCGATAGAGGGACCGTCGGCGGGCGCGGCGGCAACGGTTGCGACAATCTCAGCACTTACAGGAAAAGACATAAAGGACGGCGTCCTGATAACAGGGGCGATAAACCATGACGGTACAATCGGGCGCGTGTCGAATGTCCTTGAGAAGGCAATTGCCGCGGGCAAATCCGGAATAAGGACGATGCTCGTCCCCCTTACGCAGGGAAGCATCGACAAGTTCGAGACAAAAAGGTATTGCGAGGACATAGGAACATCGAGCATCTGCCAGAACGAGGACATCCCCAAGACAACGAGCATCTCAGAGGTCGCGGGACTTGAGGTCGTAGAGGTCGTCACTATAGACGACGCTCTGGAATATCTTCTAGATACTGACTAATGCGCTCTTCCTCAGCACAAACGAAACCTTTTTAAATATTAGATATACTACTTTAATATGGTGAAATATTCAAAAAATATATTGATTATACCTGCAAGTGAATTTGGGTTCGAAAGCATCCTTGCGACCAAACCGATTCAATTCTTTTTTAAGGAATTAAAATACGAAGTCATTAATCCTCATTATGAATATGATTTTGAGATATCTGAAGGCAAAGGGCCTTTGACTTCCGAATTTATCGAGGAACTTGTAGAAAAATACAATCCTTGTTGTATAGTAGCAGAGAGAAAAACTAGGGAGTTGGCTTATGACGTTGTCAAATTTAATAAGAAATATTCGGAGAGAATTTTTGTCGTAACGAATAATACGCTCGGTCTTAATTATAATGATGAAGAATATGAAGAAAAAGGAATTCAGCCGATTGATAATAGCAATCTTATTAATAAACCAAATTCATATGGAGAACTAGCGGAGAGAATCTTAAAAAGTATAAGAATACCAGATAATTATCCACCATATAAATTGCGCCGCCAACCGATTAACTAAACTTTCTAAGCCGGCCATACGAAAATATATTCTGATTGGAATTTCCCCTACCGCGAAAGCCAATGCCCCGCGTCACCTAAACCTTTATAAAATAATACGCATAATATACACTCTAGGCGGCCAAAGCGGGAAGGAGCACCTGTTCCCATTTCGAACACAGAAGTTAAGCTTCCCAGCGATCTGTCTGGTACTCTCTTCAGGGGAAGGGCAGGACGCCGCCGCATTCTTATATTTTTCGCGTCCACAAAGCATTTAAATTTGCTATCAGATATAAGAACAATAAATGCTTCGGTAGTGTAGTGGCCTATCATCTGGGACTGTCACTCCCAGGACCCGGGTTCAAAACCGAGAATTGGAATTATGGATTTACGATTCATGCCTGCGGATGCAGGCTGTTTCGGTGAGTTTCCCGGCCGAGGCGTCTTCTTGTTTTATTTTTTTACGATATAATTTAATTTGCGGTCATGACGCAGGTTTGTTGATGAAATATGAAACGTGGAAATGCATTGTCGATACTATCCGGGAAAAGCATAATCGTACCTATCCTTTCCCTTCTGATTCTTGCAGGCATCTATGACGCGAAAAGGCCAAGAGATTATGATTTCAGCGGCTTCTGGAAATACGTGACAGCAAATGCAGACACTACGTTTGCCGGCCCGCCTCCAGATTCAGGCGGCGCAATGACAACGTATAAGAAGGCAGCATCATCCGGCGACCTTTGCGTCAACGCGTACGCTTTCGACGGTCCGCATAAAATCGGGCTTCTTGAAGCCAGAAAGGATGGCGTTCCTATATTCATATACAAGGACAACGGTCGCAACGGACCTGACAGCGCGGACGGCATTACCAACGGCACAGAAATTGTCAGAGGGCATGGCATCAATGGATACTGGAAAAAGATAGAAAGTTATGCAAGCATGCTCGGATACTGATGTCATTTTCATTCTTCAATGAGCTTTTTCAGCCTTGGATATATGTGCATCGTGGCTTTCACATCTTCGAGCGCGTTGTGAAACCCGTCACCTTCGTATCCTACGCATCTGCACACGGCTTTCAATCGCGAGCTTTTTAGCGGAAGCTTTCTCTCCCTGATGAGCATTCTTGCCATCTGCATGGTGTCTTCATAATCATAAGGGAATGGAAAACCCACATCGTTCCTTTCAAACATAGCACCAAGAAAGTTCATGTCAAACCTGAGGTTATGCCCGACCGCCTCGATATCTGGGGATTTCCTGACGACCTTCTTTATGTCCTTTACTATCTCGCGGCAGACCGCCTTTTCCGGCTTTGCCCTTACGTTGTGCTCTGAAAGGTTTATTTTGTTCACCCTGAGGGCAAAGGGGTTCACCTCGCTCCATTCCTCCTTTCTCACAAGGTATTCCTTCTCGAAGACGGGCTTTAAGTTCTCGTCGGTTATTATCATTCCTATCGTCAGTATCTGGTGCTTTGCGGGGCTAAGGCCGGTAGTTTCCGTGTCAAGAAATATCTTGTATGCCCCCATACCGATAAATTGCAAGCGAAATGATAAAAATAACTGTCTATTTCCACTTCCTTTCTATGACAAGAGCAATCATCGCTATGACAAAACCGGCAATGACAGATGCTATGAAATCATAGAACGGGAAATTGAGCTTGAGTATCATCGAGCTTGCGCTATGGATGACGAAAGCGACCGCAAAAAGAAACATTGGAATTACAACAACCCCGCTTTTCTTCCCGCGGCTTTTGCCGGATATGTGGCCGATCGCCGCAATTGAGGCGCCAAGCCATATTATGTATACAGAGGCGGAAAGGAAAGCTGCGACCGCCTCAAATATCCCGATGTTTATCCAGTTCTCCATATAGGTATATCCTCTGAAAGCCGCGATGAGAATCACGAGCAGTGCCACGACATATGTGAAGAATGATATGCGCCTTCTTGTGAACGAGTCCTTGAACTCGTTGACGCTGCCGTAGATGTAATCCTCTAGCTTGAAACCCTTTATGAAGAAATACGCGCCCAGAAGCCCGAGAATGAGGCGCCATCCGTTGTAGTCGAATATTGCGTAAAGTATCAACGCGGCCGCCGGAAGCCCGAACATGATCCTCGACGTCTTGGGGTCTTCGAGCGTTTCGTTCAGGAATTCCTTTATCTTGTAATATGTCGATTCGAGGTTTTCCGACTGGCGTACTATGACAGTCTTTACGGACAGTATCGGGACTTTCGACTGTATAATGGGTATGACGGCGTCATCTTCGCTCCCGTCGGTGACAAGGACAACATAGTCCGGCTTGAATTTGTTCACGACAGCGGTCAACTGCTTTTGCACGTTCCTGTCGCTCTCTATACCGACATCGCGCGCGCCTGTGAGCGTTGCAACCTCTGTTTCATATTTTCCTTTTAATTCATCCCCTATTTTCACCGTCTGAAAAAGCGCATTGCAGTCGCTGTCCTCAGGGTCAGCAAGACCGAGGGCGACGGCGGCATCAAGTATGTTCTTTTTTCCGACCACGGGTCCTTTCACGCCTGCCTTTTCCCCAAGATCATTATCCCTGTCAATGTTCAATATCAGTATCCTTTCAGTTTTCTTTGGCATCTGTGTCACCGCGGGCGGAATCTGGGCAATTCCCATTTAAGCTTAGAAATCCATAGTTATATTTAGTGTCGGGTTTATAAATGAGGTGTTTTGAGGCATGAAAGCTGACGTTGCAATAATTGGCGGTACGGGTGTCTATGATTATGATTTTATTGAGGAAATAGAGACGGTGGAAATTGACACACCCTTCGGAAATCCGTCTGCGCGGATAAAAATAGGCGAATACGGCGGGAAGAAGATAGCGCTTCTGCCACGCCACGGAGAAAAACACACTATCCCTCCGCACATGATAAATCACCGTGCAAACATTTTTGCGCTCCATAAACTTGGCGCAAAGCGCATAATAGCAACAGCTGCCGTTGGGTCGCTCAAGGAGGAATTTGAGCCGGGCGATATAGTTTTCCCTTCACAGTTCATTGATATGGGAAAGGAAGTTGTCACTTTCTATGACGGCCCTCAGGTTATGCACGTATCGCTTGCAGATCCATTCTGCCCCGACATGAGGTACCTCATGGTGAAAAGCGCAAACTCGCTTGGCATAAAATATCAGGACAAGGGGACGTACATAAGGGTTGCCGGGCCGCGATTTTCAACGCGCGCAGAATCGAAGATGTTTCGCCAGTTCGCTGACATCATAGGCATGACATCAATACCTGAGGCGGTGCTTGCACGCGAAAAGGAGATGTGCTACGGGCTTATAGCGGCGGTCACGGATTATGACGTGTGGGCCGAAAAGCCCGTTGACGCGCAGGAAGTCGTCCGCGTGATGAAGGAAAACAGCGAGAAGATTGAAAAAATCATAAAGGACATGCTTATCCGCCTGCCTTTTGAGAGAAACTGCATCTGTGCAAGGGCGCTTGAGAATGCGGGGTTTTAGCCGCTTTACATCTGCTCACCAACGGTATCTTTAAAAATGCGCTTCGCCAATAAACTAAGAATATGATGTCTGAAAGGGTTGGTTCTCCCTTTCTATTATATCAAGTTAGAAAATTTACTTTATAGATAGTAAGACCGGCTCTGTAGAAACCCTTGAAAACGAGAAGAAGAGTTAATTATAAAGGGGATATCGCCCCAAATGTTAATTGTTGAAAACCAACATAAGGA
>JAADIF010000039.1 GCA_013151465.1 Microcaldota archaeon | reverse complement strand
ACTTGGACTAAATCTTCTCGAAGAGAAGGCGAGAGCCCTCAAAATCAAGGATATAGTCCCAGGTATGTTTTCGATAGATATAAAGTGTAAAATAGCCAAGATGATGGATGTCAGAACGTTTAGCAAGAATGGCATGGAAGGTGCTGTGCAAAACATACTACTTGGAGATGAGACGGGTTTTATAAGGATGTCCATATGGAACGAAGAAATCAAGAAGATAGATGAAATGGGCCTAAAAGAGGGAAGCATAATCAGATTAAGCAGGGTAATGTCAAAAGAGGATAATATTGGAAATCCGGAATTGAGATTAGGACGGAAGGGTTCTATAGAGATAGTTGAGAATGAAGAAATTATATTGCCTGCAAGCGCAAGCTTCACTACGGCTAATATGGAGTTTACCAGAAAGACCATAGATACACTCAGCGCAGGCGACAGGGCGGTTATTACGGGAACACTCGTACAGGTATTTAAGAGAAAACCGTATTACGAGGTATGTGAAAAATGTAATGGCCGGCTTGAGAAAATGAATGAAAAGTGGTTCTGCAAAAGCTGCGGTGAGGTCAATCCAAAGTTCTCATTACTCGTTTCCGGTGTAGTTGATGATGGCTATGGCAATATAAGAGCTGTGTTTTTCAGGGAGAATGCAGAAAAGATTCTAGGCACAACTGCTGCAGATGTCCAGAAAATGGTGGATAGTGGTGAGGATCCATTGATACTTTACGACAAACTCGATGCCGTTGGAAGGTTATTCAATATTGAGGGAGTCGTAAAAGAGAACAGTTTTTCAGGGAAGCTCGAACTGCTTGCCAACAATGTTAATAGTATCGAAGCCAACGAGGAGACAAAACGTCTGCTCGATGATATAGAAAAGATAAAGAATCTTGATAATCAGGGGTGAATAATATGCCAGATGATATAGAATCGTTACCAGGTGTGGGTCCTAAGACCGCAGAAAAACTTATGGAAGCGGGTTTTGATAATTATATGTCAATAGCTGCATCATCTGCAGGCGAAATCATGGAAGCTACCGGTCTTGGGGAGGAGACCGCAAATAAAGTCATACTTGCAGCAAGAGAAAAGCTCAATATGGGTTTCGAGACAGGAATGGAAGCGATGGAAAAAAGGGGGATAATAGGAAAAATAACGACTGGTTCAAAATCACTGGATGATCTGATAGGCGGGGGCATTGAGACGCAGGCGATAACAGAGGCATATGGTGCGTTTGGTTCTGGGAAATCTCAACTTGCGCACCAGCTTGCTGTCAATGTGCAGTTGCCAAAAGATGAAGGCGGTCTTGAAGGGAAATGCATTTTCATAGACACGGAGCATACATTCAGACCAGAAAGGATAAAGCAGATGGCGGAAGGTGCAGGACTCGATCCGGACAGCGTGCTTCAGAATATATTCGTAGCACGTGCATATAATTCTGATCATCAAGTAGTTCTTGTTGAAAAGGCCGCCGAAATTGCACGAAAAGAGAATATACGGCTAGTGGTGGTCGACTCAATCACAGGAGCATTCAGAGCAGAATATACGGGTCGCGGCACGCTTGCAAACAGACAACAAAAAATCAACAGGCATATGAGTGATCTCAAAAAACTCGCAGACGTCCATAACCTAGCAATCTACATAACAAATCAGGTAATGTCCAACCCTGCTATATTGTTCGGAGATCCCACAGCACCAATAGGAGGCAATATAATCGGACACGGCTCGACATTCAGATTATACCTAAGAAAAAGCAAAGATAATAAAAGAATATGTAAATTGGTTGATTCTCCTTCACTTCCTGACGGCGAGACAATATTTAAAGTAACGACTGAGGGTATCAGGGATTAATTTCCTCAGTCATCATTTTTTTCGTTTTCAGATAGTTAGCAATCCTTTCCATTGTAACATTCTCATCTTTGAGACGAACAATTTTAAGATTCAATCCGACCTCTTCCAGATGTTCGGGAATGATTACCTCTACGAAAGGTGACATATAGAGATCTATTGTTCTGGACACACTCCATTTGTGTATGCCAGTTGCGGCGGCTATTTTTGATATAGTCATCATTTCGCCTTCATCACTCGCCTTTTTAAGAGTTATAAATATCTTCATTACGTTGCTTATAGTGTTCTTGTAGAAACTGCGTACCATAATAACTTAATTAGAAAGAGCAAATAAATAATGAGAATCTAGATTATATCCTTTTCTGAAACTATTATAAAATCCCCTACCGATTTGACCGCAGAAAAAGGAACAAGAACTCTTCCTCTTTCATCTTCTCTCAGGCTTAGGTCTGCTGTATGTTTGGTAGATTCTACCAGAACGAGATTTATAAGCTCCCCAGACTCGGTTATAAAATCAACATCGCCCACGGTACCGAATTTTTTTCCGGATTCCTCAGAAATCAATATCTTTCCGATAAGCTTCTTGCTTCTTAATCTCTCTTCCATAATCATGCCTCCTACGCACAGATAATATTTATATGGAATAAACATTTTTAAATGCCACCACGGCTGCATTAAGCCTTCACGGTTGCAGTCCTTAATTTTTCTGAAAGTGAGTATTTGTATGCCTTTCCTCTTCTTTCGCGGATGACAGAACCATCTTCGCTCATCCTTCTTAGAATGTTATTGACAGACCTTATAGCATTATCTTTGTTCTTATAATCCTTCGTANNTTCAGTACTATTTCTGTCGGTGTCAGACTTCTCCCTTCTGAGGCGAGTATATCTATTATATCACGTTGTTTTTTGGGTAATTCTTCTATCGATTCAAATATAGGCATCTTTTCTTCACGTCTCATCCTGTTCTTTGTTCTTTCTTCACCTACATTCACGTGTTCGTCAAACAGATCCACATCGATAAGGGTTATCTTCTTCTTCACAGCGTCGTTCACACAATTATTGCATAAACGGAGAATTTCACGCGGAAAGCCTCCTGTTTTTTCATAAATACGATCTATCATCCGTGGCGTGAAAGGTTTTATGTCTGTTCCTCCAGCCCATTCTATCCTTCTTTTTATCAATTCTCTTGTCTCTATTCTACTCAGATTGCTAAGTTTAACTATAGTATCGACCCTTCTATAAAACGTCTCAAGCTCTGTCTTCAACTTATTCTCAAGAACTGGCAGACCTGCCATAATCAACGTCATATTACTTATCTGATCAGATATTGTTCTCAACCATTCCATGGTATCAGTTGTTGATTCGTGCGCTTCATCTATTATCAATAGTATATTATCTTCACCTAATTTGGAATTTACGACATCCGAAATATTATATAAGTTCACGTTTCTCTTACGTGAAAATAGTCTGCTTAATATGCCTTCATGTGTGAAATCTGTGAATATATCTATGAAATCTGCGGGGTTTTTGGGGGGTTTAGGCAAATATAAGAGATTTTTCATATCATCTGATTTGGTCATCAAAAACTTTAGCAGTGTCGTCTTGCCAGAACCCGTGGGTCCCAGCAATAGCATAACCTTGCTGCGGTTCTCTGCACCCCTTTCCAGATTCGCGATCTCGTTTTCGTAACCTATAAACATTTCCGGAAGTATTTTGAACGTGAACGGATTGCCTCTCCACCCGAACAAAGATTGTCCTTCATCTCTCATATTATTCTTTTTCATATGTTCATATATGATATATATAAATTTAAATCTATTCATGGAACTTTCACGTGTTTCCTGATAAATATATTTATTAACAAATTATGCAATCTCTTTATATGGATGAGTCGCATCTTAAGATGGCAATTCTATTATGTTCAATCATAGGCATATCTGGTATATACATACTCACATCACTAATGGAAATACCCACTATCCGTGTGAATGATATAGATTACAACAGGATGAATGAAATAGTTAACGTGACTGGTTTTGTAAATGATGTGAAGTTCATAAAGAATGGTATTATCGTGGACATGAAAGATGGAACGGGGAATATTAGAATGGTTGTCTGGGATTCCTCAATAACAGACGAACAACGCCAAACGATAAAGAAAGGTAAAAAAATAAATGCCATCTGTGAAATAAAAATGTACAAAAATCAGTTGGAACTTGTTGCGTTAAAAGATAAAATAAAAATAATTGATGAATGATATGTAAGGATGCGCACCCGATGTGTATATTCATGTGCAGTGATTCTATTATGGCAATGAACGAGTAGGCGAACTATGCCCACCGGTCCAGAGTCCTACCGAAGCATGAAGCACCGATATCGGTTTTAAACAAACTTCTACTTTTTCAGTTCATCCTTTGACAGTATCAGTATAGATGATATGTTCACGTCATCCTTCTTCATACCCACAAGATATTTCACTCCGCGCGCCTTAGCAGTGTTCGCAAGTGTCAAACTCACCTTTCCATCGAAGACGACAGCGTGAGGATTATCTATACCTTTCAGAACACTTTCTAATTCTTTCACGGGAACCTTACCAAGTATGTTGTATTCCGAGTCAAAAATACATGCAGCCCGCGTTCCTATGATATCTTCCAACGTTTCTGCGAAAAGTTTTGTCTCTTTCTCGCTTATTTCTTTGTCCTTGGTTTCTCTTTTTTCTGCACGCGCCGGCTCACCACGTTTTGTTGTTTTATATTCCCTTTTCCTGCCGCTCGTCTTGTTGTCGTTCTGGTATTCCCTTTTATGTTCCCCGTTTCCGCCGTTGTTTTCGAGACGGAATTGCTCTGCAGACATTTTATCACGCAGTGCCTTGAACACCTCTTTTTTGGAGAGTTCTTCAACCTCTTTTCCGTGTGGTGCAATTGCAATATATTCCACATCAGCAACTTCGATAAGCGCCTTCAAGTTGAGCTGACCGCCTCTATCACCATCGAAGAATGCCGTAGTTATCTTTTGCTTACATATATCTATTACGGCTTGGGGTATTGACGTTCCCTCTATTGCAAGGGTGTTGCGGATGCCGTATTTTAGAAGATTTATGACATCTGCACGCCCTTCCACGACTATGACGCTGTCAGAGTCAAGCATATTGGGTCCGCAAGGCAGGCCGCGGTATGTTGTAACTTCGTCTACACGGACTGCTTCTTTTATTTCCTCTGAAATTTCAGATATGTCAGGGACTCCTTCGCTTATGAGTTTTCTTAATATCTCTTTTGCCTTCTCGACCACATATTTTCTTTTGGCAGATCGTGTATCCTCAACCGTTTCAAGTGTTATTTTCGCTACACATGGACCGACCCTATCTATCGTTTCTAATGTAGCCGCTATCAAAGCCGTTTCCGCTGAATCGAGTGAAGAAGGGATCAATATTTCACCGGACGATGTTCCTTTTTCCGATTTTATGTTAACCTCTATCCTTCCTATCCTTCCAGTCCTTTGCAATTCTCTTAAATCTAAATCCGTACCAAGCAAGCCTTCTGTCTGACCGAAAATCGCTCCTATTACGTCAGGCTTTTCTATTATACCTTTTGCGCTTATTTGCGCCTTAATCACATATTTTATCGATGCTGGTGCAAGTTTTGACATTATAATCAACCTCCATTATGACATTGCTATCGCGTATAACAAGCCGTCAAGAAAACGGCGTGATACCATGCGATATCACGCAATATTACCTCTTCTGTATCTTCATACTTTCTTCATATGAATGGAAGCGTCTGCCATTCATTCACGTTAATTATTCTTACATTCATCTGAGCTAATGAAATGAATAGAGGATCATCAATTGCGTGATATATCTTATTTGTTCCATTACCTTTTAAATTTTTAAATATCTATCATAGGGAATTTCTGTTCATTTAAGCTTCCATCAAAATTTGACCCAGTCAAATATACATATGACCAAAATATGGACATAAAACGATTCCTCATATTTTATGCCCGCAGCATATCGTTTTCTATGAATCTGCATTATCATTTTACAGGTAGAGCCATATTATCTATATTGACTCTTTTATAGTGATCAAATATGTTCTAAGCTTTCGTGAAAACGATATGCATAGACAGCTGGATACATATATAGTCACAATTAAATCTCACTTTTGAGGATTCCACAGATTACCGGTCATACATTGACATGAATCCAACCATCTGTTCTTAATAATGGCCACCCCATATATATAATGATATGGATGACATGCAAGCTATTATTAATAGCGTAAAAGAGGCCATAAAACCGAAAAAGAGTGAAGAAGAAGCGATGAAGAAAGTTATAGCTGAGATAATAGAAGTGACACGTCAAATATTAGGTCCATTGGGTCTTGATCACACAATTTCTGGATCTTTTATAAGAAACACGTGGCTTACCGATAAGAAAGAGTTTGATCTATTCATACTTTTCCCAATAGAATACACTAAAGGCGAGTTGGAGAAGGTCGGTCTGGATATCGGGAAAAGGATAATGAAAAGTGTAGGCGGAACATATGAGATTGCATATGCAGAACACCCCTACACGAAAGGTGAATATAAAGGATTTAGTGTTGATATAGTTCCATGTTATAAGGTCAAAAGCACAAAAAATATCAAATCAGCAGTCGATAGAACTCCATTTCATAATAAATACATGAAAAAACATATCACACGCTCCCTTTCCGATGAAGTTAGATTACTTAAGAAATTTACCAAATCCATTGGCGTGTATGGTTCGGACATCAAAACCATGGGGTTTTCCGGATATTTATGCGAAATACTCATCATCCATTACAGAAAATTCGAAAAACTCGTAAAAAGCGCATCTACATGGAAACCACCGGTCTTCATAGATATAGAAAAGCATTGCAGTATTGCTGATATAAAGACGACTTTTAAGAACCAGCCACTTGTGGCAATAGATCCGACTGATGCCAAAAGAAATGTAGCTGCGGCTCTTTCACCTGAGAATTTCATGTTATTCGTAAAGGCGTGTGAAGATTTTGTGAAGAAACCTTCATATGATATGTTTTTTCAAGAAAAAATAGGAATATCCTCGACAAAGGTCATATCACTCATGAAAAAGCGAGGAACAAAGTTTATAGGGATTCACATAAAACGTCCGGATGCCGTCGATGATATATTATGGTCACAGGTAAGGCGAACAGCACGAAGGATTACCGGTCTTCTGAAAGAGAATGAATTTAGCGTCATCGGAACGGTTGAATATGCAGATGAAGATGATGTAATGATTCTTTTCGAGATGGAAGTATGGAAATTGCCGACCATCAGAAAGGTGTCAGGTCCACCCGTATTCAATATAAAGCATTCGAAACAGTTCTTATCTAAGTATCGGATTATTGGAAGGGTTTATGTGGAAGGCAATTTATGGGTTGCCGAAGTGAAAAGAACGTTCGAAGAACCGGAACAAATGTTCAAGCATTTTTTCAGAAAGAAGCCTCACGAACTTCTGGAAATGGGTTTTGCATCAAGATTAGCTGAGATGATAAACACTTATAGCATACTCGATGAAAAAGAAATCGAAGGATATCTAAAAGATAAAAAAGCATTCAGGAGAGCTGTATACCACCATCTGACGAAAAGATTCGCATAATAGAAACATTTATATACTTTTACTACAATCTAAGTAGTATTAATCCGTTAAACTTATACTACTTCGGTAGGAGGGCTGACAATGAAAAGGTTCTTAGACGCTATAGAAAAGGCTAAAAAAGACTCAAAAGAAAGAAAATTTTCCCAAAGCTGGGATATGTCGGTAGAGTTCAAAAACATGGATATGAAAAAGCCGGAAAGCAAAATAAACATCGAGATTCCTCTCCCAGAGGGAAGAGGAAAAGACATAAAGATTATGTTTATAGCAGATAATCTTATCGAAGATGCAAAAAAGCTTGCGGATGCAGTAATGACTAAATCTGACATCGAGAAGCTTGCAGGCAAAAAGAAGGAAATAAGAAAGCTTGCATCACAATATGATGCATGGCTCGCTGAAGCCCCCCTGATGCCTCTTGTTGGTAAGTCTCTTGGTATGATTCTTGCTCCGAGGGGGAAGATGCCAAAACCGGTTCCCCCAAAGGCTAAGATTGAAGGTCTTGTGATGCTTGCAAAAAAAACTGTGAGAGCAAAGACCAAAGACACGCCGGTGATACATGTTCCTATAGGAACTGAGAAGATGAACGACGAACAGGTCGCTAAAAATGCTCTCAAGGTGTTTAACGTAATCGTCGAAAAGTTGCCGAAAGGAAGGAATAATGTTAAATCGGTCCACCTTAAACTTACAATGGGAAAGAGCGTGAAGGTAGAACTCTAGGGTGTTTTGTGATGGTTTCAAGAAGAAATGTCGAAAAATATGACAAAATAAAGCCTGAAGTCGAGAAATACTCAGTTATAGGTATACTCGATATGTACAAGCTTCCGGCAAAACAGCTTCAAGAAATGAAAGACAAATTACGTTCGCAGGCAAGAATCACTGTGGTCAAAAAGGCATTGATCAAGAAGCTGTTAAAGGATATGAAAAAGAAAAACATAGAAGAACTTGATAAGTATGTCGGAAATCATCCAGCACTTCTTTTGAGCAATTCTAATGTTTTCGAGCTTGCAAGGGTCATAGAAAAATCAAAATCCCCTGCGATGGCGAAAGCAGGTGATATAGCTCCAAAAGACATAATCATAAAAGCGGGACCAACGCCGCTGCCACCCGGACCGGCCATAGGCGATTTACAGCGTCTAAAAATATCGGCTGGTGTAGAAGGCGATAAGATTGCCGTAAAGAAGGATACCGTTGTATTGAAAGAGGGAGAGGTTGTTACCAAGGACCATGCCGATCTTTTCATGAAGCTTGGAATACAGCCGATGGAAATAGGCCTTAACCTCCTTGCTGCATGGGACAATATGATGGTATTTGATAAAGATGTTCTATTCGTGCCACTTGATGAATATATCAGAAAAGTGGAAAATGCTTATAGGAATGCATTCAATCTTGCGTTCAATGTCGGTTACGCGACAAAGGAAACGGCGCCGCTGCTTGTGGCAAAAGCACACCAGGATGCGATGAATCTTGCATTGAATGCCAATATAATGACAAAGGAAACGGTAGAATTCATAATTTCAAAAGCGCAAAACCAGATGCAAGCTGTAAAGAGTGCTGCAAATATAGGATAATATTGCAAATTGATGGAGGTAATGGATATGGAAATGGTATATGCGGCGATGCTTCTTCACAGTATGGGAAAGGAAATAACAGAAGAGGCTGTCAAGAAAGTTATCGAAGCAACAGGTGAAAAAGCCGATGAAGCGAAGGTAAAGGCCCTCGTTTCTAGTTTGAAAGATGTAAATATTGAAGAGGCTATATCTAAAGCGGCTGTTGCTGCAGCGGCACCTGCTCCGGCGGCTGCTGGAGGAGAGGCGGCGGCAGAAGAGAAGAAAGAGGAAAAGAAGGAAGAGAAATCAGATGAAAAGAAAGACGAGGAAGCCGCTGCAGGTCTTGGTGCGCTCTTCGGGTAAAATAATATCAATCTTTCTTTCTATTTTGTTTTTACATTAACTAATTTTCTTTTTCCGTAATTTTACCATATTTATAAACAACCTCATTCAACATTACTTTACAATTACAAAGAGGTGTTTTCATGAAGAAGACAAATAAATATGATAAGCTTGTTTTATGGTTCAATGAACTAAGAAAAGAAGATACGCAGCTTGTTGGTGGAAAGAATGCGTCACTCGGTGAGATGATATCAAAAACAGATGTTCCCGTACCTAACGGTTTTGCAATAACTGCCAATGCATATAGGTATTTTATAGAAACAAGCGGTCTTGGTGATATAATCAGAAAAAATCTAACAGGACTTGATACACATGATATGAATATGCTAAAACGAGCAGGTAGGACTATACGCTCTGCGATAACTCGTGCAAATTTACCCGGGGATTTGGAGAAAAAGATAATTGAACATTACAACGAAATGAAAAAGAAATTGGGAAAAAAAGAGCTCTATGTAGCGGTGAGAAGCTCTGCCACTGCAGAGGACTTGCCGGATGCAAGCTTTGCCGGGCAGCAGGATACATATCTTAATGTCACAGAGAAAGACCTTATCAGAGCAGTAAAACATTGCATCGCTTCGCTTTTTACAGACAGGGCAATAAGTTACCGTGTTGATAAAAATTTTGATCATTTTAAAGTCGCATTGTCTGTTGGTGTACAAGAAATGGTGAATTCCCGTGTTGCAGGTGTCATGTTTTCAATAGATCCTGATACGGGATTCAAGAATGTTGTCGTTATAGAAGGTAGTTACGGTCTTGGGGAATATGTCGTCCAGGGAAAGGTAACTCCAGATGAATTTCATGTCTTTAAACCTACAAAAGGCATCATATTGAAGAAACTCGGTTCAAAAGAGCGGATGCTCATGAGGGGTAAAAGGGGAAATAAAGATGTTCGCGTTGAAGAAGATCTAAGGAAAAGGTTTGTTCTTTCCGAGAATGATATCCTAAAACTTGCAGAATATGCAATGAAGATAGAAAAACATTATAAAAGGCCAATGGATATAGAATGGGCAAAAGGCGACAATCATAAACTTTACATACTACAGGCAAGACCTGAAACTGTTCACGGTACACAGGAAGTGACAACACTCAAAAAATACGTATTGCTCGAAAATGGAAAAGAACTTGTAAAAGGGCAATCGATTGGAAGAAAGATAGGACAGGGAAAGGTCAATATTATAAAGGATGTTAAAAAGATAAACAAGTTCAAAGCAGGTGAAGTTCTTGTCACAGGCATGACAGATCCCTCTTGGGAACCTATTATGAAGATTGCCTCAGCAATAGTCACAGACAAGGGAGGTCTTACATGCCATGCTGCAATCGTCTCACGCGAACTCGGTATTCCATGCATCATAGGAACAGGCAATGCAACAAAGGTTCTCAGAAACGGCCAAGATGTCACAATCGATTGCACCTCCAAGGAAGGTGTTGTCAGGCAAGGTATCCTTAAATATAAGCTTAAAGGGACAAAACTTGGCAAAACAAAGAAAACAAAAACAAAAATACTCGTTAACGCAGGAATTCCAGAAGAAGCACTCGAAGCTTCTTATCTTCCGGTAGATGGTATCGGGCTTGCAAGAGAAGAGTTCATAACAAGTTCATATATAGGTGAACATCCACTTCACGTGATTGAAGAAAGGCGTGAAGATGAATATATCAAGAAACTTTCAGAAGGTATAGCAGGTATAGCAGCACCTTTTTATCCCAGACCTGTGATATTGCGCCTTGCTGACTTCAAATCAAACGAATATGCAAGCTTAAAAGGTGGCTCTAAGTTCGAACCCCTTGAAAGAAACCCAATGATTGGATGGAGGGGCGCATCAAGATACATACATCCTGACTATGAGAAGGCTTTCCGTCTCGAATGCAGGGCAATAAAGAGTGTAAGAGATGCTATGGGTCTTACGAACCTCAAAATAATGGTGCCTTTCTGCAGAACCATCGAAGAGGCAAAGAAAGTTCTCGATATATTGAAATCAGAGGGCCTCGAAAGAGGGAAGAATGGACTTGAAATATATATGATGGCAGAAATACCTTCTAACATTATTCTTGCTGACAAATTCTCGAAATACTTTGATGGGTTCTCAATTGGCTCAAACGACCTGACACAGCTAACGCTTGGAATAGACAGGGACAATGAAAAGCTTTCGTCTGAATTCGATGAGAGAAACGAGGCCGTAAAAGAATCTATTTCCCATCTGATAAGGACTGCCCACAAATACAAGCGGCATGTGGGAATTTGTGGAGAAGCTCCTAGCAATTATCCAGAATATGTCGAATTTCTCATAAAAGAAGGAATCGATACAATATCTGTCAATGTAGAT
>JAADIF010000014.1 GCA_013151465.1 Microcaldota archaeon | reverse complement strand
TTATCGAGAAGATCCATCGGTTTTATTTTATTTAATATAGATGAATATGTCGAATCTTTGAATGGATCAGGCAATCCTTTCTCTTCATAAAAACCACTCATCTTCTCTTTCACTTTCTTAGCAAGTCCGGATATATATTGTATCTCGTTCACCTCATTATCAACAGGTATACCTATGGCAGAAACAAAACCGGAATCATAATTGTCTGCTGCCGCATACCCCATCTGCAATCTTCCTGGTTTCGTCGTTCCAGCTACATAACCCATCTTATCACGCCTGGTCAATCTTATCGATCTACTATCAAATCTAACTATAACTATCCCTAACTTCTATCTACCTTTATCCTATTTTTCTCTGCAAAGGTTTATAAATAGATATTGTGTTGTGCTGCAAAAGTGATGAAACTTGCAAAAGCGGCGATTAGAGTATTCATGTCCCCTATCCAAGCTTCCTTTCTATCTCATCAAGGCGCTTTTCTAACAGGTCAAACCTTCTTTTCATGTCCTCCCACATATCCTGAACGATCTCGTGAGGTGGTTTGGGGCGTGCTCCCGGAGGTACGGGCTTTCCCTCCCTGAGAAAATCAATTATCCTCTTTTCTATCAGAAAATAATACTTTTTTCCACCCTTCCATCTGCTTCCGACAAGGCCGATCTCCACAAGCATTGATATGTGAAAATCTATCGTCTGCGGCTTCTTTCCAATCTCTCCGGCAATTTCTGAAAGATATTTCTCTCTTTCTGAAATAGAAAGCAGTATATCCCGTCTTACGGGACTTGAAAGCGCCCTGTGGACGATATCTTCAAAAAGCGGCATCTTATCACTCTTTAACTTTGTCTTTCGGGATTTATATAATTATTTTAATATTCGAGTTTTCTATGAAAATAGAAAAGAATATAAATGTTCGCATATAATAGTTTCATAGAAAACCCGAAATTGGAAGGTGAGAAAATAAAAATTGCAGATTATGCAAAAGCGCTGATAAAAAGGCCGAAAAGGAAAAGAGACATCTCCGGAGAATACGTTCAGGCATATTTTGACTGCTACAAAGGACCGCCTGAAAGGGTGGATATGATGACCCAAGCATGGGATTATGTCCACAGTATTACAAGATAAAAATATGAAGGAGGGAAGTTTTATGCCAAGAGAATTTGAAATGCCTCTGCCGCCTCATGAAAGGCACAGGGGTCCTGGAAGATTCGAGCCGACGCATGAAGACATCATGAGAAAGCTCGAAGAAATAGAAGAGCTTCTGAGGAAAGGGTAAAGAGAAAAAGTGCATATACCATCAAATATGCCCATTTTTTATGAATATCTTGATGGGCCAAGAGCCCATTTATTCAAATTATTTAATTTTATATCGATTCGGTTTCACAACGTTTAAATATTCTCAGAATCATATTTAGCATTACAAAACAAACAATGGGCCCGTAGCTCAGCCTGGAAAGCTGGAAGTGGCACATACTACGTATGATGCCAAAACACAAATTCAAAGGAAAACTATGAAAACACAGCTTTGGGTAATTAGAGCACCAGACTCTTATGTCCCAAGATATAATGAGATGATTTTCATCGATGATTTGGAGATATCTGGGTGTCGCGGGTTCGAACAGGAGCATGTAAGCCGCGTTATAGAAATGCGCGTGCGATTCCAAGAATCTTGCTTCCTCGCATATCCCGTCGGGCCCATTTAATCTATTATAACGTTATGCTAAGTTCTTCCCCAAATTCCATTTCTTCGATGCCATGCATAAGCTTTAGCTCCTTTTCAAGAATCTCAAGATTTTTTGGAGCAACGACCTTTTTGACGGGATTCTTGAGCGAGAGCCCGTTATCCTTTTTCGCCTTCCAGATTGCTGAGTTGAAGCTTATAACATCATCTTTGCTGAATGGAAGCTCCGGCTCATCCTCGCTACCTTCAGGGAATGCTTTCTTATGTATATCGCCTCCATAGACATCCCTGTAAATCTTCTGTGTTATGAACGGTGTTACTGGGGCCATTATCTTAAGAATGGTTTTCAAGACAGTGTGAAGCGTATAAAGGGCACCTTTCTGCTCCTGCTCGCTGAAATCTCCGTTCTGGTTGTAAGCCCTATTCTTTGCCATTTCGATATAATGAGATGCGAATGTCTCCCATATGAAATGCTTTATCATCTGCACAGGCTCATGGAAGTCATATTCATAGAAATGCTCCTTTGCGTATCTTGCAAGCTTATCCATCTCGCCCAGAATCCACCTGTCTGACGGTGTAAGTTCGTACCCATCCGCATCTTGCGGGAACATTGAAACGAAACGGGAAACATTCCATAGCTTTGTAAGGAATTTTGATGCTCCTTCTATTCTTTCGAATGAGCACCTCAAATCTATTCGTGTTATATCGCCTTCAAGGACTGCCCAAAGGCGGAACGGCTCAGCCCCGTATTTGTCTATGATTTCCATCGGGTCTATCGCATTCCCGGCAGACTTGGAGAATTTGTTACCTTTCTCATCGACAACATGATAATGTATCCATGTATCTTGGAAGACGGGCTTTCCTGTCAGTTGATAGCATCTCAAAACAGTGTAGTACAGCCACGTCCTTACTATTTCCTTTCCCTGAGGCCTTAGTGAACAGGGAAAACTATTCTCGAAGAATCCTTTGTCGTGAGGATAATTCAGCACATAGAGCGGGGAGATGGATGAATCAAACCATGTATCAAAGACCCTTTCGTCCCCTTTGAACTTTGTCCCTCCGCACTTTGGGCATTTTTCTATCGGAGGATTTTCTTTCCACGGCCTGTAATATTTTCCTTTCGGCGGAACTATCACTTCTCCGCAATTTTCGCAGTACCATATCGGAAGCTCTGTTGCATAATACCTTCTTCTGGATATTGCCCAGTCCATCGAGATTGTATCTATCCAGTTGTCAAGAATTCTTTTGCTTTCGGGAGCATAGAACGATATTTTCTTAGAAACATCCCTTATTTCATCTTTCATATCAAGCTGCTTCAAGTAATATTCAGGCATGGCAATGAATTCTATGGGCGTTTTGCACCTTTCGCAGACAGGAGTCCTGTGCATAAGCTTTTCCTGCTCACCTAAAGCCCCTTCCTCTCTGAGAAGTTCAAGAACCTTCTTTCTTGCATCGCCTACTGTCAGACCTTTCAAAGGACCTGCCTTTTCATTCATTTTCCCATCAGCACCTATCGCTATTATGGGTTCAAGATTGTTCTCCCTGAAGAATCTTATATCGGTGTAATCGCCAAAAGACGCCATCATCATAAGACCCGTTCCGGCATCCATCTTGGCGTACGGATGCGCCTTTATCGGCACCTCCTGGCCGAATATGGGCACTATTGCGGTCTTTCCTTCAAGATGTTTGTAACGTTCATCTTCTGGGTTGAAAAGAAGGATTGCACATGAGCACAGAAGTTCCGGTCTTGTGGTTGCTATTGTTGCATATTCGCTAGTGCCCTTTATTTTGAATCTGACCTCGCTGAACATCGTCGGATATTCCTTATAGTCAATTTCCGAATCGGCAATTGTTGTCTTGCAGCTCGGGCAGAAGTTGTTCACGCGCTCGTCAAGGTATATTAGGCCCTTATTCCACAAGTCTATGAACGTTTCCTGAGTCATCTGCCTGTAATCATCAGAATCAGTGTAATACATGCTTCCTGGTGTTTTACCAAGCTCCCACGAACAATAAGAATGCCCAAGCATGTATAAAGAGTGCAAGGATTCCGTGCTCGATTCATCCAGCGTTTTTTTGCAGAATTCTATGAATTTCTCTCTTGGTGTTTCGGAGAGCTTTATGTTGAATTTGCGTTCGGTCGCAATTTCTATGGGAAGCCCGTTCCTGTCAAGGCCGATTGGGAAAAGGACATTGAACCCGGTCATTCTTCTGAATCTTGCGATGATGTCCATTATCGTATAGACAGTTGCGTGCCCTATATGTATGGGAGCGTTGACATATGGCGGGGGCGTATCGATTGAAAATACAGGCTTTTTGGCATCCGGAACAAAAGCATAAACCTTATTTTTCTTCCATTCCGCCCGTATGGGCTCTTCAAAATCCTTGCTCCATCGCTTTCCTTCAAGTTTCGCCTCCATCAAAACTCACCATCCATAAGTATATTAGCTTGCCAAAAGGCTATATGACGTTATCTTTCATCTTCTGGCTTTCCTGCACCCAATAATTCTATGTTATTCGTCATTTATACATAAAAAACTATGAAGCCATAAAAATGCCTTAGAAACTTGATTTGTTCGGCCAGATAACGTGCATAACATCCCCAACAAAATACAATGAGCCGGCAACCAATATCGTTCCGTTTTTCTCTGCCATATATTTCGCAAAACCAAGGGCCTTCTTTATATCTTTCACGGCGATGCCATGGCCCTTTATCGCCGCAAGAAGCATGCGGCAGTCATGTGGCTTGAAGCTTGACTCGGAAAATATCATAAAATCGGAAATTCTTTCAAATTCTTTCAGTATTTTACGATAGTCTTTGCCTTTCTTTATTCCTACTAATGCCACAATCTTTCTTTTTCCTGAAATATCTTTCACGGAATCCGCAAGGGCCTTTGCTCCGGCAAGATTATGCGCACCGTCAAGTATTATCATAGGATTCCTGGCAACGACCTGCATCCTTGCCGGCCATTTTGCGTTCCACATCCCGCCTATTATGGCTTCATCTGTAACTTCTTCGATATTCAGAACTTCGAGTGTTTTAAGAGCAACTGACGCATTCTCAAGCTGAAAATTACCAAGAAGAGGAAGCGTTATTTTTTTCCCGCCATAATCTATTATTTGGTATTCGTCGGTTTCATCTATCCTGTGTGGAACTTTATCTGCAACAAATGTTCTGCTTTTCTTCTTTTTTGCATAGTCCTTTATGACTTCAAGAGCGGATCCTTTGGCGCCTGTTACAACTGGAACGCCTTTTTTGATTATGCAGGCCTTCTCGTATGCTATCCTTTCTATCGTGTCGCCGAGAAGCTCTTCATGATCATTGCTTATGTTCGTTATTACAGAAACTTCCGGGACGATAACATTTGTTGCATCAAGGCGGCCGCCAAGGCCGACTTCGATTACTGCATAGTCAACGCCCTTTTCCTTGAAATAGAGAAACGCCATCGCAGTTGCAAACTCAAAAAATGTCATACCGGATTCGTGTTTTTTTACTTTCTGGAATATTTCAACCGTTTCCTTCTTTCCTATCTTTTTGCCGTTTACCCGTATCCTTTCCCGGAAATCAACAAGATGCGGGCTTGTGTAAAGGCCGACCCTAAAGCCTGCCCTTTGCAGGACGGATGAAACCATCACTGCAACAGAACCCTTTCCGTTTGTTCCTGCTATGTGAATTGTTTTATAATCATTCTGAGGATTTCCAAGTTCGGATAATGCTTTTTCAATCCTCTCTGTCCCGAGTATGTCCTCTGAACCACGAAGGTTAAACAGGGAATTCAGTGTATTTCCGTACTCATTTTCAACGGGCCGAGCCATATCCTGTGTTTTAGAAGTTTGATATAAAAATGATTATAATTTGCAATGAAGTGAGAATACCATTTTAAGTTTCTTATTGAAAAAGATATTATGGCTCTGATTCTTGATGGAAAAAGCGTCGATTTTGAAAGGATAAGACCAGATCGATTAAGAAAACTCGTTGGAAATCTGGCAACATATATTCTTGAAAGCGGTTATCGGCCTGATTCGATTGTCTATATAGTCAGGGGAGGAATGATAATCGCCCGTTATATGGGGGATTATCTTGATGTCGATAAAATAACCCAGATGAGAATCAAAAAATATGGAAACAAGACAGAAACAAGCGATAACAGACCTGTGCTCCTGGAAGAGATAGGTATATCAATAGAAGGCGATAACGTTCTTTTATGCGAGGATGTTTCAGATAATGGAGGAACGCTCACTTTTGCAAAGAACTATCTTAAAATGAAAAAGCCAAAAGAGATACGCATAGCGACTGTCTATACAAAACCGTGGACGAAGTTTCACCCGGATTATAGCGTAGGGGAGACAGACAAATGGATAATCTTTCCTGGAGAAGAGCATGAAATAATGAGAAAGGTCATGCATGAATATTGCGGAGAGGAAGGATTATCAGATGATAAGCTATACGACCTTCTTTCTCCTCATTTCTCTCGCAAGGAAATAGGGAATTACATCAAAATGGAGAAGTTAAGAAAAAAATAAATTAATCTGCAACATTGGTTACGATTGATAGAATGGGGGAGTCGGATATCCAGGTCTTTCTTGACCTCTGAATGCGGTTCTTGCTGATTCTGATGCGAGTTCTGCCGCTTCGGAAGAATAGCTTTCTATCTTCGAAGAGTTATAATCCTTCCTATTTCTGTATTTCCTGTATAAGAGATAGATTATAATCAGCAGCAAGATTAGAATTATTATAGCAAGAATTATGCTTCCCATATCCAGGATGCTCATTCCGCTGAATGCAAGCCCTCCATACGTGAATGCTCCGGCCAGCCCGAAGGATGTTGATGATGCTCTCGAATAGTCGTTTGAATACAGCTTGACTGTCCTTCTGAACACATTCCCGCTTTCACTTGTGACTATGACATCGATGTTGAATGTTCCCGACGTTTTTGGGGTTATTTTGACCTTCTCGGTCGCCTTGCCGTCAACGGTCACGTGTTTATTGTAGTCAAACCATTCATCATCAATGCTTCTTACATCTATCGTGAACGTTTGCCCATAAGGCGAATCAATGGCAACATATATGTAACCGTCTGTGTCTGTTTCAATGCTCAGCTCTTTCGGGTATATATTCACATACTCGCCTGATGCGGGAGTTGCCCTGCTTTCGCCTATGACGATAGTGGCATATTCCCTGTCAATTGCACCGCAATCCATTTTTGCTTCGACGTATGCTCTGTGGCTTCCCTCGCTTAAGCTGAAGTCGAAGTGTTTGCTTATGGTAGAGCCTGCGCTCATCTGAGCCCTGTAAATCCCTTTGACCTTTCCGTCGACAATTACCTTGAGTTCGAGTTCAGCTGAATTTTTACCGGTATTGATCACATCGCTTTCTATCCATCCAAGACGATTTTCATATCCTGCCTCCGGGTATCTCATATTCTTTATAGAAACCCCGCACATTGTGGGAGTCGGAGGATATGGAGATGAGCTTCCGACAGTTACAACATCCTCTTTTGCGGCGGTGTTTCCTTCGGCATCATATACGACAGCTGAGCACCTGACAACATCCCCTTTCTTTGTATAACTGCTTCCCAACGTATCTGAAACCGACGCATAAGGTCCATAAGCTGTGAGTGATTGTGTCCTTACAAGACTGCTTCCGACAAACCATTTCAATGATATGCGTGAGATGTCTCCATCTTCATCATGAGCGGAAGCGAAACATCGCAACTCATCTTCCGATGTCGGATTGCCCGGCGTTATATAAACATCGTATATTTCAGGTTCGTGCCCACGAAGGGGTGAGGATGAATAGACGTTTATCGTTACACTGCTCCATGTTGACTCTGCACCAAGATTGTCTTTCACTTTAAGTTTCGGATGGAACGTTCCTGCCGTATAGTATATGTGTGGGATGCATGATGATGATACCCATCCGGATGTCGTTCCATCACCGTAATCGAAGTAATACGATACCACGCTTCCATCAGTGTCGTAGCTTCCGCTGGCATCAAAATTCACTGCATGCAAAACTTCTATTGACGTGGGCGTTGCATGCAATATCGCAACTGGAGGCGTGTTATAATCATAACTGTCTTGAACAAGTGCAGTTACTGAGGCGCTGCTGCTTGCGCCTTCGCTATCGACGGTTCTGACAGTGCAAACAATTGTATCACCGGGCTGCGTATATGAAGCAGGCAGCGTGTCGGTTTCTGCATCAAAACCGCCATAGACGTTCTTTGTTGCGCTTTTGACGGGTGTTGATCCAATCCTGTTTGGTATTGTCCATGTAAACGTCATTGTATCAAGATTTCCGTCTATATCCTCTGCGATGCCCGTGCATATTATGTCCTGTGCGGGTGTCGGATTATATACATTCAACTGTGCCTCTGTTGATGGAGGGTTGTTCGGGACGCCATATTGCTGAATTGTCCTTGTTGTGTATGCAGTATCAAAATTATTTTTCGAGTCCGAAACTAGCACATCGCACCTTACAACATCCCCTTCATGAAGTGGTATGTTTGAACCGAGCGAATTCGTCACAAAGGGTCCCTGCGTGGTTATCGCATCCGTCTGGACGAGCTGCCCGTTTATCTTCCATGAGAACGAAACACCAGTTATGTCATTATCAACATCCATTACATATGTTTCACATTTCAGTTCGCTGCTCACGTATGCCGTCAGCGGTTTTATCACTACGGATGTTATCACGGGATCATGATCCCCGCCTCCGCCGGAGCTTATGGTAACAGATACGAAGTCGGATACCATATTTCCGCTGTTGTCATAGACATCTACGGAACAGCGTATGACGTCACCTTCATCTGTTTCTGATGCTGAGAGAGTAACCTGTGCTGAGTCGTGATGACCAGAAAGCGTTCTTGTCGTGCCTGAACCTATCTGATTTCCGTTTCTGTACCACTTGAAGATTGCCCTATCAAGATTGCTGTCGCTGTCTGTTGCTGCTACCATGCAGACTATGTTAGTTGATGATGACGGATTTGCAGGATATATCGTAAGTGAATCTATTGTCGGATCATGATCCGTGTTTGCACCTTCGACTGTAACTGTCTTTCCTGCCGTATCGGTCCTTTCTGTTGAATCGTAGACAATAGCAGAGCATCTTATACTGTCCCCTTCTGATGTAAGGGAGCTCGATAATGTTGAGGATGCGCTGTCTGCCGCACCGTTTAATTGTATTGTTTGTTCAGAACCCCTGATGTATGCACCGTTTCTGTACCATTTGAAGATTGCCCTATCAAGATTGCTGTCGCTGTCTGTTGCTGTTATAGTGCATGTAAGATCATCATTTACTGATGGGCTCGAAGGTGATATTGCAATTGATTCTATTACAGGATCATTATCGCTACCCTCCGAAATGCTCAATGTCACGGGCACTGTCTTTGTTCCGCCGTTGGAGCTTACTGCGACAGTTCCTGAGTATGTTCCGGCGGACAATCCATTCGTATTGAC
>JAADIF010000060.1 GCA_013151465.1 Microcaldota archaeon | reverse complement strand
GGACCAGAACGGCACATTCACAATCAAATGCAACATCACAGACAACGCAACTGCAATGTACAACGCATCATCAGACAACTATGAAGAGCAAAGCCTGCTGGTGGCGGTGATTGGGCAGGATACGACAGCCCCTCAGGCAGTTACATACAACATCAACGATACATCATTGTACAAGGGAGAAGATGTGCTTGTTTACGCGCAATGGGATGATTTGCCGGACACTTCCCTTGTTGAATATAACTCAACCAATTCAACGCTTTATACCTACACAGTCAGCACCCCATATACAAATAACTGGACAAACTACACAATAGACACAGATGCAAACTGGGTTACAGGAAAACATTACGTAAAATTATATGCAAACGATTCACTTGGAAACATGAACGATACCCTTGAATACCTTGTTTTCGATTTGTGGGGAAATTCAAGGGTAAGTTATGTAGGTCCCACAGGAAACATTGACAGGGGAACGCTGATCATAACTTGCAGAGTCACAGACGATGACAGCGGAAGCGGTATAGGGAATTATAGCGTGGAGTTCTATGACGAGAATCTGGATTATCTTGGGAATAACGACACAAACTCAAGCGGTTATGCCCAGCTTGAATATGATTTTTCAGAGTATGCCGTCGGTCCGCAGACATTATACTGCAGGATAAACAATGAACTATCACTTTATTATTATGTTGTGACAGGCGGTGACCAGGACACAGGAACGCCTGTATTCTATGGGTACCTTAATACAAGCATAGCGCTACCGCAGAACAATTCCAATTTCATGAAAGGAGAAACGATTTCATTGAACTCTACGACCAAAGACGAAAATGACACAGCCATAAGCCCGGCAACCGTTCTATGGTATAATACTACCCAGCAGATCGCAAGCGGCATAAATGCAACATGGACAATACCTACAGACCATTCTGTCGGGTCGGAAACTGTGCTTGTGAACAGCTCGGAGCAATATTATTACAACAGCACAAACACTACAAACATATACATTTGGGGATATTCTGAGGTGAGCTGGAACTTTCCGCCATCGGAAACGCAATATCAGAAAGGAACTAATGTAACATTAAGATGTGACGTAAAAGATTCGAACATGACAGCAGGCATAGAGAATTACACGGTTTCGTTCTATGTGGAGAACAGCACCAACAGCTATTATATAGGCGATGCTACATCAACAGCGGCAGGTCAGGCAACGCGGTATTGGGATACAAGCAATTATGATGTTGGCATTTACTACCCGAAATGCAACATTACAGACCAGGCGGATATATTCTATAATGCTACGCTTTCAAACAATGCAAATACAACTGTAAATATAACGCCGTTTGCAGGCAATGCATGGCTTGCGGTGGAGCTTTCAACTCCGCCGACCATAACAGGTGACGGGAATGCAACGGTAAATGTGGGTTATGTTGTCGGAAAAGACCGGTATTTTGTCGTCAACGCGACAGCAGTCTGCCATGACGACAACTGTGGAAGCGTTGACGCAACTTTGAGATATAACAAAAGCAGTGAAAGCCCGGACACGACAGTGCCGGATTCCTATTCTGTTTCGGATCCATTCTTTACGGATGACGGGGCAAATCCGAGGTCGTGCTCGTCAAACCTTCTGCTCGGAGAGAACTGCACAGTAAGCTTCAGGGTTAACTCGACCGGAAATCTCAACTCATTATGGAAAATAGACGTGTATTTCAGCTCAAGTACGGCAACGCCCAACGCCACAGAAAATGCGAGTATTGAGATAGGGAGAGTATTTGTAATAGATCTGACATTCAGTGCCGTGGACTTTGGTTCCGTTGATCCCGGAACAAACGGAAGTGACGCTCCTGGAAATTCCGGTGATCTATATAAAATAGTTGTGGACAACAATTCGAACGATATAAGCGGAGGCATCTGGAAGAAAGGGACGGATCTTACGAATTCAACAGTGGGGAGAACTATAGGCGTTAGCAATATAACGATGTGCACATTCAATAACTATGCAACATGCAATGCTGCAAACAGACTGAATACAACATATTCACTGCTTCAGAACCAGAACTATGTTTCATTCGGAACCAATGTGACGACATATCTATGGATCGATGTGCCAAATGGCATAGATGCGGCAACGTATACAGGTAACATATACCTTAAATTCAATACAACCGACTGATGAAGGTTAAAAGAATTTGAGTTAAATAAGAAAAGGGAAGATTGAGATGAAGCGGATAATATTAACAATACTGGCGTTCACTGCCCTTTTGTCATTGACCACAGCTTTGTCAGATGCGGCAGGATGCTCCGGCTTCGGGACAATAACGCATGCAGAGCAGACCGTTACAGCGAAACCAGGTTCATACGCTTATATCGATGTGTCATTTTTCAATTGCAAAAAGGATGATCTTACAGTAGAGCTTTCGATAGATAATCTGCCTTCCGGCTGGTGGGCAGATATAGAATCTCCAGATAAAGAAGGACCGAATATGGTGTACCTGAAATCAGAGACCCCTACACGGACCCCGAAAGGAGGCGGTTCGTGGTTCATTCTCTCTGACGGTGCTACGTATATCAGGACAGTTCCTGTGAGATTCAAGATAGGAATACCTTCCGATACATGGGGAGGTCTTTACATCCTAAAGGCGACTGCGTTTGCAAGTCCTGCGCACCGAAGGGGTGGTGGCGGTTTTAGCATAATACCAAAATTCGGGAGGGAATTTATTATCCGTATCCAAGTGCCTGCTCCGTATAAGCCACAGAACTCTAAAACAGATGCAGCTAAAATAAATCAGGAAATTTCCGAAACAAAAATAATAGAAGATTTGAGCAACAAGATAGAGACCAAGAAAAAGGCCACCCAACCAAAGGAAAAGAAAGAAAACAATAGCCAGATATCGGCAAATGAGAATGACAATGTCGAAGAGCCTTCCATCATTCAGGGAAGCGAAAAGAACGAGCCCGTCTCGTCAGGAAATGATGGATTGACGGGCTTTATGACAGGAGGCATAATCAACACTAACATAATAATATTGGCAATTATAATAATAGTTATGATAGCTCTTCTATTCTATCTGAGGAGCTGATATGGTGTGGGGATGGGAAGACAAACGCGCATACTTGCATTTATTGCACTGCTTATAGTTTTTGCAGGCACAGCCAGCGCAGTCCCTAATATAACAAACGTGATAGATTCCCCTGATCCTGTTTTGGTAAATGATACGACAGTCGTTGATAGTGATGTCAATGAGACGAACGTTTCATGTTCTGTTGATACTGTCCTGATAGAGATAGACCCTCCAAATTACGCCGCACAGAACTTTACAATGTCGCATATAAGCGGAAATACATATAGATACAGCTACACACCAAATGAAACCGGAACATTTGTATATAGAATCTATGCAAACAACTCGATAGGAGAGAGCGCACGCAGTTCGCTTTATACATTTGTCGCGTCAGAAAACACCACTGCGAATTTTACACGTAAAATAAAAGAGATAGAGATAAGCGTCGAAATAGCGGCATCATGCGACGGCGGGATAACATTCTATTATGCTCCCGAATTCGTTATAAGGGGACAGCACGCAGTTTTTGTGATGATGGCACAAAACCTGGGAAATCTTCCCCAGAACGAAACAACAAGGCTTGTAATAAGGGACCCGAATGGTACATCTCTTGGAAATTATATAGGGCTCTTCGGGCAGACGCAGACAGCTCCCGGAACGCTCGTTTTCGACAGTGTCTCAACAGAGCCTGAAGACTACAGGTTCGAGTTTGCCATATGGGATTCGTCAAACTACAGTGCAGGGAACTATTCAGCAACGGCCACACTTAACTGGGATTCCGTTTTTGACAGCGGCAACACGACAGAAAGCTGGTCATCCCTTAATTCAAGCTCAAACTGCACAAACATCACTTACGACAGCTCCACCGGCGAAAACAGGACAGTCTGCTATAAGACCATATATAACAGATGCCAGCAACTGCAGATGGGGGATTCGACTGATATATTAACTTCCCAGACAAGCAATGTGACAGTTTCCAATGTCACAAACAATACAGCAACAATGTATGCAAACGCCACGCTTTCGGGGACTATGTATAATTTCTATTTATTCAACAAAACGAGCTGCTCTGATTACTGTTATGCGTGCATAAGCTCTGATGAAAGTATAAACGAGTCAACAGAATGCGGATACGAAGGCGATACTCTGACTGTGGATTCCATGATGTATGATATTCAGCACATAGACGGCAACGGCTCGTGGCTCAATATTACGCAGATAATCGAAAGCTGTTCTTTCTTTGGGCATATCTATAATTGCACGTTATATAACGTCACCGGAACCATAGAGAACGACACCGTGGCAAATGCTACAGTTGCAAACGATACGATATCATGTAACGTCACTCTCATATGCAACGGCGATGTTTCGGTTACACACAGATTCCCCATAATAGAGGAATATGGAAACACGACAAAAAAAGAACCGGAGCCCGAGCCCGAGCCAACCCCTGAGCCAACCCCTGAGCCAACCCCGCAACCAACTCCCGAGCCGACCCCTGAGCCGACCCCGGAACCGCAACCTGAAGAAGCCGGAAAAAATGAAAGTGTCGGGCAGACTCAGATTGCAATAAATATAGAACCCATCGAAAGGGAGCTTAGCGGAGAACAAGGTGAATGGGTTCCTGCCATATTCAATGTAACAAATATTGGAGATGTCAACGTTACTAACATAGAGCTCATACCGATGGTAATGGAAGGCTGGGAAATGAAGACAGCGACCGTTGATTTTATAGACGTCAATGAGACTGTCAACAGAACGCTTTTTGTTAAACCCCCGATAGATGCTCCGCTTGCAAGATATGTAATACCGGTAAAGGCTGTAAGAGGAAACCTGACACTTGATATGGATTATTTTTGGCTCACCGTTCTTGAAGCAGGAAACAGGACACGCCTTGAAATAATAGAGGCTCCGGGAAGTGTTGGCATAGTTATAAACACTGAGATAAAGGCACCTATACTCGTGAAAAACACTGGAAAAATACCGCTACATGATATACAAGTGAGGATAGAAAATGCAGAACTATGTCTTGCAGGGTTCAATTATACGCCAATAGATGTGCTAGGTGTGAACGAGACAGTGTCGGTCAATCTTTTCCTGAAGGCAGGCACCGATATAAGAAAATGCGACGCTACAATAATAGCCAGCGCCTCAGAAAAAACATATGCGTTCTCAGATGTTCAGATAAGCGTAAGAGCAGGTCCTGGCTTCTTGCCAGAATATCCGGCAGCTGTGTATTTTCCATTCGTACTCATAATAGTTCTTGCGATATTGTCAAAAATCAAGAAAAGCAGGGAAATGCAGGAAATGGAACCCGGCGCAGTGGGGACAATAGCCAACATATTATTCTTCCTTCTGATACTTGTCGTCCTGTACATAATATTCGGTTACCTTGAGTTTGTCCCCCTGTTTTGATATTGCCAATATTATAAATATTCATTAGAAATTATACTCATGGCTTTGTCGTCTGCTGAGGAGAGGATTCTAAAATCAATTGTAATACCGTCAGAGAATAATCCAAAAAGACCGGAATTCCCACCAGAAAATCCGAGATGGCCCTCGACACCAATCAAAAGGATAGAGGTCGAGGATTTCTCTGATGTGTACATAAAGGATGAAAGTGTGAATCCGACTGGAACCCACAAGGATAGGATGGCATGGGAGATGGTGGTGACTTATAAACAACTTCTACTCTCAAAAAAGCTGGGAAGAATCGGGAAATTGCCTCAGATGTCAATCATAAGTTCAGGATCTGCCGCTATAGCAGTTCAAACCATGCTCAGAAAATACGGACTTCCCAATCTCAAAGTCCTTGTAGATTACAGAATGAAGAAATCACTTAAGGATTATCTCGTAAGGATAGGTTGCGAGGTCTATGAGACTGACCTTTCGAAAAGAATACTTTACACGGACGACATACTGAAACTAACGAACAATGATGGCGGCATAGACATAACGTCAGATGACAGCCTTGGACCTTTTGATGTTTTCTATGACTGGAGAGTTATGATATAATAAACCAGAATGCAGACTACGTATTTGTACCCTACGGGACAGGCCAGCTATACGAAAACATAATTTATATAGCGGTGCAGGAGGTCACAAGAATACTGTTTCACGATAAACGCTTCAAGGGAGATAAGAATAAAATAAGGAGATGCAATTTTATAGGAGCGACAACGAATAATCCGAACAGCTTGGCAGACAAGCTCTATTCTCCACACCTGCCGTTTGTGCATTTCGATACACGATGGATACATCTTGCAATCTCTAAGGGGTACATAGGGAAAGAGTCGAATGTTTATACTGTGCAAGAGAATTATCTGGATAAAGCAATGAGGATTGCAGAAAAGAATGGCATCGATTGTGAAGAATCCGGGATTGCAGGCCTTGCTCAGATGCTTCAGATGAAAAATAAGCTCCCCAGAGATAAAAAGATACTTATCGTAAATACAGGAAAGATAAAATTCGATTCTTGAAAATCTGTATAGCAATTTTTTTAAACCTAAAATTGCAGAATTAATATGGAAAGAAAATTATCTCGTGACGGGCTGACTTTTGATGATGTGCTAGTTCTTCCCAGAAAATCCGGAATTCTGCCAAAAGATACCATCCTAAAGACGCGTCTTACAAGAAATATAACACTCAATATACCAATCGTGAGTGCCGCGATGGATACGGTTACTGATGGCAGGTTTGCAATAGCGATGGCAAGAGAAGGGGGAATCGGGATAATACATCGCAGCATGAGCGCAGAAAAGCAAGCTGCAGAGATTAGGAAGGTAAAAAAGTCAGAAAACGGAATGATAGAAGATCCTGTCACTATAACAGAGAATGCCCCCATATCCGATGTTTTGAAGATAATGAATAACTATAATATTTCAGGAATTCCTGTTGTCCGTCTTGGCAAACTCATAGGCATAATAACCAACAGGGACATACGATTCGAAAAGGATATGAACAGAAAGGTTTCAGAACTGATGACAAAAGAGAATATAATAACGGGAAAGATAGGAACAACCCTCGAAGAGGCAAAGAAAATCCTTCATGAACACAGGATTGAAAAACTTCCTATTGTCGACAGAAGTTTCAACCTAAAGGGACTTATCACGATAAAAGACATAAAGAAGATGGAACAATATCCGGATGCATGTAAAGATGAAAAAGGAAGCCTTAGGGTGGGGGCGGCGATAGGCATCGGTGCAGATGCTCTCAAAAGAGCAGAATTTCTGGTAAGGGCCGGAGTCGATGCTCTTGTCGTTGACACCGCTCACGGGCATACTGATAACGTCGTTAATATTGTCAGGAAGTTGAAAAGAAATTTTTCTGTTGACGTTATAGCAGGAAATGTCGCAACTGCAGAAGGTGTTGAAGATCTTATAGATGCTGGGGCAGATGCCGTAAAAGTCGGGATAGGTCCTGGTTCGATATGCACAACAAGAATTGTTGCCGGTGTGGGCGTTCCGCAGCTTTCGGCAATAATGGACTGTTACAGGATTGCAAAGGAACATAATGTTCCAGTCATTGCTGATGGTGGTATCAAATATTCAGGTGACATAACAAAGGCGCTTGCGGCCGGGGCATGTTGTGTAATGATAGGAAGCTTATTTGCAGGAACGGATGAAGCTCCCGGGGAGCTTATACTCTACCAGGGAAGAAGCTATAAGACCTACAGAGGCATGGGCTCTCTTGGGGCGATGAAAGATAGCACAAAAGATAGGTACGGCCAACAGGGCGTGGAAAGCTCAAAGCTTGTTCCTGAGGGAATTGAAGGCAAGGTTCCGGCAAAGGGGCCGCTCTCTCATGTTATACACCAGCTTGTGGGAGGCGTTCGCTCGGGTATGGGTTATACAGGATGTAAAACGCTGGAAGAATTAAGAGAGAAATCAAGATTTGTAAGAATAAGCAATGCAGGTCTTCGGGAAAGCCATCCGCATGATGTAATAATAACAAAGGAAGCGCCAAACTACAGGGTAGAGTGATATGCCTGAAGACAAAATTCTTGTTCTGGATTTTGGTTCGCAATATACCCAGCTCATTGCGCGCAGGATAAGAGAACAAAATGTATATTCCGAGATTGTCCCTTTCGATGTAGATATTGAAAAGATAATGAACTTTAATCCGAAAGGAATAATTCTTTCCGGTGGGCCTGCAAGCGTTTATGAGAACAATGCTCCGCTTCCTGACAAAGAAATATTCAATCTCGGAATACCAATTCTTGGCATATGTTACGGAATGCAGGTCATATGCAATCTGGAAGGCGGTGTTATCGATACAGCTGCAAAGAGAGAATACGGCAGAACGAAACTGGAAATTGACGACAACTCTGATTTATTCAGAGATGTGAGAAACGGCCCTATTGTCTGGATGAGCCATGGTGACAGACTGGAAAAGATTCCGGATAATTTCATACCAATAGCTCACACAAAAAACTCACCTTTCGCGGCAATGGCTGACAGAAAAAGAAAATTATATGCGCTGCAGTTTCATCCCGAGGTCGCCCACACAGAAGATGGAAGCCGTATGATACATAATTTTATCTTTCATATATGCGGCTGTAAACCTACATGGCAGGTGCCCTCCTTTATAGAAAAAGAAACCACCAGGATAAGAAAGATAGCAGGAAACAGCAAGGTCATATGCGGCCTTTCAGGAGGAGTCGATTCTTCTGTTACAGCAGTTCTCATTCACAAAGCCGTGAAAGACAATCTTGTCTGCATATTCGTCGATAACGGCCTTCTCAGAAAGGGGGAAGCTGAATATGTCATAAAAACGTTCAGGAAAACCTTCAACATAAAACTACTGTTTGTTGACGCATCCAAACGATTTCTTGAACGTCTGAAGGCAGTGACAGAACCGGAACGGAAAAGAAAAATAATAGGAAATCTTTTTATCGAGATATTCGAGGAAGAAGCAAGTAAAATCAATGGGGCAAAATTCCTTGCGCAGGGCACACTTTATCCTGACGTGATTGAAAGTGTATCATTCAAAGGGCCTTCTGCAACCATTAAATCCCATCACAATGTCGGAGGACTTCCAGAAAAAATGAATCTCAAACTCATAGAACCGTTAAGAGAACTTTTCAAAGATGAGGCAAGAAAAATAGGAAAAGAGCTCGGACTTTCTGACGAAATCCTATGGAGACAGCCATTTCCCGGACCCGGCCTTGCCATAAGATGTGTGGGAGAGGTCACGGAAGAGAAACTTGACATGTTACGGGAGGCGGATGCAATTGTAAATGAAGAGATAAGAGCCGCCGGTTTGTACAAAGGTCTGTGGATGTCGTTTGCTGTCCTTACTCCGATAAAGACAGTCGGCGTCATGGGCGACAACAGAACATACGAATACGTCTGCGCCGTAAGGGCAATAACCAGTGACAGGTGACTGGGCCAAACTACCCTACGATGTCCTTGGCAGGATATCGAGCCGCATAATAAATGAAGTCAACGGAATAAACAGGGTCGTATACGACATAAGCTCGAAGCCTCCTGCAACAATGGAATGGGAATGAAACAATGTTTCAGAATCTTTATATTTGCATATTTCTGTATTCAATAATATGGACAGGGAGATATTCAACCGGAAAGTTATACCGCTATTTGCACTAACATTGATGATTACTGCAATAGGAACTTTCATAGGCTTCATGATGCCGCCGATATTATATATACCGGTAGTCATAGCCGAATTTGTTGTCCTTATCATAGCCGTCTTTGCCAGAAGGAAGGGTGATATAAGAAGAAGTCTGCTTTTTGCTTTTTCAGTCTTATCGGGGATAACACTTGCTCCAATAATATATTGGGCAGTGGGCACTACTGGAGATATAATGATAGTTGCTGAGGCTCTTGCGATAACTGCAGGAGTATTTTATGCTCTTGCTTTTTACGTGTGGAGAACAAATAAGGATTTTACATCAATCGGTTCTTTCCTTTTCTTCGCTCTTATAGGAGCAATAATAGCATCTGTGATAAATATATTTATCGGAGGGAGCGTCTTCGGAATAATAATAGATGTTGCAGTGCTTTTGATTTTCATGGGCTTTGTGCTATATGATATGTCAACCATAATCAGGAAATATCCCAACAACGCAGTCAACGGAGCAGTACTTTCACTTTATATCGATTTCATAAATATATTCGTACGGATATTGGAGCTTCTTGTCTGGTCAAGAAGAGATTAGATTCTCTTTCCCATATAATTGCCCATCAATTCGTAACCGAATTTCCTGTAATAATCCCTTGCCCCGACACCGCTTGTGACAATTATTCTTTCCTTGTTTTCTGATGCAGCTATCTCTTCAGCTCGCAGAAGAAGCTTCTTTCCAAATCCTCTGTGCTGGACTGAACCAAGAATGTCTGAAGTTTCACCAATTGAAACTGCGGGGCCAAAGACGTGCAGCTCCCTTACGATTGCGCTATCCTTTGTCGCAAATTCGTTCTGGTCCCTTCCTGGGAAGCGAAGGCGAAGAAGCCCGATAAGAAGATTCTCTGGCGTTACCCACTGGAGGAAGTGTTCCGTTCCTCCGCTTGATTTATATACAATTTCCTTCAGCTCAGCTTTCTCGATACTATCCTTTGTTATACCCGAAAGATTGTATCCTATTTCTCTGCACCTTATGCAGTTGCATTTAAGGCCGTGTTTTTTCATGTCATTTCGGACAATCTGGCGAAGATTCGAGAATTTGCATCCCGCTTCGATATATTGTCTTGGCACATCCCTCTGAAGCCGCATTATCCTTACATATTCAGGAAGCTCCGCTTTGACTTTCGAGAGCAATTCGATGAGCACATCATCCGGATAAGGCTCGTATTTTCCCTCCTTCCACCAATCATAAAGTTCCGACCCTTTGACGACAAGGGTCGGATAAATCTTTAGCATGTCCGGCCTGAAATCTTCATCGGAAAAAAGCCTTCTGAATGTTTTCAGGTCTGATTCGGGTGTTGCGCCGGGAAGATTAGGCATCATGTGATAGCAAAGCTTTAGACCAGAATCCTTGATTATCCTTGTCGCCTCGATTACATCTTTTACTGTGTGGCCGCGCTTTGTCAGTTCATGAATCCTGTCGTCAAGCGTTTGGACGCCTATCTCGATTTTTGTCGCCCCAAAATCAAGAATTTCATTTATTTGTTTCTCCTTGGCATAGTCCGGTCTTGTTTCCACATTCAGCCCCACGCATCTGTGAACGGCTTTCTCATTCCTCTTTTGCGAATCCTTTAAATCCTTTCCAATCGTGCCGTTAAGGCCGTCAAAACATCCCTTCACAAAATCATACTGATACTGATAGGGCTTGGATGTGAATGTTCCCCCCATAAGAATAAGTTCGCATTTGTCAGCGGGGTGTCCTATCATTTCGAGCTGATGAACTCTCCATTCAACCTGTTTCTTTGGGTCAAAATCAAACGCTTTTCCGCGCATGACAGCTGGCTCTTCATCAAGATAACTCTGGGGGATGTCGGGCTCTGTCGGGCAATAGACGCATCTTCCATGCGGGCATTTGTCAGGCTTTGTCATGACGGCAATAATCGAGATGCCCGATGCCGTCCGGTTCGGCCTTCTCTGCAGCACCCTTACAAAAAGTTCCCTGTCTTCATCATCTTCTGATACAAGCCCGAACATATCTTCATTGCTTGGAAGCTGAATATTGTATTTGGCAGCGATGCGGCTTTTTACCGTGTTCAGATTCTTTCGCGTAATCTCTCCCTTTCTTATGCCTTCAAGTATCTCTTCCGCCATTCTCACTGTGCGCTCATCCATAGCTTAAAATAAAGAATCCAAGAGATAAAAAGAAAGAGGAGTCGCTTAACTTAAAATTATTGAATCTTCTTTTAATGTCTTTGGTTTTTTGTTATATGTTTTCTCTACTAAAAGCCAGGTATGGTTATATCCCACGGGTTTTTATTTTTCTTCTTTTTAGTTCTTCCTTCAATCTTTTTCAATCTTTCTTTATGATGTTTTATTCTGTGACAAGTTGGGCATAATGCCCGTCCATTTTGTGTAATTGTTCTTCCACCATCTGCCCATGGTTTACCATGGTCAAACTCTATGGCTCTAGGATCCAGTTTTTTATGGCAAATAGCACATTTATTATTTTGTTGATACAGTATTTCTTTTTTCTGAGTTATAGTAAAAGTTCGTCTAGAATCTCTCTTAGTTTTTTTCGAACCAAAGCCCAAATCACTTAAATCTATATCCAAAGGATTTTTCGCCATATTATTAATTTTAGAACATATCATTTATAAACCCAGATATGAGTCTAGAGATAAAAACGGGTAAAACAATTACCCTTAAAAAAGAAAAATCCAATTCAAACCAATGAGCTATAATCCAGAGATCCTTGAAATAGATTCGGTTAAAGATGCTGCAATCGAGATGACCAAAATAGGCGCAACAGGAATAGACATAATGGCGCCGAAGGCCGTATTTTTCGTGATAAAACTGCACGGCGTAAGGAATGCCATGGCCAATATCATAAAACAGGAGGCGCTTTCCATAGGGGCGGAAGCCGCAGTGAACGCGGGCACGGTGAACTGCTCCGTGGAGAGGACGGATGTCATTCTTATGGGAACGCTCAAACAATACAGAATGCTCATCGAAAAACTGAAAAACAATGTTTCGGAGCTTCCTGAAATAGCAAAAGAACTTGAAGATGCGATAGGTCAGATAGAATGAAGATACAACTTGATGAAAGCCA
>JAADIF010000016.1 GCA_013151465.1 Microcaldota archaeon | reverse complement strand
AGATAAGAATACCGATTCCGGCAAAATTCTCTGCGGCCGGCAGCAAAACGGGAAAGAAGAAAAGTCCTCTTGTTGTGGGACTTCTCAACGGCCTTTTCATAGCGTGCGGGCCTCTGCAGGCGTTATACATATACGCTGCAGGAACTGGGAGCCCCGTGCAGGGCGCAACCGCACTCCTTGCGTTCGGCCTTGGCACATTGCCATTCCTTCTCGGTTTTGGCATGTTTGCGTCCTTCATATCCAGAAAGATGGCTCATAACATCCTTAAGGTGTCAGGAATAATAGTGGTTGTGCTGGGCGTCATCATGCTCAACCGCGGGCTTGCCCTGACAGGAAGCGGATATGATTTCAACAGCATTGCAACATATATGTCTGTCATGAGTTCGGCTGATGCGGCCTCAAATGAAGATATGCCTGTATTGAATCAAGGCTATCAGGAAATACGAATGGAAGTGAACCGCTACGGCTGGAAGCCGGACAAATTTGTCCTCAAGAAAGGGGTTCCTGTAAAATGGATAATTGACGGCAAGGAAATCAACGGCTGCAACAATGCTATAAATGTGCCTGCGTACGGCCTTGAATTCGACATAAGGCCGGGCGTGCAGGTGATAGAATTTACGCCCGACAAGGAGGGCGTCATTCCGTGGAGCTGCTGGATGGGAATGATTCCGGGAACATTCATAGTAAAGGATGACATTGACCTTGGCGATGAAGAGGAAGTGCAAAAGGAGCTTGAAAGCGTCCAGCTTCCGAAAGGCGGAAGCTGCGGTGGAAGCTGCGGAAGCCCGACATGCGGCGCTGCGCGCGGAGGAAGCTGCGGTTGCGGAGGAAGGAGGAGATAATATGGAAAAGGTACTCATAACTTCGGTATTTGTGGCTCTTATGGGTGTAGCAGTCATATTCACGTTTCTAATATCGGCGCATCCAATGGATTTTGAAACTAAAAGAGGCATGATGATTGAACATTTGCATGAAGAAATCGAATATGCAGAATCAGAGGGTAATTATGATTGTTGCATTGAGCCGGCATGCACAATGTGCTATCTGGGCAGCTGGATATGGGATGACGGAAAATGCAGATGCGATGATATGATTGAATTGGGGGAAGATGATAAAGTCTGCCCAGAATGCAAGAAAGGTTCTCATGAGCAATCATGCTCGTCAGGAAATGATTCTGTATGCGACTTTACACAGGCAGAATAGCGCTTATATTAATTCGTCACTCATCGTATAAAAAATATACTAAGTAATAAATAGGAATTATATCGTTTAAGTGTGATTAAATGAAATGCATAATATGCGGAAAGGAAGATGAAAGAATGTACATAGGCATAATAAGGGAGATATCAGTTCCCTTGTGCAGGGAGCACAAGCTCTCATGCAATGGATGCCAGCGAGTGGAATGCAATGGGTGCCCAATAAAAGAATTCAAAAGGTCTTAATGATGAAAAAGAAGGAATTGAAGATATGCGGGATGCATTGCCAGAGCTGCGTTTCCGTGATAGAGCGCTCTCTCAAAAAGAAGGAAGGAATATCTTATGCAAATGTCAACCTCGCCACAAACAAAGCCACTGTTGAATACGATGAAACAAAGGTAAAGGATAGCGATATAATCGAACTCATAAAAAGCAGGGGATATGATGCGCGCATATCAGAAGGAAATGAAATTGATAACGGTAATGAAAACATCAGAAAATTAAAAAGAAAACTTGCTTTCAGCGCTATTTTGTCAATTCCTGTGTTTTTTCTGAGCATGTTTTTTCATAACATTCTCCCCTATCAGGAATATATCATCTGGATTCTCACAACACCTGTCCAGTTTATAGCAGGATATCAGTTTTACAAGGGCGCGTGGGGCGCATTGAAAAACAAATCGGCAAATATGGACACGCTTGTTGCGCTCGGAACGAGCGCAGCTTATTTTTACAGCGTTTATTCAGTCCTCTTTTCTGGAAGCGGGCATTATTATTTTGAAACCTCCGCCGTCCTCATCACGCTGATACTGCTCGGAAAGACTCTGGAAGCTGTGGCGAAGGGAAGAACAAATGAAGCGATAAAAAAGCTTGTTGCGCTTTCCCCTAAAATCGCAACGGTTATAAGGGATGGAAAAGAGCATAAAATACCCGTTGATGATGTTCGCATCGGCGATATCATTATTGTAAAGCCCGGGGAGAAGATACCCGTGGACGGCATCATAATAGATGGTCATTCATCCATTGACGAAAGCATGGTAACAGGAGAGAGCATCCCTGTAGAGAAGGGAAAGGACGATGCGGTCATCGGTGCGACCATAAACAAGCACGGAAGTTTCACTTTCAGGGCAACCAAAATAGGGGCGGACACGACGCTGGCAAGGATAATAAAACTCATCGAAGAGGCGCAAGGGTCAAAGGCACCGATACAAAGATTTGCTGACACGATTTCTGCATATTTTGTCCCTATAGTCTTGATAATTTCATTTGCAACATTTATTGTGTGGTTCTTTATCTTTTCGGGCGGTTTTGAATTCGCAATGCTTACGGCTGTTGCCGTGCTTGTAATAGCATGCCCCTGCGCGCTCGGCCTTGCAACGCCGACGGCCATCATGGTCGGTACAGGAAAAGGCGCACAAAATGGCATCCTGATAAAGGGCGGGGAAGCGCTTGAGACTGCCCACAAGATAAAATATGTAATTTTCGACAAAACCGGCACCATCACAAAAGGCGTCCCTGTTGTCACGGACATTGTGCCGCTTTCGGAAATGAAAGAGGATGAGATACTGAAAATTGCGGCATCAATAGAGAAAAAATCAGAACATTCTCTTGCAGACGCTATTCTCAGTAAAGCTTCCGAGAAAAATATTGAGCTTTTAGATGCGAGCGATTTCAAAGCCATCCCCGGTCATGGCATAGAAGCGAAGATCGGAAGCAGGAGTTATTTCCTTGGGAACAGGAGGCTTATGAAAGATTATCAAATAGACATATCATCATTTGAAGAAGAAATGGAATCCCTTGAAAATGAGGGAAAAACCGTCATGCTTCTCGGAACGGATGAAAAGCTCATAGGGTCTATAGCAGTGGCAGACCCCATAAAAGAAACATCAAAAGAGGCAATAGAAGATCTAAAGAAAATTGGAATTGAAGTTTATATGATAACAGGCGATAATAAAAGGACTGCAAAGGCAATTGCAGAAAAGGCCGGAGTAAATAATGTGTTTGCTGAAGTCCTTCCGGAGGATAAGGCAGAATATGTAAGGAAGCTCCAGAAAAACGGGAAGGTGTGTATGGTGGGTGACGGGATAAATGACGCTCCGGCCCTTGCGCAGGCGGATATAGGCATTGCTATGGGTTCAGGCACGGATGTTGCCATGGAGACAGGTGACATCGTGCTGATGAAGAACGATCTTAAGGATGTCCCCCACGCGATAAAGCTTAGCAAAACGACCATGTCAAAAATAATGCAGAATATGTTTTGGGCTCTTATTTATAATATTATAGGAATACCAATTGCTGCAGGTGTTTTATATCCATCCTTTGGCATTCTTTTGAACCCAATGATAGCAGGCGGCGCGATGGCAATGAGTTCTGTAAGCGTTGTGACAAACTCGCTTTTGTTGAAAATGAAGAAATTGTAAAACAATATGATTTCAGAAATCACAATCTCTGCATTTCATTTTTCTGCACTCTTTGTTGTTTATTTTCCATTTCAATGCCCACCTTTTCATTTCTTCCATCACTTTTATGAGCTCTTCTCCTGATTTTGTAAGAGAATATTCTGTTTTTATGGGGAACGAGGAAACGTCCATTTTCCTTTCTATCAACTTTTCTTTTTGCAATTCCTTCAATCTTTCGGACAGTATTTTAGGCGTTATGTTCATAAGCCTGTTTTTAAGATAAGAATATCTTTTCCATTTATTTTTCTCTTTATATAATTCAAGAAGAATTAAGATTGTCCATCTCTTTCCCAATATTTCCGATGTCTTATAAACAGCGCAATTTTTATTCACTTAATCACCTTTCGTCTTTTATACGGGATATGCTATTTGAAACTTTTCCCTATATATACCTGATATCTTTTTTATATTAATATCATTATTCGACTTGAAACTGGTTTCATACAATTGTTGATATGCTGTTTCATTGTGATAATAATAAAATGATAAGGAAGTGATGCAAATGAGCAAACATAGACATAATGAATACGAAAAAAGTCATCATAATACATGCAGCGATGCGAGAAAACCTAATTTTATCATCGGGTTGCAAATAATAACAGTAGTGCTTCTGGTGGTATTGGCTCTGCAGATGACATCTTTGAATTCTGCTCTAAAAAAGTTCGATTCTCAAATTAAGGCAATCGGAATCCAGGATTTGCAGAAAGCCAAAGAAGATCCTGGAATTAAAAATGATAAACCTTCAGCCAAACCGCCGTCGACAACAGGCGTTGATATGAAAGCGCTAATGGATGACGATGCGGTAAAAGGAGATCCAAACGCTCCAGTAACAATTGTTGAATGGAGCGATTTTCAATGCCCGTTCTGCGGAAGATTTTTCAGAGAGACATTGACTCAGATAGAAGAAAATTACATAAAGACAGGAAAAGTTAAGCTTGTATATAGGGATTTCCCGTTGAGTTTCCATCAATATGCTCAAAAGGCTGCTGAAGCTGCCGAATGCGCAGGTGAGCAGGGGAAATTCTGGGAGATGCATGACAAGCTTTTCTCTGAGGGTGTCGATGGAGGTGTCGATACATACAAAAGATATGCCCAACAAATCGGTCTCGATGCTGGAGAATTCAACAATTGTCTCGATGCTGGAAAAATGGCATCTGAAATTGCAAAAGATATAAAAGACGGACAGGCAAACGGCATCCGTGGCACGCCTGGTTTTATCATAAACGGGAAACTTGTTTCAGGGGCGCAGCCATATGCTAATTTCAAGGCAATAATTGATGCTGCGCTTAGAGAATAAACATAAAACATAATTTTTTCTTTTTTATTAAATTTAGAATTTTATCGAGAATCTGTTATAAACATCCATCTCTGCTATCTCTTCCATTTCAACGCTTCTGACAACAGCGTTTGATGGTCCTTCTCTGCACAATTCCAGCATCTTCTCCATCGTTTGTTCATCTCCCTGGAATACTGCCTCGACGCTTCCGTCATCGTTGTTTTTCACCCATCCGCGAAGCCCAAGCTGCCTTGCATAACGTCCTACAAAATACCTAAAGCCCACGCCCTGCACAATCCCCTTTATTATAACGCGCACCGTTTTCATTTTATGACCAAAACAAGAATTTTATAAGATTTTCCGTCTAATTGGTTATAATATACATTATATCTGAATATTTAATAAAAAGGAAGGTGGCCCGCTATGTCAGAAATTGTCAATTTCAGAAAAATTGAAGCAAAATGGCAGAAAAAATGGAAAGAAAACAAGGTTTTTGAGGTCGAGGCGGACCTCGGAAAGAAAAAATACTATCTCACGACACCGTATCCGTACATGAGCGGTCTTCTGCACCTTGGCCACCTCTTCACGTATATTGCTCCGGAAGTCATTTCAAGATTCAAGAGAATGCAGGGTTTTGATGTCCTTTTCAAGTTCGGTTTCCACTGCACGGGAAGTCCGATTGTAACTGCGGCAAAGAAGGTTGAGGAGGGCGATGAGAAACAAATAAACGCTCTCAAGAAGATGGGAATTTCAGATGAAGAGATACCCAAATTCTCAAATCCAGAATACTGGATTGAATATTTCCCGAAAGAAACATTAAAAGACCTTCTTGCTGTCGGCTTTTCGATAGATCCCCGTTATACGTTCATTACAACCTCCCTAAACCCCCCATACAACAAGATGATAGAATGGCAGTTTAGGAAACTCAGGGAGAAGGGTTATGTAAAGAAAGGAAAGCATCCTGTTGTTTGGTGCCCCAAATGCAACAGCCCCGTAGGAGACCACGCAAGAGCGGAGGGGGAAGGTGAAACACCGCAGGAATACCTTCTTGTGAAGCATCGTCTTGATGATGGAAGTTTCATAGTAAGCGCAACGCTTCGTCCTGACACGATTTTAGGCATTACGAATCTTTACGTCAACCCCGATGTCGAATATGTTGAGATAGAAATAGAAACGCCAAAAGGCGAGGAGAAATGGATTTTGGGAGAGAATGGCGTTCAAAGATTGGTTGAGCAGGGATGGAAACTTGAAAGAATTGGAAAAATGAAAGGTTCAGAGTTAATGGGAAAAGAAGTGACGGAATTTGGAGATTATAAATCCATAATATTGCCTGCAACATTCCTAGACCCGAACGTAGGGACCGGGCTCGTTCATTCCGTGCCATCGGACTCCGCTGATGATTTAATAGCGTTATGGAACCTTCAGAAGGATGAAGAGACATGCAAAAAGTACGGTCTTGATATCGAGAGAATAAGAAAAATAAAACCCATAGAAGTCCTCATTACGGGAGATCTCGGAGGAAATCCGGCGGAGTATTTCCTCAAAAAATATAATGTCAAAAACCAGAATGAGAGGGAGAAGCTAGACAAGATAAGGGCGGAATTATATAAGCTTGGCTTTTACTCCTCGAAATTCGGAAAGATTTATGAAGGATTCTTTGATGAGGATATTGTCGGAAAACCTGTACAAGAAAAAATGAACTATGTGAAGGAGCAGATAATAAAAGCCGGGTGGGGGGCGAAGTTTTATGGCCTTACAGGCAAAGTCGTCTGCCGCTGTGGGACAGAAGCGATTGTAAAAATCGTCTCAGACCAATGGTTCATCGAATACAATGACCCGGAATGGAAGAAAAAGGCGCATGAATGCCTTGACAAAATGACATTGTATCCTGAGAAAATAAGGCAGCAGTTTGAGTATGTCATTGACTGGCTTGACCACTGGGCGTGCACAAGGGAATTTGGCCTGGGAACAAGCCTTCCGTGGGATAAGAAATGGAAGATAGAATCGCTTTCCGATTCAACCATCCAGATGGCATACGCTACCATATCAAAATATTTGCAGCATCCGGAAAAATACGGTTTCTCTGTTGACAAGATAGGCGACTCTTTCTTTGATTATGTGTTCTTGGGAAAGGGTGACGTGAAGGAAGTTTCTAAAGAAACGGAAATTCCAGAAGAAATGATAGAGAGAATGAGGGCCGATTTTGAGCACTGGTGCCCGTTTGACTTCAGGAATTCCGCAAAAGATCTGATACAGAACCATCTTACATTTTCGATATTTAATCATGTAGCCATCTTTCCGGAGAAACACTGGCCGAGGGCTTATGTAATCAACGGGAGGGTGATGGTGAATAACGAGAAGATGTCAAAATCAAAGGGCAACTTCTTTACGATGAGAGAGCTTTATGAAAAGCACGGCGCAGACCTTATCCGCCTTGCCGCAGCAAATGCAGGCGAAGGCATAGACGATGCAAATTTCGATATGACGTTCATCGAAACCGGAAGCCGCCGGCTTTCTGAATTTTTCTTTTTCGCAAAGGAGCATTATGGAAAGGGAAGAAGTGAAAGGGAGCCGATAGATGATTGGTTTGAGTCAAAAATCAATGAGCTCATAAAACAGATAACTGAGAACCTTGAAAACATGAGCTTTAAGTCAGCGGTGAAAAACGGATTTGTTGATATGAACAGGGTATTGAAATGGTATCGCAGGAGAACTGGAGGAAGGATGAACAAAGAACTTGTCAACAAATTCATAGAAGTGCAGACGAAAATGCTCGCGCCGATGACTCCGCATATAGCAGAGGAGATTTGGTCAATGATAGGCATGGAAGGATTTGTCTCGAATGTTGAGTGGCCGGAATATGATGAAGAAAAAATAGACCCGCTGGCTGATGTTGCAGAACGGCTTATAGAGAATGTAATGAGCGATATTCAGACTGTTCTTCGACTTGCGAAGGTAGATAAACCGAAAAAATTGACAATATTCATTTCAAAACAGTGGAAATATGGGACGTTTGCAGAGCTGAAAAAAATACTCGAGGAAACAAGAGACTTCAAAGAGGTCACTTCGAGATTGCTAAAGGGGGATTTGAAAGCGCACGGACTTGAAATAACAAAAATGCTTCCCAAATTCCTGAAGTCGGGGGTTCCTGAATTTATGGACATGGAAAGGGAATTTGAAACGCTGAAGGCCGCGGAGAAATTCCTTGAGAATGGATATGGATGCAATGTGGAAGTGATAAAGGCGGAGGAAACCGACAATCCCAGGGCAATGAAAGCCATGCCAGGGAAGCCCGGAATGGTTGTGGAATAGGAATATAAACAGGGTTTTGCATATTTCATATATGCAAAAAGAACTGAAGATTCTCCTCTCCTCATCAGGACTTTTCATGCTCGCCGGAGGTCTTTTCGGTCCGATTTATGCGGTTTTTGTTGAGAATATCGGAGGAGATCTTCTCACTGCGGGAGCTGCATACAGCGCATTTGCAGTCGCTGCAGGTATTATGATATTTCTGCTTGGCAGGGTGGAGGATAGAAGCAGGTATCAGGAAATATTTGTCATTGCAGGGTTTTCGATAAACTGCACAGGTTATTTAGGTTATATATTTGTTTCAAATCCGTTTCAGCTGTTCATTGTGCAGATAATATTTGGGATAGGCGAAGCCATAAGCACGCCGGCATTTGACGGCCTTTATTCGAAGCATCTTGATAAAGGCAAATATGCATCCGAATGGGGGATATGGGAATCGATGCAGTGGATACTGACAGCAATAGCCGCCGGAGCTGGAGGTTTCATAGCATCTGCGTATGGTTTTCGTATTCTCTTTATTATGATGCTCCTTCTCTCGATTGCAGGTCTTGTCGTTTCGTCACTTCTTTTGCATAGAAGGAAGAAAAAATATTTCCATTTCATTTCTACTGAACACATTCTTTGATGAAACCCACCGCCATATTTATCATCTTCTCAAAATCATCTGGATTTTCATAACGATGGCCGCACCCCTCAACAATCTCCATGCGGCAATTCTTTATGAGTGTTGAGGTTTTTATGCTCTGTTCTATCGGAACGATATCGTCTTTATCGCCATGGATTATAAGAGTAGGAATGCTTATTTTGTCTGCTATTTCATATACTACATTTTTCTTTGCATCTTCTAAAAATGCGTATCTTATTTTTCCTATCTCGCCTTTCGGGTTCCTGTGAGGGATAAAGCCTCTTTCCTTCCATTCCTTTATGCCGCAGTCGCCAAGCTCTTTTTTGCGCAATTGCGCATAATCCGAAACGGGTGATATTAGAACGAGCGCATTTATTTTGTCTGTTTTGGAAGCGGCGATTGCCGCGCTTATCCCGCCAAAACTTACTCCAAGAAGTCCTGTGTTCTTATAACCCTCCCCTCTTAGGAGTTCTATTGCCTTTAGAATGTCATTTGCGCCTTCTGAAATTGTTATATCTTCAAAATTACCTTCGCTTTCCCCATGGGAAAAGAAATCAAAGCGAAACGATGCAATGCCTCTTTTTTCAAATTCTTCAGAGAATCTTTTGTATTTCGGTCGGTTTTTGTGCGTTGTAAATCCGTGGCATAATATAACGATTGGAACATCTGTCCCCTTCCCCGCATTATTTAGAATTCCGCACAACTTAAACCCCTTTCCGTTGTCAAAAAACAGCTTCTCTTCCATAGAAGGTTCTTGGTATTATCGCTTATAAAAATATCAAACAATAGTTTGTTATGAAATTCCTGCTTGATGCCAGCTTTCTGATGGTTCCGGAAAAACATATTTGATGAATTGACGAGGTTCGGAAAGCCGGAATTATATACCATTGACCTTGTCGTGAAAGAACTCGAAAGGCATGCAGCTGAAGGAAAGGGAAAGACAAAAAGAGCTGCAAAGCTCGCATTGACCTTCATAGAAAAAAAGAATATAGAAATCATTGAAACCAAGAAGCGCGCAAAAAAGGCGGACGATGAGCTTTTCAAAAGAGGGAATAAGTTTGTAATATGCACACTTGACAGGGACATTATCACGCATGTCAAGGAAAATGGCGGTAAAGTGATTTTTCTAAGGCAGATGAAATATCTTGAAATGGTGTAGATATCAATTCTTCAGAACCGTTGTCAGAAGGTCTATATAATCTTCAAGCAGCCGCGTTATAAGAAATTTCTCTTTTACTTTCCTCTCCCCATTAATTCCCATTTTCTTTCTTTCATTTTTATTCTCAAGAAGAAATATTATTTTCTTCACAAAGCTGTCATCATCATCCGGTTCCAAGAGGAAGCCGTTGACACCGTCATCTATTTGCAATCTTATTCCTCCTCTGTTGGATGCGACAACAGGAGTTCCCTTCCATAAGGATTCTGTCACTGTGAGGCCAAAACCTTCTCTCCAGGATTTTTGTATTGTGACATCAAATGCGCGTTGCAATGCATTCACCAATGTATCATCTTCTACTGTGATCAGCTTTAGATCACCTTTCTTTATATGGGGCTCTGCAACTTTTCTTACTTTCTCGTAAATTTCCCTCCCTTCTGGGTCGTCTGTTGCCATGCTGCCACATAGAACAAGTCTGCAATCAATCTTCTTTTTAACCTTCTCAAAAATTCTTATAACGCCAACAGGATCTTTCCATTTGTCGAAACGTGATATCTGCCCAATGATGGGTTTATCAAGCGATATGTCAAATTTTTCCAATGTATTTTTTATTTTCTCGTCGGAAAGCATTATATTTTTGGACGATAAAGGATCTATTGCAGGATGAATTACATGTTGGGGTTTTTGTATATCGTTTCTTTTATAATCTTTATTTGACACAATAATATGATCATGTTGTGATACATAACCATGAATAAA
>JAADIF010000011.1 GCA_013151465.1 Microcaldota archaeon | reverse complement strand
TACCACTATCTAAAGCTAACTAGTGGATGGGGCAGCTTCGCTCCCCATTTACTTTTTTTTGATTCTTAGAATAAAACATGAGCTCCATCTACGGACTAAAGTCCGCAGAGTTCCCGCACTATGCGACTAATCTTTTAAATATAATGTATCAATTCTCTTCTATGCTCTACCTAATAGGCCTTGGCATCTGGGATGAGGAGGACATAAGCGTGAAAGGGCTTTCTGTCCTCAAGAATTCGGATATCGTGTATGCAGAGCTATACACGGCAAACTGGGGCGGCTCTCTTGAGAAGCTCTCAGAGATATGCGGAAAAGAAATAATGCTTCTTGAAAGGAGCGGAATGGAAGAGGATGCCGGAAAAATCATCGAAGAGGCGAAAGAGAGGGCGGTCTCTGTTCTTGTTCCAGGAGACCCGCTTGTTGCAACAACACACATCCATCTTGTGCAGGAGGCAAAAGGCAGGGGAATAGATGTCAAAATCATCCATTCATCCTCGATATTTTCCGCCATCGCTGCAACAGGGCTTCAGATATACAAGTTCGGGAGGGTCGCGACGGTTGTCGCGCCGACGGATGATTACGCACCTGATTCTTTCTATGATGTTGCGGCGGAAAACAAGAAGGCAGGGCTTCATACGCTGATGCTTCTTGATGTGAAGATGAGCGCATCAGAAGGTGCAAAAATCCTTCTTGATATTGAAAAAAAGAAAGAATCAGGCTTTTTTTCTCCTAATTCCCTTGTTCTTGCCTGCTCGCGTCTCGGCTCGGAGGAAGAAAAAATAATATACACAAAGGCGGAGACGCTCGCAGAAACCGACCTTCCCTCTCCGGCCGTCATAATAATTCCAGGAGAGCTTCATTTTGCCGAAGAGGAAGCGGTTGGCGTGTTTAACTAAACTTGAGGATGTCAATTTTATTTAACAGATGTAAAATATTTTTAACAATCGGAAATCAGAACGTGCGATATCAAATCTTTCAAACTCTTATCGCCCACAACATACTCGTCTTTCAGAAATTCGTCTTTTGAAACCCATTCATAGCCGCTTATTATTTCCTCGGGGTCATCTTTTTGCAGTGATAATTCCCCTTCCGCCCTGCATATGTAGGTTATGCATGCAACCTCCGCCCCGTCAAGGATGCGTTTGAAGTCCCAAAGGCCTGCGGGCTTTTCTATTCTTACAGAAAGCCCGGTTTCCTCCTTCACTTCTCTTATAAGCGCTTCCTTTGGGCTTTCGCCTTCTTTCAACCTTCCGCCGGGAAGGTCCCATATTTCTTTTCCGCTTATACTCTGTTTCAAAGCGAGAAGTTTCCCGTCCCTTATGATTATCGCCTTTGCTGCATTCATCACTTTTATTTTCTTCAGTTTGAGCTCGTCAAATGAAACTGTCACAAATTCCGGGTTTTTTAACCCAAGGACGTTTCTGAATATATCTCTTCGGGGATTCTCGGCCTCTGCTATGAGAAAAACGCCAACATCCTCGATAAGATTCAAATTGAATACAGTATTGTTGAGTTCAAAGAATCTTCTTTTCTTTCTGATTATGCACTTAATGCCGAATTCTTCGGCCAGTTCGACCTTCTTTTCTCCCGGATTTTGCATACGTTCGTACTTTCTTATAACGAATCTGCCTTCCGATGCTGCGAGTTTGACAAGATAACTTCCGGTTTCGTCTTCTGTAACCTTTAGAATGCGGCCATCTTGTTGGTTAAAATACGTGTCGGTTACATTTAGTTCACGGGTGAATCTTGCCCCTGCCAGAAGAAGGCGCTCTTCTGCATCTTTTCTGTCTTTTATACGTATTTTGAGTTCGTGTAGCATACTCCTTTTTTAATTTCAGCATTTAAAGGTTTGAACTGCAATCTCAATGAGGATATTTTTAAGAAATAAAATTAATCAATGAATGAAGCGATAAAATGGCGGGAAGCATTTTTTCATCCACCTTGGATTTGTTTGGAAAAACGCAGAAAAGAAAGCCTGTTAGAATAAGCGATAGGAAATTTCTTTTAGAGCATCAAAAGGGCAAATGTTGGAAATGCAAGAAGTCGTTTAAACGAATGGGTGTAAGGCCAATTGTACATCATAAGAATCTCAATCCTAAAGATAACAGAATCTCCAATTTGGTTTTGATTTGTCCAAATTGTCATGATAAATACACCAAAGAGAGAAGAAGGTTCGTAAAAAAGTTGCCGGACCGTTTGGACTTTCAGAATATCGTGTCGTTAAAGTAAAAACCAAAACTAAAGGAACAAAAAGAAAGAAAATTAAAAAACGTAAAAAACGAAAAGAAACAACTATTTTTGGCATAAAAATATAGAGAACAAAAGAGAAAACAAATTTACCCGGAATAAATAAACTCATCAACTCTCTTTTTTGCTTCTTCCCTCTTTTTTTGATGAGTTTCAAGGAAGGAGTTGAGCTTTTCGATAAGGATTGCCTTCAGCTCTCCGGATAGCATCTCTCCCGACTTGTATTTGTTGTAGATGTCAACCAGTTTTGCGTCATCCTCTTCAAAGAATGTGAGCCACTGGTAGGATACGTCTATGTCAGGGTTGCCTCCAAGCTTTCTGTGCTCTTCAACTGTCGGCTGACCGCCGGAGAATGCGTATTTGTTTATCTTCTTTTTGACGGTTTTTGGGTCGTCTGTCGTAAAGATTGTTGCCGTTTCACCTGAAGAGCTTGACATCTTCCCGTCCTCTGCCATCCCGCCAAGCCCGGGAAGGAACCTGCACTGGATGGAAGCAGGCTTGTAATACCCAAGCTTCGGTATCACATCCCTTGAGACGCGAAAGTGCGGGTCCTGGTCTATTGCATGCGGAATGAGGCAGGGCATCTTCTTTCCCCTGAGAACAGAAGGAAGAAACGCGGGAACAGCCTGCATTGCTGTGTAGAATATTGCGCCGATGTTCTGGTCATTCCCGAAGCCGAACGCCGCCTTCACGGTTGAAAACGTTATCCTCTTTGCAACCTTTATCGCTTCCTTATACATAAGCCCCGCATGCTTTGTATCTATTATGAAATGCGTCTTTTCCGGGTCAAAGCCAAGGGCTATCACATCAAGCATGTTTTCATAAAGGTATTTTTCCGTGTCCTTGAGATCGAGCTCTTCCTTGAAGAGAAACTTCTCCTCGTCAGGAAACTGGAACCATAGCTCAACATCAAATTTGTCCTGAAGCCATTTCGTAAACATCCAAGGGACAAGATGCCCTATGTGGACAGGGCCTGATGGCGCTCTTCCCGTGTAGAGGAAGAACTTGTTTCCTTTCTCGTATTCGTCAAGGATGAAATTCAAGTCCCTGTGGGCAAAGAATATGTTCCTTCTGATGAAATGGTGAAGCTCTCCCGTGTGCTTCACTATCCTTTTCTGGAGGGCTTCATCTATCTTTGAAACGCCAAACTCGCTGATGAGCTTGTCATAGTCAATGTTCCCCTTGACTTCCCAGGGGGTTACTATATATTTTGAATTATTACTCAAATCCGAACTGTTACCTGCAAATTGGGTTTCACGCCGCTGAAGGCGGCTGTCTTCTGCATCTGTCATGAGAAATAATTAGAGGGGCAATGTTAATAAGGTTAGCGGGATTGTCATAATGTCGTTTGCAGGGCAGCTAACCTTAGCTGTTTTAAGATACCGGTTCTGCCCCAGTTATATTTGCGGTAGCTTTGCCGGTATTTTCGTCCACCTCGATTTCATAATGGAATTTGGCTTTGAGATTCTTTTTTATGTCATTTACATAGTACTCTATCGTTACGGTTATGTCTCCGGTTTTTTTATCTATCGCTTCTTTCTCAAAGTTCTTGTTGATATCAAAAACGACTATCACTTCCTTACCGTTTCCTTCATAAATAGGCCCGCTCCCTTTGAATCTACATGAATAATCATTCTTATTACTCACACCAAAAGACGTGAAATCAGCTTTCACATTCTTATTGTCTATTTTCACTTTTTTCAATCCTTCCACATCTCCCACTGAGAATGCTGAATAGAAAGAAAGCTTATAATTCGTAGTGCCATCATCCTTTTCAATCTTTTTGATTTTTAACTCAGAATTTTTAGCTACCGGCGCAAGCTGCACCTTGGAAAGATCGACTCCATTGCCTATTGCGTTCGTGTCCGGTGAATCGTCAGAGGTTTTCTGTCCCCCGCTTGCCTTCAGCGTGACATCTAACGTGATGTAATTGTTTATGTCGTCAATTTCGTTTTTGTCATCAGGAATGGCGCTTTTCGTGCTCTCGAGCTTAAAACTCATTTCGAGTTTGTATTCTTTTTTGTTACCATCACTATCTTTTGCTGTCATCTCGACTGTTACATCTTCGACCTTAGATTGTATCACATATTCTTCAAGAGGGATATTCTCCAGACGGACATATATATTATTGTCATCCTTCTCGCATTTTCCTTTGTTGCATTCCGCTTTATCTATTTTTGATGATCTGGGTTCGAAAGGAACATTAATTTTAGCAACAACATCTCCTATGAGTTTGCTTGTAGTGCTCTCAAGATGCACTTTTTCTATCTTTTTTTCAGTTATGTTAATATCCCCCAGCTCTTCGACGCTTGAAACGACGGACTTTTTGTGTTCTCTCACTTCATAAACGTAAACGTCCGTAAGCTCTATGTATTCTTTTCCATTTTTGTCCTTTTTCTTTGTAAGTTCATACAGCACCGTTATGTCGTAGTCCTTGCTGCCTTTTGTGATCGTTTCCGTCTTATAGTTTGCCTTGATATCGTCTATTTCGCTTGGGATATTCATTTCATTCTTTTTGATTTCGATAGTAAGTTCTTTTTCATTACCATTACTACCAAACCCTTTAGGAATTTCCACCGTTATTTTCAGAGGCTTTTCTTCATTAGGATTTATCACGTTGCCTTTTCCATTTGTATTATGACTTTCAACATGAACAACGCCAAGAGATGCAACGGTCTGCCTTGCGGGTGTCATCATCTTTGTAAAGCACGTGTCCTTGAAAGATGTCTGGGTGTCATAATCCCTGTAAGCCGTGATGGTGTATTCTGCATCTGCCTGGATGGTGAATGTCTTTTCGGGGCCGGGCATATTGAGCACAGAACCGTCGAAATGGCAGAAGACATAAAATGACGGACCGTTCCCAAGCTCCCACGTTACGACCCAGCTGTCATTTATTTTTGGTGAAGGTTTTTTTATGCTCGAATATGCCCTTGAGCATTTTGCAAGGTTATCAGCATTCACCTCAAAGGGGAATTTCACCCTTACCGTGACACCGCTTATCTTTGCCTTCGTCTTTGGTGTGGAGATATTAAAGCCAACAAAGAAAGGCGAACCCGCTTTGATGGGCTGGTCCATTGTACCGAGATTGAGCTTAATAGGACCTGATGTCATCGTGGAAGGCACATTATGGCGGAAGTTCTTCCCTTCACGCGTAAGCTCCCTCCATCTTTCATCGCTTATGAACTTTATCTGGAGCACAGAGTCCGTCGAATATTTGTATTCCTCAATGACGCGGAATGTTATGTATTTCAATGCATCGGGATTTCCGTCACCAAGGCGGGATTTTTGTTTTGTTAGTTTGCTCGATGACGGTATAGTGGGCCTTTTTCCAGGAGTTGCTAAATTGCTTACTGTTATCGGAGTATTGACACCGAATCTGCCTATGTTGGAAAGCGTCATCACACTACTAGGCATGCTGTAGCTTTTCCATAGTGCCTGCCTTGCTTCAAGGCAATCTATCTTTCCGACCAGAAAAACCGGAAGAATGTCTCCTCTGTTTATCTTTCTCTGGTCGGAGAGGAATGTCCAGTAGTTTCTCGTCCTCATCTCTTCCTGCGATTCGAGTCGCTCTGTTCCTACAGGATTCTTCCAAAATTGCACCATTTCTTTCATCGCTCCAGCAAAACCCATATCTGTCCCTTTCGTTTCGATGGCATCATGGTCTTTTTTGTATTCTGCTGTCTGCCCGCTTTCCATTGTAAGGTCAAAGCCGCCTATGCTGCTTGTTATGGTTATATTGACTGCGCTTGCATCTTTTGGTCCCATGTTGTCTAACTCGAAACGGACAGTAAACGGTTCTCCTGGATAGATAGTATCGACTGCAAGGTTTCTTATCTCGAGCCCGTAGGCGCCTGTTGCACCGGTCGGATTTTTTGCGTAGTTTCCATCCATAATCTGTTGTGCATAGCCCATCGGATTTGTAAACATCATCCAGCCGGCGCCAAACGTCTTTGAGAAACCCCCGAAGACCTCTCCGAGGGGCTCCAGCGTGTTTGTTATGCTGTTGTGGACGGTCGGCCACCACTGCCCGAACATTGCCGTTCCTATATTCTCTTGTCCTGTTCCGGTCGTCCCGAATAATATGAGCGCGACAATCAGAAGAATGGTTCCTATCTTCGGCATGTCCTCGACCGCAGAGAACAGCCCCGAAACAAAAGACATTCCCCATATGAGATAGAATATGTAAAGGGACGCCCCTGCAAGTCCCCAGCCTCCTGCGCTTGTCACCCCATAGAATATATAGCCCATGCCGATAAGGAACAGTATCCTGTAGAACATGTCTTCTCCGCCGGCACGGATGGCATCTGCATTCTCGCTTCTTCGTATAGGTGGAACGGCAAGGAACAATATTCCCATCCACATAAGGACTTTCGACTGGAAAAGGTTTCCGAATATCCATATCGATATGACGACAACGCCAAGGAACATCCTGACAAACGATTTTATGAATTCGTCTGTCCTCTCCTCATCCCATGTAACAGGGAAAGAGCCGTAACCTCCGAAAGCCAGAAGGAGCATCAGAAATACCGAAAGGGGGAAATTTGAGGTGTAAAGAAAATACAAGCCGAGTATCAGTGCAGTCATCTGGGCGAATGCTTTCACTGTGGCCGTCCCTCTTCCGCGCCAGACCTCTATTTCCGTCTTCCCGTCCTTTGACTTCGTCGTTTCTTTCTGGGCATCCGGCAGCAGCGCCGACATTGCCCATGTGGAGAATGCCACGACGAGAATCACGCTTCCGAAAAAAGCTCCAAGGATTATACCAATTATGCCAAGAAACAGCGCTTCCATTAGAGCGGGATATACGGTGTCGTGCCCCCTTCCGAGCCATGCCCTCCTCCCGCGATGGAAAAGGTCATTCCTGCCCGGCATCGCGTCCTTGAAATACTGCCAGGGACCGCCCCCGGAGACGCCGAATTCGTGCTGGGCCTCTATTCTTTCGGCAGCATCTTTCACTTTCTTGTTCATCTCTTCAGATATCTCTCCTGCCGCTTTTGGGTATTCCTCTCTCAGTAACTTGTTGAAGATCTTTGCTCCGTTTTCTTTCAGATCTTCCAAAGCATCTTCATAAAATTTTTTTTTGCCTTTAAGTTCTTCTTTACTAGCCTCAAGTTCCCCTTTTTTCTCCTCGTCTGATTCCTTATTTATCTCTTTAACAATTTCATTAATTTCTTTTTCATACTCTCCAATTTTATTACCTAACCACTCTTCATGCGCTCTAATCTCTTCTTCCGCTCTCTTTGTAGCCCTTTGCATCGCTTTGCCCTCGAACTCGTTTTTTATGCTCTCCTTTTCCATATTGAATAGCTCGGCTTTCATCTCCTCTTTGGTTATGTGCATTTCCTCCCAGCTGCCGAAGTTTTTGAATTCCAGACCCCCCTTTCCCTGTTCCATACCTTCGAGGGCTCGCTCATACTCTTTCAGATATTTCAGAATCAGCACCAGGTATGGGCGCGGGGCGCGCGCCTCAACGCCCTCAAGCTCGTTTAGCTTTCGCTGGATATATACAAGGCCCTCATGCCCCATTATTATTTCTGTTGCCTCTTTAATCAGGCTGCGTGCATCTTCTATATCTTTACTGGTTTTCTCTTCATTGTCATCAGATTCGCCGCTTCCAGCCGCATTTTCCAGTTCGTATTTTATTTTGCCGAGTTCCTTAAGTTTTTCCAATAATTCTTTTTCTTTTTCTTTTTTCTTTTTCCTAAGCCACTTGAGCTTCTTTGCGTATAATTTCTGGCGTTTTGTAAACCCGCCCAGTTCCAACGTCCCTTGAGTTATCCCAAGATTCAATCTTTCCATCCCACGTCTGAGATCATACGAACCGCCATAGGCAATGTTATGCAATCTGTTTTTTAACTCCTCTATTAAGGATTTTTTTTCATTGCCACTTTCTTTGGTGTCTCTTTCCTTGCCAGAACTTGCAATATCTCTTATAGAGAGTAGTTCTTTCTTTTCCCTGTTGTTGCTCATATTTATTTTAATTGGTGTAGCTGTTATTAATAATATAGATATTTGCATGAAAAGGAGAATGAGAGATAATAGAATAAAAAAATAAATGGATGTATTATGCCGCAAGGGCGTATGCAACAGCATTGGATACGGCTTTGCTTAGGTTTCTTCTTCTTCTATAAAGCGTGCTTGCGCTTATGGAAATGTTATATTTGTCTTCCACGCCCTTTTTGATGCTGGCTACTGAGGTTCCCTTTTCCAGTTCGTTTCTGATATAGGTCTCAGCGCCACCTGCCAACCTTTTATCGTAGCGGCTTATCATTCTTCCGTTTTCAGCTGAGTTTTTGATTAATGATACCACATCATCAACCTTCTTTCCAAGCCTTCCCGATATTTCTTTGAGCGTCATGCCACTGTTATACATATCGATTGCATTATGCCCGTCTTTGCCTTTTGGGTTGGAAAGCAACTCGCCTATCTCACATGCTCTTGCCTTGGTGCTGGATGTGAATGCATACTCTTCATTGAAAGTGCCCAAATCTGTGCCTTTGCGTGCTGACGACATCCTTTCTATCATATTCATCGCATCTTCCATTGCCATTGTCCTCGCTTCCATGACGCCTGTTCCGCTCGATACGTATTTTTCGACAGCGCTTTCGTAAAATCCTCTGAGTTCATCATTTCTGAGTATCATCCTAGCTGCTTTTCTTTCTTCATTTGTCCAGTGCGGGTTGTTCTCATATCTGCCTACGATTAATCCGCCTGCTCCAACAGCACCTAGCATGGTGATATAAGTTCCTTTTGTTTTGTTTATCTCATCCGGGATTACTTCTAATATCAATTCAGTGCCATTAGGCAGGTAATCCGGCAGGCCGTCGGGTCCGTTCACTACTTTCTTCTTTCCGTTTATTATTGCGCCCCTCAGGAAATCGTTTCCCTTTGGAGGTCTGCCTGGAACAACCCTAATTCCGCTTCTTTCTACTATCTCTTTAATTCTGCTGTAAACAAGTGAGTCACTTACATTCCCCTTTTCATCAAGCACTGACAGATTTGTCCCTTTGTATTTATCCTTGCTGTATTCAGTAACGACCAAATCTGTGAGATGTTTGAACTTGTTCTTTTTTGGATTATTGGACCATCCATATGATATTTGAACAACAGAGTCCTGTTTTGCTTGTGTTGTATCGGTAGGTGTTGTGGCTTTGGTTGAATCCGTTGGCACTGTCGTTGTGCTGTCGCTTGGAGTTGTCGTTGTATCGCTAGGTGCAGTTTGTTGTTTTTCTTCAGCGTCCTGAACATTTATATCACCTGATGGTCGGAATAAAAGATAGGACATTCCAATTATACCGGCAATTGCCATTCCCATTCCTGCATATAACCAACGTGGCATCCTTCCGATTTCACTGTAACTGTCTTCGGGTTCGGGTTCTTTGCCTAGATTCGCTATAGTTTTAAAATCAAAACCGGCATAACTATCATCAGTACTGTCTTCTGGTTCGATACCCTGTTCATTCAAATTCGCCATATTTCATCACCATTACATAGATAAATATATCATAAAAGTTAAAAGGAAAGGAAATAATTTAAATCTTTAGGCGCCTTTTGCGGCAACCGAAAAGATTATCATTTTTTCTTCCCCTTCTGTGCTTTATTTTTACCTTTTTTGGGTTTGGCTTTTATTACTCCGGAACCTTTCTTATTTTTCTTAGGAGGTTCGGGCTTTGTTGCCTTTGCATTCGTTTTATTCCTCACATTCTTCTTTTAACTATTTTAAAGATACCCAATTAAGTCTGATAGCAGATCGCCATACCTAAATCCATTAATCTTTAATCC
>JAADIF010000040.1:9698-20126 GCA_013151465.1 Microcaldota archaeon | reverse complement strand
ATTTGAAAAGTTTGGAGGGCTTCCTGGCTGCACAGAAGATGTGCTGAAGATTGCATATCAACCAGGAAACGACTTCGACTTTCCCAGGAAATTGTATAATCGTCTTAAGGAAGAAAGAGAAATCAGTATTACCTCTCCATACGGAACAAATCTACAAATAGAAATAAACCCGGAAAAATACAATCTCGTAATTTCTGACGGCAGACTGGTCAAGGGACAATATAGAAATCCTATACCGGCAGAGGTTTTTACCTATCCTGTCAATGCCGACGGTGTTGTATATATTTCTAACAGCATCGCACTTTTCAGGTCAGAACTGAACCGTGATGGGCATATTCTCAATAAACTAAGAAAGACCCCGTTAATTCTTATAATCAAAGGCGGGCATGTGGTAGATATCAGATGCGGCAATCCTCAAATAGAAAAATTTATGTGGGATGAGATATTCGAAAGGGACCGACGGTATGGCAGCAGGATAGGCGAAATAGGATTTCCCGCAAACAAATACTTATTATCCCAGAACATTAACTCAAATCCTCTCATTGCGGAAAAGGGCAGGGTGCATTTGGCTCACGGCGATTGTTATAAGGATATGACTGGATGCTCATATGAATCCCATGTCCACAACGACTGCATATTGGACCGTGTCAACATACACTCTCTCAGGACTGGTAAACCGATCATGAAAAATAACATCTATACATTTTAGAGCGCAAAAGACGCGTTTCTTACTATAAAAATGCTTCAACATAAGCTGCAAGCACGATAAAGAATGCTCCAATCGCCAGCAATACCAGGCAGTCAATGAATATCCTCTTTATTATGCTCATGCTATGCCTTCTTATGAGCGCTGCGGAAAGAATTCCTCCGCTTATGCCGGCAAAGAGGTATCCGATTATCTCAGGGATACCATGGGGAAGAAAGCCGAGGGCTATGACGGGTATGTGGGCAATATGCTCCGCAAGATAGCCTATATATACGCCAAGAATTGACGCGTTCCACGTTATGATGAATATGGCGCCTGCCCCATACAGCAATGAGAATATGAAAGCAAAAACGAGGACTTTCAGGTTATTGAACATGATTGTATAGAAAGCTGCCATGTTCTGGACTGCTGCATTACCGCTCACGGCGCCGTGAATGATATGTCCGGAAACGGACGCCTGAAGAGATTCGACTGTTTCAAGCTGTACCCTGAACACATCAATCGGGAGCAGGAATGACCATAACGCAAAGGCGGCCGTGGCGCCTACGAAAAGGAACAGGAAGAAAAGCATATCATAGAAATGTCTTTCGAGTATATTTTTCTCGTCAAAATGGCTCCTTATCTCATCTTCCTCAATCTTTTCCTCTTTCTTGAGGGTATATGTTATGAGATATATGAAAGGTATGACGGCAAAGATGACGGCGAAAAGACCTGTCAGGTCTATCACTTCTCCACCCGCAAGAGATATCTTGAAATGCAGCTGCAGACTTATGAATATTGCAACTGAGGTTACAATGAATGCCCAGATGAGTGCTATATGTGGATTTTTTGATATCTCTTTGAAATTGAGAAGTGATTCCAGCATGTTAAAATATTATCCAATCCCGTTTATATCATTTAGATGGAAAAGGTTCTGAAAAGAAATATAAAGAAAGTAGACGAATATTCAAAGCAAGTCCGTGGGCTGGTAGATCAGTGGTAGATCGCTGCGTTCGCAACGCAGAGGCCCCGGGTTCAAATCCCGGCCAGTCCATATCACATTCTTCATGGTTTTCGTCAGATGCCGTATTTAGGAGTTTATTTTATAAACTGTTGCCGTTCCAATTGTCAACTAACATAAGATAAGGGGCGTGATATGAGATGGCAGATATCTTGTGGCTTGCAATTGTATCGATGCTAGCACCCGTTTTTGTGGGATATGGCAAGCTTAAAGTAAGCATAGAAAAGCCACTGAGTTTCGTGATGGGAGCAGGTCTGTTCTTCCTGCTTGCAGTTGGTTTTGAAACGGCGCTATGGGCAACAGGGCAATTTGCAGCATACGGGCCGGCGGGTTCTATGCTTTTCCAGTTCCTCGGTTGGCTTATGCTGTTGATAGGAACACTTTGGGGCGTTTACAACGTACTCAAAAAATAAATCAAATCTCTTTTTTTATTTTATTAAGCTTATGATTTCTGTTGTTGTGCACATAAAGGTAGAGAAAATAGCTAAACAACCGCTCATTTCGACGGCACGCTTTCAATCGTGCAGGAAGACGGAAGCTTTATTGCGGCAAGTTTCAATGCTCTTTTACCTTCTTTCTCCTTACCCGCGTCTATCTTTATCTGGATTACGCGCTGACCGCCTTTTACCCTGGCTGCAAGTCCTATCGGCTTTCCGAAAGACTTTCTCATACCTGTCGAGAAACGGTCTGCACCTGCGCCCGTTGCGAGTGGGTTTTCCCTCATCACATGATGTGGGAAGACAAGGACTTTCAGAAGATACATCCCCTCTCCTATATTCTTTGTAAGGGACTTGTGAACGGCTATCCTCGCCGCTTCAAGGGCATTATGTCTTATCTGAACGCCGTTTTCAACCTTAAGATACATTGAAAGGTTAAAATTAGCCTTCTTGTTTCCGAGCGTGAATCTATGTATCTTCGGATACGGAACGCCCTTGACGTAACTTTTCCTTGGCTTGCGCTGGGACTGCCTTGTATTAGGCCTCTCCAACTTTCTGTAACATCTTGCAGGTCTTAAGCTTGCCATAAATATGCCTCTTAATGGTTAAATGATATCTTGTATATTTTAAGGCAAATAAATATAAAGGTTATGAGATTTTCGGCAGATAAAGCCATGCGTTGTCATAAAAGAGTTCCCTGAACTTGTTCTTGTTTTCCATATTAAGGGAAAGAAAATATTGAAAACCGTCGATTGAGAGCTGACCGTGGCCGACATCAAAGAACCTCGTGTTCTTCGGATCCCATACATGAAAGAAATCCCTGTCATACAGAGATGGGTTCTCAAAGAGATCATAACAATTCAATATCGTCCCGTTTTCATCCACGTAATACTTTCCATCGTTTGTTTTCGGGTCGCTGTCAAACATATGCCATTTTCCGTTATAAAATACTTCTGAAACCATATGATTTTTCGCCTCTATGAACCGTGAAGGATAGCCGGCATAATGTGCAAGGGCTCCCAAGACGGCCGCATGTGCCCCGCAATCACCGTCCATATATTTCAGTATTTTTGTCACATTGAAGTTTTGCAGATGTGCCATACCGTATGTCGGAGTTTTGTTGAATGTTATTTTATCCCTTGCCCATCGGTAGAGCATAAGCACCTTTTCATTGTCGCTCAACGTTCCGCCGTAAGTGCTATTGCTTTTATTGAGGAATATCACTTTAGTTATGTTTTCAATGAGCGGGTAATGATCATTTAAATAGGCAATTTTTGATTTTACCACATTTATCGTTGCATTATCATAAACAGCTATTCTGTAGATTGTACTGTTTTCTATGGTAATGTTGGCATTATCATGCGCATATACTCCCATAAGAACGGAATCCCTTATCACAACTTTCTCATTTCCCGCGTAATGGATAATTTTCGACTCATTCAGATATTGGTATCCGGATTCTTCATGTTCTCCTGTTCCGCTACTATAATAATAATTTTCTGACAGAATGATGAAGACAAGAATAGCAGCTATAATGGTCACAAAGATGAAAACATACCGATTCTTCTTCTCCATACGAGACTCTTCCTTGGGCGCTTTCATAAAGAGCGTATAATATATTATAACCAGTTCCCATATTAATGAAACAAGGCATCATCTCGTAGAAAAAGCAGAACTGCCGGAGTTGGAAGCGGCGTGTAGCAGGGTTTTGCGTTCAATCTGTCAATGAGCGATATTTTCTTGTGCATTGAAGCATACGCTCCAAATTATTTAACGCAGCCAATGGAATTAAATAGTATGAGAGAATATCAAAAAACAAAGGCACAGGCCGCTTTTGAGTACATGGCCATTGTGGTTCTCGTTTTGGTTTTCATAGTCCCTTTATGGTATTACGGCTTCCAGACAAAAACAGGGGTGTCAGATGACATGACGCTTGCGTACGCAAAAAATACCGTCAGCAAGATAGCTGACACAGCTGATCTTGTCTATTCGCAGAGAAATAATGCAAGCGTCAGGATAATGGTGCATATACCGGATGGCGTCACCTATACAAACATAAGCGGAGGCGACATAATGATGCGAGTTGCAACATCGACAGGAGAGGTAACTGTCTACGAAATGTCAAAGGCGAATATCAGCGGCTCAATTCCGACCCAGAAAGGGGATTATTATTTCACGTTAAAGGCGATGGGCGACTATGTCAATCTCACGGCATCATAAGCTTTCAGCCGATACACGTCAGCGATTAAGTGGCGCTGGGAATGTAGGACGGCCGCTACTACGGGATGAACAAAGCGGCATCCGTAACAGATTGTATGGCGCAATAAACAGAAAGACGGCATTCGCCGTCACACGCAACTCAAATTCAAATGTAGGCGGAACAAAAAAACGGCCGCTACCGAAGGTTAAAACAAGCGGCCTTCGTAACAGATTACATGGCGCTTCTAAAGGTCAGGCAGCAACAGAGTTCATGATACTTTTCGGAATACTTATGGTCATATTACTTGTAATTGCCGCAAATTCGCAGAAGAGCATGACCGATATGACAGAAGAAAGGAAAAACATCATGATTGACGACGAGATTTCGCTCATAAAGTCCGAGATTGACAGAGTATTCATTATGGGAGATGGGTTCTCAACAAACATAACGATTCCTGATAAGATTGCCGGCTACGATTATGAGATAAGCATAACCAATGATTTTTTGCTGGTAAACATGAGCGGCACGCTTAAGGGGAGAAAACTCATGACGGATAACATAACAGGTTCACTTGCCAAAGGAAAGAACACAATAACAAACAATGACGGAGAGTTGGTGATATCATGAAATGTTCTTCATCGACCAATTCAAATGTCAGCAGAACAGAAAAACTGCCGCTAATATATCTCAAAGCAAGCGGCATCCGGCATAGGTTACATGGCGCCGGGAATGCAGGTCGGCCGCTTACACAGGTTAAAACAGGCGAGAACCGTAACAGGTTACATGGTACAGGGAATGCAGGTCGGCCGCTACTACAGGATGAACAAAGCGGCATCCGTAACAGGTTGGGTGGCGCTTCTAAAGGCCAGATATGGTCAACCGATTTTGTCGTATCCATACTCATAATGCTTGCTGTCTTGGTTCCTGCCTTCATGTTATGGAATAATATACATATAGAAAGCACCGAACAACGCCTCCTTTATTCAGCAACGAGAAGCGCGTTTTCGATAACAGATACGATGATGTCGACACCGGGTATCCCAATCGAATGGAACAACACATCTGTAATGAGCGTCGGATTCGCATCCGAAAATAATATTCTGGATGAATACAAAATAAACGAATTCAACAAAACAAATTACCAGAAGCTGAAGAATATTTTTGGCTATGATTTTTATTTCGAGTTAAAAGACGCAAACGGAACGATTTATCTGACAAAGGGTGTTGCTCCTCCAGACACGGCGACAGTCATACCGGTCAAGCGCAGAGGGCTCTATACGGACAGAATTGTGACATTAAGTTTTTTCATCTGGTACTAATAAGCCAGGAAAGAAGCTCGTTTCTTTCAAATATCATCTTTTTCAGCATAAATTTGCCGTATATAGATACTTTCGCAGGATACCTAAGAGGCGCAAATTTTTCTTTCTTAAGCAGGATTGTAGCAACGGCAGCTTCTTTCGGAGGTTCTGTGAGTGACAACTTTTTCCCGTCAATCCAAACGATGTCATAAGAAGAAAACAAGCCGTAGGCGTTTGTTTCAATGTCATCGATGATGTCCATCCCAAGAAGCTTTCCGATTCCACGGGAGATGCTGTCTGAAGATATGCATACACTTGCCCTTTTCATGCGCATAAGCTCCGACTTTTCAGTCTTTCTTCCCACAGATCGTATGAGCACTATATTAGGCTTTGGCTCAATGCCAAGATTTGCACTGTTCAGATTCTTGTGCGAACGTGTTATGAATCTGTTGAATATGGACGCCGTCCTTTTCGCATTCTCATTAAGCGCTATTATCTGTCCGACCGCATCTCTTCCGCCGCTTGAGTAGTTGGGCGATATGTCCGCACTGAGATTTTCTCCGCTGACCATGAGAAGAAGGCCTTTGTCCGTTGCCGCAACCGAAAAATGCGCGCCGTCTATCTCCATTCCGTCAAGCATTTCTGCTATCAGTTCGAGTGAGTCGTGGTCCACGACAACGGCCCTGTCGAGGCGGCCGCCTTCATCGACAGATGCGATCAGGCATTCGGCCAGTATCTCATCGGCAGGCGAAATCCCCATTCCAAGAGCTTCTGCATATGCCCTTCCGGGATATTCTCCCTTTCCGAGCTTTCCGAGAATCGAAAGATATGCAACGTCGGCCTCAAAATTCTTGCATCCAAGATCGACGAATCCGCTGAAAGATTTACCTTCTACATTGACATCATCCATCTTCCTGGAAGTTATTATCATTATTTTCTTCATGATTTTGTTTTTGGTATAGTGTCCATATATAAATCGCCAAGGCACAAAATAATGAACATTAAGGTGAATATAATGCTGTCACAAAGGTTGTTTGCTATCGTCGTAGGTATATTGATGCTTACATCGGTTGCAAGTTTTGCGCTTTCATCGCTGTACAGGATGCCCTCAAAAGAGGAAGTTAAAATACCTGCGATTATAGAAAAGCCGCTTGCCCCCGAAGAAAGAGTCCAGATACTTCAGTCAGGAAAGGTCTTGATTGAATACCTGTATCCGGAAGGTTGCGATGATTGCAGCGCTAAAAAGGATACGTATGCAAAATTCATGGACAAGTTCAAAGATTATGCTGTACTTGAGATTGCAGAGGTTCCGGAAAATCAGACACTTGACAGGATCATAGGCGCATACGGTGATACAGAAGAACTCAAAGATATAGTGACTGAAGATCGGCTGCTTGAGGTTTTCTGCAAACTTGCAATAGTTCAGCCTAAAGAGTGTCTTTTAATGGAAATCTGATGTTGTGTGATATAGTGCGGTGTTGACAAAATGCATTAACTCCGCAAAAACATTGCTTCTTCCTTTGCTTTCATCTTTGACTTTACATAGGTTTTTATGGGATTGTACAGGAGGCCTGCAGCAAATCCGGCCAAGCCATATTTATATTCGGCGCCGGATATCAAGTAACCTGTAGCTCCTCCGGCAAGTGATGAATATAAATAATCCAAGAATCTTAATCCTTTGACTGCGTTGATTCCGCATCTACGTAAGATTCTTCTCATCTCCTTTTTCGGATCTATTGCTTCTTCCCGATAACCGTTAGCTTGTATGTCTCTTATGTCTCTTGCATTCCAGCTATATCTGGCAATCCTGTTCTTATTTCTTAAGTAAAGATGAATCTTCCTGCCGTCTTCAACGAATCCCATAGGTATTTCGTTTCTGTCAATCGCACCTTCGGAGACGAGATATTTGATCTTGTCTATGTACACATTAGAAATAGCGCCGGGCCGGTATTGTCTGTTGATATTTATTATCTTCATGCCGACCATTAGAGCACCGCTTGTTTATATGATAAAGATAAAGCTAAAATTAGGAACGTTTTCCAGAAATTGAATTTACCCGACACATTGCAAAATTAGATTTCGTCAAAAAATCTCAAATTTATATAAGTTAGCTTTTATATAACTTTATTAAATTTAATGAGTTATAGAAGGCATAATCTAGGTTCATTGCCTTTTCGAGGTGCAATTGATGTATAAGATATTTGATGTCGAGGATAGGGTAAGGGTCGGACCCGACAAGTTCATACTTGACGCGGAAGATGCTATAAAAGCGAGCCTTGAAGAGAAATGGGAAGGTATCGTGGAAAGGGATGTAGGAATCGTCCTTGCCGTCACAGAAATAAAAGAGATTGGCGAAGGTATAATATTGCCTGGTGATGGCGCTATTTACTATCCGGTAGATTTCAAGGTTCTTTCATACCTGCCAGAGCAGCACGAGGTCGTGAAGGGTGAAGTGATAGACGTGACCGAGTTTGGCGCGTTCGTGAATATAGGTCCGCTCGACGGAATGGTCCATATGTCGCAGCTTCTCGACGATTTCGTATCTTATGACATGAAGAACGCAACTTTCACTGGCAAAAAGACGAAAAGGGTCATAAAAGAGGGCGACCTTGTAAAGGCGAGAATAATCTCGATATCGCTTGCAAAAGGTGAATACAAGATAGGCCTTACCATGAGGCAGCCAGGTCTTGGCGGCCTCAACTGGAAAGAAGAGAAGAAAGACGCAAAGAAGGCAGATGCCAAAAAGGATGATAAGAAGGCATCAAAAAAGAAATGATGGTGTTTAAATGGGTCTTGAAAAGCAGAAAGTGTGTAGAAGGTGCAAAAGGATAGTCATAGAGGAGAAATGTCCTGTGTGCGGAGTTGCGGAATTTTCGAGGACATGGAAAGGCGTCGTCCTCATAAATGATCCAAAGGGTTCTGAGATAGCAGAGCTTTTAGATATAAAGGTTCCCGGAAAATATGCCCTATGGGTAAAATGATGGTGATGATATGAAGCTGAGCATAATAGAAACAAAAGATAATGTCTTGATGAAAAGAAAAGAGGCAAAGGTGCTGATAGATCATGAAGGCGGTCCCACGCCGTCAAGATATGAAATGGTCGGGGAATTGTCCAAAGTATTGAAGTCCGGCAAAGATAACATAATAATCAGCAAGATATTTGGTGTACGCGGGCTGGACAAGTCCGAAGCCAAAGTAATGGTATACGAGGACAAAAAAGACATACCAAAGGCTCTCATTGAGAAGATGAACAGAAGGACGAAAGCGCCAAAACAGGAAGAAAAAGCAGAAGACTCGCAACCGGCCGAAGAGCCGGCAGAGGCAGCAGCATCCGAGGGTTCAGATGCGCAAAAAGCTGAAGATGAGAAGAAAGAATAAGGTGTTTGGTTATGGCATCAAAGAAAGTCAATAAGAAAGGGAAGAAAGTTAGAAAGGGAAGAAAACACGAATCAGTAAAGGTATGGACAAAATATGAGATTAGCGGCAACACCGTCAAGAGGAAGAATACATCCTGCCCAAGGTGCGGACCTGGAACTTTTCTTTCAGAGAACAAAAACAGGAAATACTGCGGCAAATGTGGCTATACGGAAATCAAGAAAAAATGAAAACAGGCAATATTTTTAGATTAATGCCAGCATTATCAGCAGACCGGCAAACGCTCCTGCGCTCACAAAAGGCATTGCAGGATAGAATTTATCTTTTTTTGCTTTCCAGAAAAGGAGAAACAATGCAAGTGTCACAAATACAGGTATTATGAGCGCGTAGCAGAACGCCGTAAATTTCGGGATTCCCATCTTTACGATATAGTTCAGCACGGAGCCGGCAAACAGAAGAGGAAAGGCAACATCGCCTCCTCCGAGTATTGCCATGTTTGATTTGGCTTTCGTGCCACTGCGCTTTTTTGTTGCGACCTGGCTTTTAGAGCTTCTCCTATAGGGTATCGCAAAGCCGGCGAATATGTTATTTTTCGTCATCGACTTTGCCATCGTTACCATATGCTTCGATTTCCAGACAGCGAACATGTCATAGAACGATATTACGACAAGGAGAAGTGCCATCCACCACATATCCATGAGAGGGGCGAAAAGCACGGTTATGCCTCCATACATCATCATTTCCGTCAGGTTAAACAGCATAACATTCCTACTATAAAGCTTGGATAACGCCAGTATGAACCCGACCACGAAGCTTATCATCGGATCGATAAAAACACCGATCAATATTGTAACGGACATCCAGACGGCCATGAAGAAGAAGATTTTCCATACATGAAGTTTCTTGAGTCTTATCAGTAGTAGCAGGAGCCCTGTTCCCACGATTATGCTCCCAATTATGTAAATGAATGATTCAAAACCATCCATCTGCGGACGTTCCCCTATAGCTGTTTCAGAATAGCCAAGAGAAATCGTGCCGTCAGGCGCTTTTTCGACATTCATCGCCTGTGTAAGGGCAAAAAGCCCGAATACCTGTGTTGCGAAGAACATTGAAAGTATCATTAAAGTTACTACCCACGTATGTTTCATGATGATTTATTGGGACCGAAATATTATATTGCCACCGGGTATATCGCTTTCTATGATGAACGTTTTCCTGCAAATCTAGAATATTACATATCACTGTGAATCAAAGCCGCTTACAATAGACGTCAATCGATGTTGGTTGAGACTGTTCTATTGTCTATAATATGTATCACTTTATAATAATCAAAATCATTACTTATTTAAATTTTACTATCAATTAATAGTTGTGATTCGATGGAAATTAATTTTGAGCCGAAAAACCTCGAG
>JAADIF010000040.1:0-9693 GCA_013151465.1 Microcaldota archaeon | reverse complement strand
CTCGAGGAAATTGAACTTAAGCTTAAAATTAATACATTATGCGATAATATCAACCGTCTTGCCATATTATATCTTCTTAGAAAGGCGGAAAACACAGAAATGAAAGCCGAAGATATTTCAAGTATTCTTGGCGTGAGCCATCGAACCGCGTTATATCATCTGACAATTCTTAAAGATTATGATCTTGTTGAGGTTAGAAAATTCAATAGAAGAGGATTTCGTCTCTTCCGTTCCGTATGGGGCCTTAAAAATGACAAGAGCATACAGAGAATCTTCGATATAATATTAAGCAAATACACAGAAGATGAACTACGTGAGATTATTAAAAAGAATATAGCCTCGAAAAAATCGAGTTCAAGAAAGAAAACTGCGGCGTATATCATCTGATAAACGACCATGTATTATTTCTCAGGCGGAATAACTGTACACCATCACTCTTCCAGAAAGGTCAATATCTAACAGGCACAAATTATGATGATATGTCATTTGGGTACAATTCATTTCGGGTTAAATCTCAAAAACTTCAAATAGATTTATAAATATAAGCATTACAATTATACTAATCTCATAAACTTTCCGCGGGCCAAGTTCGCGACTATCCGGGCGATTTATCGGACTGGAAAGTTGCTTGGTGCTGCGGATAACAGAACGATGTGAGGTATTTTCGCAAAGACCTTTGCGAGGATGTTCACAAAAAGAGTTTCCGCAGGGTGCGCTAAAGGCGTGCTGCTGCGTTGAATATCCCGAGGGTGTGTATATGGGATCTGAAAAGAAATGGAAAAGTAAAGATAATAAAGAAGAGGTCGCCCCTTCAAAGAGACCTGATAAGAAAAAGCAGGTCAACATCGTCCGGCTTATGGAGACGAATGTTGATGGAAACAAACCTCTTGCTTCTGCTCTCAATAACATAAAGGGCGTAGCCCCTATGTTTGGCAATGCAGTTTCTTATGTTTTTGGAAAATCTGATAAAAAAGTTGCAGAGTTAAGTGACGAAGAGATATCAAAAGTAGAAGATATCATCGCAAATCCTCAGAAATATAATATACCCGCATGGCTTTTCAACAGAAGGAGAGATCCGGAATCCGGAGAAGATAGGCATCTTGCGGTTTCTTCGCTCGAATTTGCAAAGACCATGGATATAAACGCAATGAAAAAGCTCAGGTCTTATAGGGGAATAAGGCATATGTTCGGTCTTCCTGTAAGAGGTCAGAGGACAAGATCATCTTTCAGAAAGGGAAAGACTGTGGGCGTCAGAAGAAAGAAAGAACAGCCCAAAAAGAAATGATAGTTGATTGGTGACAATATGAGAAAAATGAGAAAGGGGTTCAAACGTCCGAAAACTCCATGGGACGATACTCTCATAGAGGAAGAGAGGAGATTGTTAAGGGAGTTCGGCCTTAAGAACAAGAAAGAGTTATGGAGAGCAAGATCAACGCTGAGAGGTTTTAGGAGAAGGGCAAGGGAGATTACCGCAAACAAGGACGAAGCAGATGAGAAAGCTCTTCTTGATAAGCTCGTCAAATTCAACATACTTGAAAAGACCCATGGCATAGATGATGTACTTGCGCTTACTGTCGAAGATATCCTTAATAGACGCTTGCAGACGATAGTCTTCAGAAAGAACATGGCAAACACCGTAAAGCAGGCGAGACAATTCATAGTGCATGGTCATGTAAGGATTGATGGAAGGAAGGTTACGTTCCCATCATATTTTGTTCCGGCTGATGAGGAAGGAAAGATAGAGGTCACGCTGCAGATTAAAGTGCCCAACCCAAAGAAAGTGGAAGATAAGCCCACACCTAATGTTGCACCTGCAGCTGATGACAAAGAAAAGGGTGATAAGAAATGACAGAGAGAACACCTGCAAAATGGGGCATAGCTCATATTTATTCATCGTCAAATAACACGATGATTCATATAACCGATATCACTGGTGCAGAAACCATTGCACGTGCGTCCGGAGGGATGGTAACCAATAAGGACAAAGACAAGGGATCGCCCTTTCCGGCAATAAAAATCGCAAAGATGGTTGCTGAGCAGGCAAGAGAGAAAGGAATAATCGGCGTGAATCTTAAGGTCAGAGCGCCCGGAGGTCATAAGAAGAAGATACCTGGCCAGGGAGCTCAGCCTGCAATAAGGGCGCTGGTTCGTGCCGGACTGAAAATAGGCACAATTGAGGATGTTACTCCGATACCCCACGACACCACAAGAAAGCCGGGAGGAAGAAGAGGAAGAAGGGTGTAAAAGATATTACAAGTGAAAGTGGAAAAGAAAAAAAGCGCGTACATGAGCGGCGTTTAATGAGATTGTTATGGTGTTATTATGGCAAAAGGCAGTAAACCAAAAGCAGGGTCGAGGGCGTTTTGGCCGAGAAAGAGAGCTAAAAGGATGTACCCTTCAGTTACGGCTGTGCCTGAGGTAAAGGGCGATGTCAAGCTACTTATGTTCGCTGCATATAAAGCCGGAATGAGCCACGTATCATATGAAGGAACGAAAAAGAATTCACCCACGTTCACGAAGGATGTGACAAAGGCAGTTACAATTCTTGATAGTCCGCCTCTGTTGGTTTGTGGGATCAAATTATATCGTTCTGTTGAAGGGAAGCTCCAGACTGCAGGCATGATCTGGTCTGAGAAGCTCGATAAGAACCTTTCAAGAAAACTCAAAGTCCCAAAGAAATATGATTACAAGAAAAAGTTATCCGAGATGGAAAAGATGCTTCCAGACGCCGATGATGTACGGCTGGTCATGCAGACGCAGCCCACAAAATCCGGGGTAGATAAAAAGAAGCCCGAGGTCTTCGAAGCCGGTCTTTCTGGCGACAAGGAGTCCAAATGGAAATATGCACTCGAAAACATTGGGAAGGAAATAAAGATTGACTCCGTTTTCGAGGAGGGCGAATATATAGATGCAAGCTCAGTGACCACAGGAAAAGGAACGCAGGGTCCTGTGAAGAGATTCGGAGTTGTCATAAGGGAGAGAAAAGCCCACGGTAAGAGAAGGCATATCGGAAATATCGGCGCGGTCACGCCTGGAAGGGTTCTTCCCGGAAAAATAGCTATGGCAGGCCAGCATGGATTCCAGACAAGGACAGAATTCGGAAAAAGGATAATGAAGATAGGCGTTGATGGCTTTGAAGCCGAAGGCGGTCTTCTGAATTATGGGAAAGTTCCGGGTCAATATCTTCTCGTGGAAGGATCTGTTGTTGGTCCTAAAAAAAGATTGATAATGCTAAGAAAGGCTATGAGGGCAACAGAAGTAAAGGAACCCGTAGAACTCAAATACGTAAGTAGCGAAAGTCAACAATGATTTTTGGAATTCTAAAACTTCTTGGAATAGTGAGATATTAAATTTCTAATGGTTCATGGAACCTCATTTTTAATTCTTTTTCTTAAACAATTAGTTATGTCCAGAATAGTCATGCTTATAGACCTCGACTCCTTTTATGCATCTGTCGAGGAGAGGAGAAACCATGAACTTAAAGGTAAACCCATTGCAATCTGCATGTTCTCAGGTAGAAGCAAAAATTCAGGCGCGATAGCAACGGCAAATTATCCTGCAAGAAAGTTAGGGATACACTCCGGCATACCGATAAAAAAGGCAAAGGAGCTTGATAAGGAAGGCGTTGTCGTTTTCCTTCCCGCAGACAGGGATTATTACAAACAGGTTTCAGACAGGATAATGCAGATATACAGGAAATATGCAGACAGGTTTGAGCAGGTGAGCATAGATGAAGCGTATATAGAAGTCACAAAAAGGTGCAAAGGAAGTTTTGAAAAGGCAATAGAGCTTGCGGAGAGGATAAGAAAAGAGGTGCACGAATCTGAAGGCATAACCTGCACGGTGGGTATAGGATATAACAAATTTGTTGCAAAGATGGCTTCAAAGCTGAAAAAACCCGACTCTGTAAACGTAGTAGACCATGAGGATTTTCAGAAGCTCATATGGCCTCTTCCTGTGAAAAAGCTCCACGGCATCGGCGAAAAGACGGAGATGATGCTCAAAGGCTTTGGCATAGAAACCATCGAAGACCTTGCAAAATTCAATCTGGGAAAGTTGAAGATGGCTCTTGGAACGGCAAAGGCGGAGCAATTCTGGAACCATGCAAACGGCATAGATGACGATGAACTTGAGGACGAAGACAAGAAGCAGATGTCGAAGCTGAAAACCCTGATGAAGGACAGCAGGGATGCCGCTTACATTTTTGAGGGCGCGGGCGAATTTGCGCAAATACTTCAAAAGCGGCTTGATGAAAGAAACATAGGTTTCAAGAGCATTGCTATAATTGTTGTTACGACGGCCTTCAAGACAAAGACAAAAAGCATGACCCTTTCCCATGTCGAAAAACGCGTGGAAAACGTTCTTCCGGAATACAAAAAGCTTCTTGTCGAGTTTCTCAAGGAAAATCCCGACGATACGATAAGAAGATTCGGGCTTCGCGTTGGCAATTTCGAGGAATTCGGAGAGCAGAGAACGCTTGCCGATTTCGGTAAATGAAAAGAGTGAATGGGGCCGGGGAGATTCGAACTCCCGATCACGCGGCCCCCAGCCGCGTATCCTAAACCAAGCTAGACCACGGCCCCATTGGATAGTTAACGGTTATATTGGTTAGCTATGCGATAAGACGCAGGTCTTCGACCGTGCGTCAAACACTCCTGTGCGAACCCGTGTGACGGTTAGTTTGTTATCTTGATGCGCTGGTGTTCTTCGACCGTGCGTCAAACACTCCTGTGCGAACCCGTGTGACGGTTAGTTTGTTGTGTTGATATGCTGATGTGCTTCGCACCTACGTCGGATGCTCATGCACGGCTTATGATCAATGTTAAACAATATTATGTTTCAAGATATAAATTATGACGACTCGAGCAGCTCATTTACGAGTTTTTCCGCATTGAATCTTTCGATGTCTTCATATTCCTGCCCTGTTCCGAGGAACAATATCGGCTTTCCTGTTGAATAGGCGGCGGAGAGAAGGGAGCCGCCCTTCTCGTTTATTTCGGTCTTTGTAAGTATCATGCCATCTATGCCTCCGACCGCTTTATCATAATTTTCAGCCTGGATAACCACATCGTTTCCTGTGAGCGAATCTATCACGAGTATCTTGAGATCTGGGTTGTTCACCCTCACTATCTTTGAGAGCTCATCCATCAGATTCTTATCTGTGTGCATTCTTCCTGCGGTATCTACGAGAACAACATCCTTATGCTTTGATTTTGCAAACTTCACCGCATCAAAGACAACAGCAGCAGGGTCCGCCCCGTACTGATGTTTTATTATATCCACGCCAAGCTTGTTTGCGTGATGCTCAAGCTGCTCGATTGACGCCGCCCTGAATGTGTCTGCCGCTGCAAGAACGGGTGAGAACCCGTCCTTTTTGAGCATATTTGCAATCTTTGCAATTGTGGTCGTTTTGCCCGAACCGTTGAAGCCAAGGAATATGATGCATGTAACCTCACTGCGCTCCCTCTTTTCCTTTATGGTGCCCTCTATATCAACAGGCTCCTTGTCAAGTATGTTCATCAACGTTTCCCTGAAGATTCTTTTTATCTCTTCGTTTGCACTCGTCCGCTTGAGCTTTTTCCCGACAAGATCTTCTTTCATCTGTTCTTTCAGAAAATCAATGACCTCGACAGCAACATTATCCTGCAGAAGCTCTATCTCAAGTTCTGCAAAAAATCCATTTATGTCATCTTCAGTGATTTCCTTCTCGAGCACCTTTTCCGCTACCTTTTTGACAGAGCCCGAAAGGTGTTTTTTTAGAAGCCCAAACATAACTAAAGAACATATTTTGATTTTTAAAAAGGTTACATATATGGAACGTTATTTATATAGTTCTCACGATTGGCATTCATATTTCATGGATAAGAGAATACTATAAATGCTATATTGTCTATAACAAAATATTACTTTAGATATTACAATCAATTTAAAAATTATGAATATTCTTAACGTTATTCTGGTTTAGTCGTTTGGGCAAAGTAGCAATTTATAATCACAAACTTCTAATGATAAATATGTATATAATAAAAATAGACAATGATATCCCAGAGCGACTTGGAGAAGAAGGCGCGCGTTTATATGAAAGATTCCATAGGAAAGAATATAATGAATTAACAGAATTAATAAAAGATTTAGAGCCCAATCTAGGTGTGAGAAAAGCAGCTGGAATGACGTTCACGTTTACAAGCCTTGATGATTTTAATTTTTCTGATCTTTGGCTTTATTATCGCAATGAACCAATAGGTGATATTGAGGAAACAACTTAATTTTAGGATCAAGCAACGGAGTGCAAATGGGGAGCATTAGCATATTTGAATGAGATTTGACAAATAGCAATTTCAAAGATTAAGAATCCCGTTGAATCTATAATAGCATCAAGTTTAATTTTCGATCGGTGTTCAATGTATTTTCCTTTCATACGCCGCCTTTGTTATCGCATGCGTGGCTGTTGGAGAGGTTACGAAAATGAGAATAATTATCACGATAATTTTCCATGCGGCAGGGTCTCCGATAAGTTCAAATGCTGCTCCGATAAGCATAAGAGCAACTCCGCCGACATTGACAACCGTTTGCGCGTGGGAACGCGTAAATACATCAGGAAAACGAACAAGCCCTATGCTGCCTATAATGCTTATCAGTGCTCCAATCAAAACCGCAATTATCCCACCGTTCATAACCTTCGCCTTGCAATATATGACGGATGCTGCTTCATCCAATCGTTGTTAGCAGCCGTTCTTTTTATCCTTCGCCTTATAGTCCGTGACGGAGACGACTTGATATTATCGGTTGTAGTCGTCATTTTATTTCTTCCACTTGTATTTGAATTTGAGTTGTGTCCGACGGCGAAGCCGTCTTTTGCTTTCTTTCCACTTTCATTTGAATTTGAGTTGTGTCTGGTCGCGTATGCGACCTTTCCCCTTTTCATTCCTTCCACATTCTTTCCCTTAGGAAATACTTGGATACTGCAAGCGTTCCTATGAAGTTAAGTATCGCATAAAGTATTGCTATGTCAAGCAGCATCCTATTATCATAAATGAATGAAAGAAGCACGATGATGGCAATAACGAGGCTTGATGCCGCATCAAGCGCTATCATCCTGTCAGGGGCGGTAGGACCCCTGACAACTCTTATCAGCGCTATCACGATTGCAATTAGCACCATCACGCCAGCAGCTTCGTAATACATAATCAAACCCATATTTTCTTCAGGAAATGGTCAAAGCCATCTGCTATGTCTTTCTTCTTCGTGTTTTTGTCAAGGCAATGGACAAGGAGTTTCCCATCATCAGCAAGGACCGTGAGCGTTCCCGGAGTCATTGTTATGGCATTTGCAAGCATCGTCGTTCCCCATTCATTTGTATGGTGGTTTTTCACCTCGACAAATCCGGGGTTTATCTTTCCTGTGAGAATCATCTTTATGACGCGCAGGTGCGCGACCACCTCGGCGTGGATGTAGTAGGGAATAAAGGCGAGCATGCCAAGCATGGCTTTTATGTAACCTGTCCTTTTTCCGTGAGTAAAACTATAATGCGCAACAGATGACACGATAAGCGAGACGGCAGCGCCTATGGCAATCTCTTCGGGGTCAAAACCGGTCAGCATTGACCAGAAGAGCCAAAGGGCAATGAATAGGAGAAGATGGCCTTTCATATGAATATTATTGGTCGGAGGTTGTAATTAAACTTTCATAAATATAGCACCCATATCTTAACCATGAAACTTGGCGTTTTGTTTTCAGGTGGGAAGGATTCTGCATATGCTTTATACAAAGCCATGCAGAAGGAAGAGGTCGCATGCCTCATATCCATTGTTTCCGAGAACAAGGAAAGCTACATGTTCCACACGCCGAATATAGACCTTACAAAACTTCAGGCAGAGGCAATTGGCCTTCCATTGATACAGAAGAAAACCATAGGCATAAAGGAGGATGAGCTTTCGGACCTTAAAGAAGCGATAGCTGAAGCTGTCGAAAGGTTCGGCATAGAAGGGGTTGTTACGGGGGCGGTCGAATCCGTCTATCAGGCAACGCGCATCCAGAGAATATGCTCAGAGCTTGGACTGAGATGCTTTAACCCGCTTTGGCAGAAAGACCAGCTGGAGCTGCTTAAGGAAATAGTTGCTCTGGATTTTGATGTGATAATCTCGGGTGTTTTCGCCTATCCACTGAACAAGGACTGGCTCGACCAGAAGATAGATGATGTCGTGGTCGGGCATCTGAAAAGGCTTATGGAAAGGTACCAGATAAGCCCGACTGGCGAGGGCGGCGAGATAGAAACAACTGTTCTTGACGCGCCTTTTTTCAAAAAAAGAATAGCCGTAAAGGATTATGAAAAGCATTTTGACGGCATGAGCGGGACGCTGGAAATAAAGAAGGCAATGCTGGAGAGGAAAGGCCGCGTTCGCGCCCAAGAAACAACACAAATTCCGATGAAAGCTGAACGAAAGGAAGAAATTGCTGGCGCTGGACACGGCACAAATTCAAGATGCTCAGAAGAAATATATGATACTCTCATAATCGATATGAATGAAAAGAAGGATTCGCTCTCAAAGGACGAGTTCGTGCTTCCCATAGCGAGGACAATCAATTACAGATGTTTTGTAAGGCACTGGTCAGAGGTTTCGAATGAAGACCTCAAAAAATGCAAAAGGGTGATAATGTCAGGAAACCCGCTCGGGGACGTATCGACAACGAAACATTTAGATAATTTTTCGTGGCTAAAATGTTTTGACAAGCCCGTCTTAGGCATATGTGCAGGCCATCACACGATCGCTGCCGTTTTCGGTGCGAAGCTCATAAAGAATGAAAAGATAGGAATGAATGAAATATCCGTAAAAAAGGAAAATAGAATCCTTCCGCATGACATCGAAGCGTACGAGCTTCATGGGCATGCGATAGAGAAACCCGGTGATTTTGACATTATAGCCGAATCAGAAAACTGCATCGAGGCTATAAAGCACAAAAAGCGCGAAATCTACGGCGTTCAGTTCCATCCGGAAGTGAGAAATTGGGCGATTCTGGAAAGATTTGTGTTGTTATAATTTCTTGACGGATGCAATTGCATATGTCTTTTCTCTGAACTCTGTTCTGACCTCTTGCCAGTTCATTTTTTCATATATGTGAGATATAATGGTGAATATTTGTCATATATGTGAGATAAGATATTTAAGTTACTACTTCAAAAATAGAAATATGAAGGGCAAAAGCCTCAGAGAAAAGATTTACGAGCATATTGAACTCAACTGGCCGATAAACACAAAGGAGATTGCAATTGCCATCGGGCTTGAGCCGGAAAACAGTAACATCAAGAAAATCTCTTACCACATGAAAAAGCTCGAAAAGGAAGAGCGCATAATGACGAGAAGAATAGGAAAGGCGCTTGTTGCATGGCCCTTTGAGATAGAGAAATTGAGAACTATTCAGGAGTTTTTAAAGACATGATTTTGAGGTGATAATCTGGCAGATCTCGCTGACCCTTTCAAAAGAATGCTAATGACTGGGTCATTTACTACAGAAAAAAGCAGAATAAGAATGTTTGGCAAGATGGATTGGACGCTTGAACCGTCTCGCGGTATGGCAGAGTTGATCCAGATACCCGGAGAGAAAATGACAGAAAAGGAGCTCTTTGATTTCGGTTATGATAACGGAAAGATTATAGTAGATGAAATACGCCAGATATTGAAAGGAAATGAACAA
>JAADIF010000020.1 GCA_013151465.1 Microcaldota archaeon | reverse complement strand
TTACTCTTTTCTCTGCAAATCCATCAAAGTATGTTGAATTGGCAAAACGTTTATAAATCTTACACTATATATAATTTAGTTAACTCCACACACACGTTTTGATAACTGCTTGATAATATACAAATAAATCGCGGTGATTCCATAGCAATCGATATTATGTCTCATGAGCTCGTTCCTGGTTTTAAGGTTTTGACAAAAAAGGAAAAGGCGGATGTGCTCGATAGATACGGCGCATCTGAAGATAACCTTCCGAAGATTCTGGAAGCAGATCCAGTAGTCAAGGTTCTAAAGGCAAAAACCGGGGATGTTTTGGAAATCACCAGAAAATCCCCCACCGCAGGCGAAACCAAATACTACAGGATAGTCGTGGGGAAGATTGTGCTTCCTGAGGTCGAAGGCGCATCTGAAGAGGAACCCGAAGAGGAAGAGACAGAGCTTGAAGCGCCTTCAGAGCCAGAAGAGGAAGAATGATAGTTTGTGCGCTTCACAGACTTCGGTATGTAAGGATTGGTTAGAGGGGTGTTGTAATGCCTTTTATTGACGTCATAAATGCTTTTGAAAGGGATCGTGGCTGGGTAAGATACCAGATCGAGTCCTTTAACAATTTTATTGACTATGGTCTTCAGAAAATAATAGACGAAGTAGGTCTGATAGATATAGGTCAGGATGGTTTCGAAGATTTCAAGATAAAATTCGGAAAGATTCGGGTGGAAAAGCCGATGGTAAAAGAGGCCGACGGTTCTGTCCGTCTGATATTCCCGAATGAAGCAAGAACGCGAAACCTTACCTATATAGCCCCGATGTATGTAGAGATTATCCCAGTGTTCAATGGCATACAAGAGAGGAGCGAGGATGTCCATATAGGTGATTTGCCCATAATGGTAAAGTCCAAGCTCTGTAACATATCGGAAATGAGTTCGGACGAGCTCATAAAACATGGCGAGGATCCCGCGGATCCCGGTGGATATTTCATAGTGAACGGCACTGAGCGTGCCCTTGTTCTCATAGAGGAGATAGCATCCAACAAGCCGATTTTTGAAGAAGGAGACGACGGCTCTATAAAGGTAAGGGTCAATTCAGAAAGAAGCGGCTTTAAACAGAGGCATCTTGTCGAGATGTCGGCATACGGAGAGATAACGATATCCTTTGCGAATATACACAGGCTGCCCATAGTCGTGCTTCTCAAAGCGCTTGGCGTCGAGACCGACAAGGCTGTGTGCGATCTCATAACAAGCGAAGAGAGGATACTTAACAGTTTCTATATAAACCTATTCGAGTCGAACATAATAAGCACTGAAGAAGCCATCGACTTCATAGGAAGAAAACTCAAGATATCAGAGGACTATCGGGTGGATAGGGTAAGCCAGATTCTTGATAGATATCTTTTGCCGCATCTTGGTCAAGAAAGTGCTGACAGAGCCAGGAAGGCCAAGTATATTGCAAGGATAGTGAAGAGGACAATAAAGGTCCAGATGGGGGAGGCGCCAAAGGATGATATAGATCATTATTCTAATAAGCGCCTTCTTATGTCCGGGGATTTGCTCGAGAACCTTTTCAGATCCATACTTCTCGGAAGGTGGGGTCTTATAGCGAAAATGACATATAACTATCAAAAACTTATAAAGAGGGGAAAGATACCATCGCTCCAGTCCATAATAGAGGCAAACACTGTGACTAAGCAGATACTTTCATCGCTTGCTACTGGAAACTGGATAGGCGGACTTACCGGCGTTTCGCAGCGTCTTGACAGGAGTTCGTATAGAAAAACAATATCGCATCTTCGTTCGGTCGTTTCTCCGTTGACAACGACCCAGGAACATTTCAGGGCAAGACAGATTCATCCGACGGAGTGGGGGCGGCTATGCCCCGCCGAGACGCCGGAAGGTTCTTCTATAGGGTTGAGAAAGCATCTCGCACTTCTTAGCGAGATTACGCCAGGCATATCTGCCCAAAAAGAAATGGAGATAATGAAGCTTGTTGAAAACAAGTGCAAATAGGGGATAATGATGAGTACGAAAAATGTAGGTTCTAAGGCTGCTGTTCCTTCGAAGGCCGCAAGAGCAGTTGTATATATTAATGGAATATTCATGGGCGAGACGCCAAATCCCAAAGAGCTCGTAGATGAGATAAGAAAGAAAAGAAGGTTTGGAATAATATCGAGCCAAGTCAATGTTGCATATTTCCCGGAAACTGAAGAAATACGTATAAATACAGATTCCGGCAGGGCGAGAAGACCTGTCGTCGTCATAGAAAACAAAAAGCCAAAACTTACAGAAGATTACATAAGGAAACTTCTGGACGGTGAAATTGATTGGAATTATCTCATAGAGCACGGGATAGTAGAATATCTCGATGCAGAAGAGGAAGAGAATTCCTATATTGCCATGTACTTGGAGGATATCACAGAAGAACATACGCATGTAGAGTTGCATCCTTCAATGATGCTTGGCACATCAGCTAATCTCATACCGTTTGCAGAGTTCAATCGTGGAGACAGGGTAAACTATGGTGCCAAGATGGTAGGGCAGTCTATCGGAATGTTTACAAACAATTACCCAGTCAGAACAGATACGAAATTTAACATTCTTGCATATCCACAGTTGCCGCTTGTGACAACTAAAATAGACCGCGTTATGAAAGGCCATCCATACGGGCAGAATGTAGTTGTCGCCATTATGGCATGGGACGGCTACAATCTTAATGATGCCATTGTCATGAACAAGTCGTCCGTCGAGAGAGGGCTCTTTAGATCATTCTACTTCCGTACATACGAAACGCTCAAAAAGAAATATTGGGGCGGGCAGGAGGATGAAATAGGTATTCCCAACCCCGGGATAAAGGGATATCGCGGGGACGCTGCATACAATCATCTGGGCTCAGATGGCATGATCGATCCCGAAACTCCTGTAAAGTCGGATGATATAATAATCAGCAAGACATCGCCGTTAAGATTCCTTTCCAGCGAAGATATGATGAGTGATATTGAAAATAAAAGGGAGTCATCGCTCACAGTAAGATATGGAGAGAAAGGAATAGCCGACAGCATTTTCATAACAGAAACGACCGACGGGAATCAGATGTTTAAAGTCAGAATCAGGGATAAGAGAATACCCGAGATAGGCGATAAATTTGCAACACGCCATGGACAAAAGGGTGTTATATCGCTTCTTGTCCACCAAGAGGACATGCCTTTTACGAAGGATGGAATAGTTCCTGATATAATATTTAATCCTCATGGAATCCCCTCGAGGATGACAGTGGGTCAGCTTCTTGAACTTATAGGCGGAAAAGCGAGCGCGCTTACAGGCGAAAAGACAGAGGCATCAATATTCAACGCCGTTTCCGAAGATGAGATAAGAAAAATGATGAAAGAAGCAGGATTCAGAGACGATGGAAAGGAGATCCTCTACGATGGAAGGACCGGAAGAAAATATGAGGTCATGATATTTACGGGAATCGCTTTCTATATGAAATTGGATCATATGGTCGCAAACAAGATACAGACGAGAGGCAGGGGACCCGTTACATTGCTTACGAAACAGCCGACCGAGGGGCGTTCGAAGAAAGGCGGCCTTCGTCTCGGTGAAATGGAGCAGCAATGCCTTATAGGACATGGAGCTGCGTTGACGCTTAACGAAAGATTCAACTCTGACAACGTTTCAATACCGGTTTGCTCCAATTGCGGTCTTATGGCCCTTCATGATGAAATAAAAAACAAAAGCCAGTGTCCCGTATGCAGGGATTCTGAAATAGTATGGATAACGACATCGTATGCGTTCAAATTATTGTTGGATGAGATGAAATCCATGCTCATATATCCACGGCTTGAGGTAGAGGAGATTTAGGTGTTGGCATGACTGGTGAGATAAAAGCCCTTGGTTTTGGTATCCTTTCCCCCGAAGAGATACGCCAGATGGCGACTATAAGAATAGTTACTTCAGATCTCTATGATGCGGATGGTTATCCTGTTGACGGAGGCGTCATGGATTCCAGAATGGGTGTAATAGATCCTGGAATGAGATGCAGGACATGTGGAGGAAATATAGACACATGCAAAGGACATTTCGGCTATCTGGAGCTTGCAAAGCCGGTCGTTCATGTTTTGTTCGCTAAAACTGTGTACAATCTGCTTAAGGTCACATGTCAGAAGTGCGGTCGCATCATGACAAAGGAGCGCGCCTCGCTTGAAGAACTTGCAAAATCGCCGCCGAGCAAATGTCCTTTCTGTTCGACTGTGCATAAGAAGGTTTCTTTCGTTAAGCCTTATTCTTATAACATAGACAAGAAGGATTTTGATGCGGAGAAGATAAGGGAGTTGTTCGAGAAAATACCGGACAGGGATTTGAAAAGGATAGAATTTGTTGGAGGAAGGCCAGAATGGCTTATACTTACGCTTCTACCTGTTTCTCCTGTCAATTCGAGACCGTCTATAACACTCGAGACCGGGGAGAGGTCAGAAGACGACCTTACGCATAAGCTGGTTGATATAGTGAGGATAAACCAGTCGCTGAAAGAAAATATAGATATAGGGGCCCCAGAATTCATAATATCCGATTTGTGGGAGCTTGTTCAATATCACGTTTCGACTCTGTTTGATAACGAGCTTTCAGGAATACCGCAGGCAAGGCACCGTTCCGGGAGACCATTGAGGGGAATGGTGCAGCGCCTCAAAGGAAAGGAAGGCCGCATCAGAGGAAACCTTCTTGGCAAAAGGGTAAACTTTTCCGCAAGGACCGTAATATCTCCGGATCCGATGCTCTCTGTGAATGAGGTGGGAGTTCCTGAGGATGTCGCATCCGAGTTGACAATACCAGAACATGTTACACCTCTCAATATAGAGAAGATGAAAAAACTCATAGTTGAAGGAAAAGCTAGTTATTTGATACGACCCGACGGGAGGAGAATAAGGGTAACCGATGATAACCGCGGAGATCTTATATTGATGCTGGATAAAGGATGGATAGTGGAAAGGAAACTTCAGGATAATGATGTCGTCCTATTCAATAGGCAACCATCGCTTCATAAGGTTTCCATTATGGCGCATTACGCAAAAATTATGCCGCACAAAACATTCAGGATGAATCCTTCCGTGTGTCCGCCCTACAATGCAGATTTCGACGGGGATGAGATGAACCTCCATGCTCTGCAGACGCAGGAGGCGAGGTCTGAGGCATCTCTTCTTATGGATGTCAAGGATAATATAATTTCACCGAAGTTCGGCGGACCTCTTGTCGGTCTTGATCTCGATCAGATAACCGGCATAAGCCTTCTTACTAAAAGCGGTGTTGAACTCTCCAAAGAAGAAACATCCGATCTGTTGGCAGCGGCCGGCATAGATGCAAAGATACCTGACAAAAAGAAGTTTAGCGGACGCGACATAGTAAGTTTGCTTTTACCGAAGGAATTGAACCTTGATTTCAAGGCTAATTTATGGTCTTCCAGAAATGAAGATAAAAATAACGGATTGGTTGAGATAGAGAATGGCCAGATAAAGAGCGGAGTTATAGATAAGACAGCCGTCGGTGCTTTCAAGGGGAAGATAATAAACAGCATAAGCGCACTTGGCGATAATGAAAAATTGAGGCAGTTCATCGATAACGCAGGTCGCATCGGAGTCGCCTATCTTATGAAAAGAGGGTTAACCATAGGGATATCTGACCTTGACCTGAGTGATGATATCATGAAAGAGATAAGAAAATCCGTGAAATATGCCGAAAACAAAGCCAACAAACTGATTGCGGCATATAATGAGGGAACCCTTAAGATACTTCCGGGAATGACCCGAAAAGAGTCACTTGAAGCGCAAATGCTAAATACACTGGCGAACGGCCTTAACGATGTAAGCAAGATAGTCATCAAGAATGTCAGATATAGTGACATAATAGCAATGACAGAATCCGGCGCCAAAGGCTCAAATATAAATACGACCCAGATGGCCGCATGCGTAGGTTCAGAGACAATACTTGGAAAACGGATACAACGTGGTTATATGGGAAGGACGCTTCCGCATTTCAAAAGAGGCGACCTTTCAGCGGCATCTCACGGATTCGTATCGCGCGGTTTCAAAGAAGGTCTCCTTCCATACGAATTTTTCTGGAATCTTATGAATGGAAGAGAAGGTCTCATGGACAAGTCTCTCAGAACAAGAAAATCCGGTTACATGCAGAGACGGCTCATAAACTCGTTGCAGGATCTCAAAGTATTGGATGACCTGTCAATAAGGGGAGCCATGGGAGAGATAGTGCAATTCTTTGCCGGGGAAGATGGCATAGACCCATCAAAATCTGAATGGGGAAAGTTCGTATGGGAAAACTACGTATAGGTTGATATTATGCATGATATAAAATTTCCGAAAAAATTGGATGAAGAGATTGGTGAATACATAAAGAAGAATAAGCTAAGCGGACAGAAAGCCAAAAAGCTAAAAGAGAGGATACTCGAAGAATATAAAAAGCGTCTTTATTATCCAGAGGAGCCCGTCGGCATAATAACGGCACAGTCACTATCTGAGCCGGCTACGCAGATGACGATGCGAACGTACCATTTTGCAGGTACAGCTGGTATTCAGGTGACTTTGGGTCTGCCCCGCCTTCTTGAGATATTCGATGCGAAGAAGGAGCCAGAAACACCGACAATGACCATATATATAGATAAAAAATATCAGAATGAGGCAAAGATCACAAAAATAGCCGGGATGATAAAAGAGGTAAAACTTAAAGATGTCGTTACCACAAGCGTCATGGACATATTGAATCTGGTCATAAAATTCAAGTTGAACAAAGAAAAGCTTTCAGATCTTGGCATAGAAATGAAGAAAATACCATCAAAGGTGAAGCTGAAGAACATAGACATGAGCATTGAAAGGGATACGCTTATAGTAACGGCGAAGAAAGAGAATACGAACATACATAAATTGCGTTATAAGATACTGGAAAGCCATGTCAGCGGCATAAAGAACATATCCCAGGTTATAGTTACAAAGAATGAGAATGCTGAATGGGTTATAAGCACGTTGGGTTCAAATCTCAAAAAGGTATGCGAGATAGAAGGTGTGGATCCGACAAGGACAACAACAAACAATATATTTGAGATTTATAATGTGTTTGGAGTGGAAGCTGCAAGAAACGCGATAATCAAAGAAGCGATGCATACTATAGAAGAGCAGGGTCTTGGTGTAGACATACGCTATGTAATGCTTCTTGCAGATTTAATGACATATAAAGGAACAATAATGGGGATTGGAAGATACGGCATTGCCGGAAATAAGCCTTCTGTGCTCGCAAGGGCCTCTTTCGAAGAGACGAAAAAGCACCTTGTCGAAGCCGCGATAAAGGGCATCAAAGACACGCTTGAAGGATCTGTTGAAAACATAATAATGAATAAGGTCGCCCCCATGGGTACCGGAAGCTTTACTCTTGTCGGCAAATTGCCGAAGATGCCAGAAAGTTTGAAGAAAGAATATGAGAAAAAAGCAAAGAAACTTGCCGAAGACAGGGAAAAAGCGGAGATTGAAAGAAAAAGAAGGATAGAAGATGCCCTTAAAGCGGAACAGGAAGAGCAGCAGGATATAAATGATGAAGAAGTGAGAGAAGAGAAAGAAAAAGATAAAGCAGATAATGAAATAAAAAGCAAGGAGACAAAAGCAAAGAATAAAACCACTAAAGCTAAAACTGCAAAAGGAGAAAAGAAAGAAACAGTGCAAAAAAATAAAAAGAAGTAATCCCTAATGATGTGTACTCTTAAATGATGCGATGGAGATTTGAATGCTTGAATCAGAATATAAATTCCCGGAAGAAGTGAACGCTTCTTTGGACGGTGGAAGGCTTTCGGTCGATGGTCCGAAAGGGAAGCTTGAGAGAGAATTTTCTCATCCGAAGGTAGATATGAGTCTGGAGGGTAAGAAGATACTGATAAAATCAAAGAGCGAGAACAAAAAGACAAAGGCTATAATAGGTACATGGAAGGCGATAATCGATTGGATGTCGAAGGGTGTTACCAAAGGGTGGGTCTGTAGACTCAAACTCGTTTATTCGCATTTCCCCGTCAAACTTAAGCATGAGGGAGATACCCTTGTCGTGGAGAATTTCCTTGGCGAAAGGCAGAAGAGGATGATAAAAATAGATTCTGATGTAAGTCTCAATATAAAAGGCAATGAAATAACGATAAGCGGAGCAGATAAAGAGAAGGTCGGGCAGACGGCAGCACTTATAGAACAGAAAGTCGCCGTTAGGAAATTCGATCGCAGAATATTCCAGGATGGCATATATAAAATAGGAAAGACCGAGGTTTCAGAAGAGTGATTATTATGGTTGATGGCGTATTGCTTAAGCTGAAAGAGAAAATAAAGAGGAAAAAACCATCATTTAAGAGGCAAGAGACCGGCAAACATGCAAAGCTGAAGGATGTATGGAGAAGACCTCGTGGAAAACACAGCAAGATGAGGATGCATGAGAAAGGGAGAGGGGCTATGCCCAACCCCGGATATGGTTCTCCAGGCGCGGTAAAGGGATTGAACAGGCTTGGACTCGAAGAAACACTGGTGAACAATGTGAGCGAACTGTCTTCATTGGATCCGAAAGCGCAGGCTGCAGTTATATCATCTGGCGTAGGTGAGAAAAAGAAGAAAGAGATACTATCAAAAGCCAATGAGCTTAAGATAAGAGTCATGAACGCCTGAGTATAAGGTCCACATCCGTGAAAGGGAAAGGCATGCTATATCCAAAATCCTTATACGTTTATATTCTTTCTCCTCAATAAAATGCTCAGGGATGAGTTATATGAATACTGTATTGATAGCATTTGACAAAAGATGCCCGGTCTGTGGCACGAATGGGGATCTGTGGAAGAAAAAACCGCGTATTTTCGTCTGCCCTCATTGTTCGAGTGTCTATTCTGAGTTCGGGCTTGTTTTAACACCCGCAGAGGAGCGGGAAGAGCTTTGGAGTTGAGCTTGTCATCTTAGTCTTCTCATTATTCTATCCTTTTCCATTATCTTTCCTTTGGTTACGGAAATTCCTTCTTTCTTAAGGAGTTTGGCCTTTTCTGAGGAACCATTAACATACCCTCCTATAGTCCCATCAGACCTTATAACACGATGACACGGAACTTTTATGGGATATGGATTTTTGTTGAGTATGTTTCCCACAGCGCGATATGCTTTGAAGTTCCCGGCAAATTCAGCAATAGCCTTGTAAGTGCTTACTTTTCCTTTGGGGATGAGCATGACCGCCTCAAATACCTTTCTTCTGAAATCACTCATAACAAATATTTGTTCTGGGGAATCTTAATTAATCATTTCTCCAAGAATTAACCATGAAAATGCAGCATGGGGACAGGAAAATTGCAAAGGATGAGGTCATTTCATTTGTTCTCAAAGAAGTCATGAAAGAAAAGGTTGTAGTCGAAAGCCAGAGCGAGCTTGTGTTTCTTGTTAACAGGAGGCTTTCCAAAGCAGATAATGCGTATTCTGTTTCAGCGCAACGGCTGAGAATGATAGCAGTAAAAACACCATACATAAGAGTGACGGTCGAAACGAGGGAAGGAAAGCAACCGGAGAAATGCCCCGTGTGTCTTCACGCCCTAAAAAAGCGCAAGATGAAGAATCTCAGAGGAAAAAGGATAGTGTATGGATATATCTGCCTCAGATGCGGCTTTAAGGCAGAAGGCACGAGCACACTCCCCAGGAAATATGTTTTCACATATTTGCATGCAGAAAAACGCAAAAGCCATAAATAAGAGAACAATACTAATTAATATGTATGAGATTTGATGCTTACGTGGCGCTTTTTGTTGTTGTCGTTTCTGCCACATCATTCATTTCTACGGCACATGGCGCTTTCGCAGCAGGTTGCACTGTGCCATTGCCGGCAGACGGGAAGAATTGGACAATAGACGACCTTGTTATTTGTAGCGATATGGTAATTGAGATTACAGGAAATATCACGGTGAATAAGGACTCCGTTCTTGATCTTAATAATGTCACACTTCTGATAAACGCCTCCAAAGATGGGCAGTTTGTAATAGACAATAAAGGTGTTATGGACATCTCATCATCTATTATCAAGAGCAACGGAAGTGGCAAATATCTATTCAGGAGCAGCGGTTCTTTAACCATATTAAACAGCACGATATCGGATTGCGGCATGACATCCAACAAGATGGATAATTTGGGTCTGTATGTCAAATCAAATGATTTCACTATCTCAGACAGCACGCTAAAAGATAGTTTTGTTCCTCTCATTGTGTTAGGCGATGATGCAAAGGTCATAAACAACAGATTTGATAGAAATCAACGTCAGCCACGGCTTGATGGGGAAAAAATCAATTTCAGTTCCAATACGATAAGCAACTCCCCAGGAAATCTTAGCATATATGGAAATCAGTTCTTTGTCTTTAACAATACATTACTTTCTGGGGAGAATGTATTCCTTAAGGGAAACGAAGGAAAATTCGATAGCAATAACATCGACGGTGTGAAGCGACTTTATCTTG
>JAADIF010000070.1 GCA_013151465.1 Microcaldota archaeon | reverse complement strand
CTCAATTAAGTCAATGACAAAGCCATTCCCAGCTCCCAAGTCTAAAATCTTGGTATCATTTTTAACAAATTTGATTAAAACCTTCTCAAATTCATTGTAACATTTTTTATACAATGTACTGAATCGGTATTGATACATTATTAGATTGATTAAATTACTTATTAAAAAATTTTTCTTTACTGTTATGTCAACTTTCTAACTTGACACTTTAGTATTTCAATATAATCAGCAAAAAATATATATCCGGTGATGCCTATGACGAGACTATCACCGGATATAAGAGCACTCTGTAAAAAACTTGTACGAAAGGGTTTAAAATGCGCAAAAATCATGGGAACAGCGCCATCCGAAACCGCCGTTGTGGGGGGACAAGACAGGGGGGGAATAAGGATAGGGGAATCCCTCGGAATGAAGGCCATATGGCTCAGGAAGGGAATTTATGCGGATGTCCTCCCATCTGAGCCTTCAGAAGATCCCGATTACGTTATAACAGAATTAAATGAACTAAAAGATATTCTGAGAATGCAATGAAGGTTCATTGTATCAACTTATAAATTAGCAACTTAAATATTTATATAATTCTGTAGAAAGTGACACGATTATGGCATTAACGACAGAACAATATAGGGAAGGATTGACCGGCAAGGAATCTTTTCTCATATCAACTCTCGCAAGAAGCGACAAGAAATTCTTTACCATAGAAGATGCAAAGGCAATAGCGGGAGAGCAGGCAGTTAGGATGCTTGTGAATCTTGTCAAAAAGAAATGGATCCTAAAACTCAAAAGGGGCCTTTACATCATCGTCCCTCTTGACATAGGTGTGAAGGGTGCAGACAGCTTCATTATGCATAATTTTGCCATCGCCTCAAAACTTGTTGAACCGTATTATATCGGCTACTGGTCTGCATTAAATTACTATGGTTATTCAGACCAGATTCCCCAGGCAACTTTCATTGCAACGACAAAAGCCAGAAAAGGACTGGAAATACTTAACGCATCGTATGTCTTTGTTCAGGTCAGTAAGAGCAGGTTTTTCGGAACCAGTGATATTGAGATAGACGGGGAAAAGGTAAAAATATCCGACAAGAACAAAACAATAGCGGACTGCCTCGACCATCCCGAACACAGCGGCGGAATTGATGAGATAGCAAGGTCAATCTTTTTTTCCATTGATGAAATCGACATTAAGAAAATCGTAAGGTATGCTCTGAAAATGGGCAATGTCACAATTATCAAAAGGCTCGGATACATTCTTGAGGCATGCGGACTGCTCGAAAAATACGAGGCTGTATTCAGCAACATCAAACTTTCAAAGGGCTATGGACTGCTTGACCCGATGGTTCCGGAGAAAGGAAAATACAATGAAAAATGGATGCTTTTAATCAACAGGGACTTGAATCCTGAAAGGTGGATGTATTGATTGACAGAAGGGAACTGCTGGAAAAAGCAAGGCAACGCCAGTTAAACCTTCAGATAGTCGAAAAAGACTATGTCCTGGGATGGCTTCTTTTTGGCATGAAGGATATTGGAGGCCTCGTTTTTAAGGGCGGAACCGCCCTATCCAAAATCTATTTCCCTAAAACATGGCGGCTTTCCGAAGACCTTGACTTTGCGTTTACAGGAGATGATTTTACCGGAATAATTGATGCGATGAGCGGCATTCTGGACAAAATCAGCAAAGAGAACGGAATCAAATTCAGGATAAAGAGCAAATTTTCAAATCCGCTCTATATCCAGTTCAAGATCGGCTATGATGCGGTCATCGGCAAAAACTGGATAAAAATCGATGCAACAAAAGAGACCGTTCTGGATAAAATCGAAAAGAAAGAGCTGAATAAATCATATTCGGACTATCCTGCCTTTTCAACAAAGGTAGAATCAATCGAGGAGATATTTTCAGAAAAGATACGCTCATTAATTGAGCGGACGAAATGCCGCGACTACTTTGACGTCTGGAAGCTGTGTTCGACTGATTTCGACAGAAGAAAACTGAAGAAACTGTTCAGGGAAAAATGCAAAATTAAAGGGATTCAATTCAGCGGCATTGATGAAATGTTTCCCTCTGACATCGAGAACATTATTATGCCCTACTGGCAGCAGGAATTGGGCAGGTTGTTAAATCCTCTGCCTGACCTTGCGACCGTACTGGATGAGTTGAAAGCAAAGCTTGGGTTTCTTGATTAGTCGTTATATAAATCCGGAAGCTGCGGCAGAATTTTCGGTGATGTAATTAAATGAACTAAAAAAAGATTCTTCTGCCGTCATCGCAAGATATATTTCATCGTTCCAATTATCAGTCATGAATTTTGACGCGATCGCGCCTGCCTTTGACATAAAGATTCCGCTGTCAAGGCGCATCTGGGAATACGAAGTGGGCGGGACGATTGTTTCCGGCCCGACAGTTTCTGAAGGCATCGTGTATTTTGGCTGCTGCGATTGCAATGTTTATGCATTGGATTGCAAAACCGGAAGGGAGATGTGGAGATTCAGGACCGGCGGTGTCATCCTTAACCCAAGCCCGCAGATTCATAAAGAGTTCCTTTTCATCACATCCTATGACGGATATCTGTACTGCATCAACAAAAATTCGGGAAAACTCGTATGGAAACATTCGGTCGGCACAAAGCTTTGGGGAACGCCTGCATGCCATAGCGGGAAGGTGTTTTTCGGAGGGGGTTATGACAATTCGCTTCATGCTGTTTATGTGAGCAGCGCAAAAGAGGTGTGGCGATTCACAACAAATGATGTGGTCTCCTCTGCCGTCACGATATACAAAAATTCCGTCATATTCGGAAGCTATGACGGCAATTTATACTGCGTTAACGAGGACGGGACGCTGAAATGGAAATTCAGGACAGGCGGAAACGTTTTCGGCGACAAAAGGTTTGCGATACGTGAAGGGGTTGTGATATTCGGCTCATTCGACCAGTATGTCTATGCAGTGGACTGCGAAACGGGGAAAGAAGCATGGCGCTTCAAGACAGGCCACGGGGTGGACCAGACAGGGTGCATACATGACGGCACTGTCTATATAGGGTCGCACGATGGCAATTTGTATGCTCTTGATTTCAAGACGGGAAAGGAAATCTGGCGATTCAAGACGGGCGGGCGCATAGGATGCGTTCCCAATGAATGGAAAGGAAATATCTATTTTGGAAGCGCAGACCATTTCTTCTATTGCATTGATGCGAAAACAGGGAAACTCGTATGGAAGTTCAAGGCAAACAATATCAACTGGGGAAATCCGGAGGTATGGAACGGCATGATTTTTTTCGGGTCAACTGATACGCATTTATACGCCCTTGACGCGGCCACGGGAAAGGTCAAATGGATATTCCAGACAAGCATTACAATGCCTTCGAAATTCTGGGAAGGGGAAAAGCTTGCTGAAGCCGAAATTGTCATTAAAGCCGAAAGCGCGGAAACAGAAGAAACGGATGACATATACGCATCAGATAGTATTGACTTCTCAAATGATGCCTATGGAATAAAGAGCGAATACGCTGGAGCGGGCGAATATGCGGCAGACATAACATATCATTGAGCCGGGCAAAAGCGCATTCATTTCTTCCTCACATAAAACAACACGCCGTTTGCAAAAAGCACAATTCCCATAACCAGAATTGCAGCATACATCGAATACGCATCCGCAAGAAAGCCCGCTATCGGCAGCATGATGATCTTTCCCAGGCTTTTTGAGAGCGAGAGCATTGAGCCAAGGGTTGACCTGCTTTCTGAATCCACGTTTTCGTGAAATTCATTGTTTGCGATGGGAGAGCGGATGTTTTCAAACACAACAACCATGAAAAACAGCGCAACGCCCGCTATTGAGATGTAGCCGACACCGATGACAAGAAGCGGAAGGACCGCAAGAAGGGATATAGTATTTATGACATTGTGCGTTCCGAATTTGTTTTCAAAGATATATGAATACCTGACGGTTATTGCTGTTGCTATCAGGAATGCTGAGTATATGAAGCCAAACCATTCTATCGGAATGCCTGCATCAAGCATATACGGCTGGAGGAACTTGTTGAGAGCGGCAAGCACCGATGTGAAGATTGCAATGTTTAGCGTTATCCTGAGAACTTGTGGCCTCTTTCTGAATATGGCAAAGGATGATTTTGTAAAGCTGATATAATCGCCTATTTTTATTCCTCTTTTTGTTCTTTCCTTTATCGGCTCCCATGTGCAAGCGAGTACGAAATTTGCAAAGGCCAAAGCGGCCGCCGCAAAGAACGCCGAGGAAAAGCCAAATTGGGCGGCTATGACACCGCCTGCGGCCGTTGCGATGGATTCGCCTATGCGCGCCCAGAACTTCTGCTTCCCCTTGACTTCTGTGTATTGCGGAGCGTCCTTGTTTTGCTTCAGGTAATCGAAGATGTAAGCGGTCTCTGTCCCAGTGCGAAAGGAGTTCCCAAGCTCAAAGATGACCTGCGAGGCGACAAACATCCAGAAAGTTGTTGAAAAACCAAACGCTACAAACGAAACAAAAATGAGAAACTTTGATATCATCAGGCTTTTTCTTTTTCCGTAAAGGTCAGCAAATATGCCTGTCGGTATCTCGATAAGTAAGCTGAGTATGCTCCCTATTGTGAATACCCAGAAAATCTGTTGGAAGTCAAGATGCTGCGCCTGCAGGAAAATGATGAGAATGGGAGTGAAATATGTCTGATTTTTGAGAAACGATGTGAGATAGAACTTTGTGACCTGTTTCATAAACTATATTTAAGGGTTCTCATTTAAAACACAAAACCCCTAAATAGTCCTTATGAAAACGGGGATAATCGGACCGCTGTGCATCGATGAGATAATAATCGGAAAGGAAAGGACGGTGCAGGCGGGAGGGGCTTCATTTTACGCCGGAAGAGCGCTGTCTGCGCTGGGAGACGATGTGCGCATAATTTCCTCATTTTCGCCCGAAGATATGGAATTTTTCAAAAAAGAAACACGGTGCAGTGACATAATCTGCATCGGTTCTGAAAGGACCACAAGATTCGTCAACGAATACCCGGACCCAAAAGACCCGGACACAAGAATCCAGCACGCGGAGATAAACCACAAATCTCTCAGCTTCGAAGATGTTGGAAAGCACATAGAAGAGCTTGATATTGTTCTTGCAGGGCCGCTTTTTCACAGCGACTTTTCAGATGGCGTCATCAGGAAAATCGCAAGAACGGTAAAAACCGCGCTTCTTGCGCAGGGGCTTATTCGCCACAGCGAAAACGGAAAGGTTGTGTGGGAAGAACCGCAAAACGCCGCAAATGCAATGCGCAATGCGGACTATGTTTTTCTTGACGATACAGAGCTTGCATTTATCTTCGGGAGTCATGACATTAAACGCGCTGCAAAGCTTGCGCTTGAAAAAGGTGCAAAGGTTGTTGCCGTCACTCTGGGAAAAGATGGTTCACTGTTATTCACAAAAAAGAGGGAATATGTAATAAGACCGTTTGTGCCGGAAAAGCTTTCCGACCCCACTGGAGCCGGAGATTCATATGCTGCCGGATTTTTGCACGGGCTCAAGCTGTTTGGCGGGGATATCGGAAAGGCAGGCATTTTCGCATCAATGACCGCGACAATCTCAATTGAAACAAAGGGAGCTTTCTCGAAACCGGCCGAATACGTCATAAAGCGGCTTGAAAGGGAAGGAATACGGCTCTTTGCATAACAGCACATATAAAGCTCCCGGATGATAATTTACACATGGTTGGTTCTATGAAAAAGGTAATCCTTATAATACGCGATGGGTGGGGCCACGGCCCGCATTACGAGGGAAACGCCATATGGAAGGCAAAGACGCCAAACCACGACTACTACAAAGAGCATTTCCCCACGACCGTGCTGCAATGCACGGGAAACGCCGTCGGAAACCCCGAGGGCGTTCAGGGGGGCTCGGAAGTCGGCCACCTTACAATCGGCGCAGGGCGCATTGTCTGGCAGCCGTATGAGCTTATAAACAGGGAGATACGGGAAGGGACATTCTTCAAAAACGAGATACTGATTGATGCAATAGAGCACGCCAAAAAGAACGGAACCGACATTCATGTTTCAGGACTTTTCTCAGACCAGGGCGTCCACGCCGACTACCGCCACATGATAGCGTTCCTTAAGCTCTGCAGGCAGCAGTCGTTTGACCGCGTCTTTATCCATCTGATACTTGACGGGCGCGACATGCCCGAAAAATCAGCGCTTCCCCTCATCTCCGACCTTGAGCATGCGATTGAGGAGATAAAGGTCGGAAAAATCGCAACCGTCATCGGCAGGTATTACGCAATGGACAGGGACAAGAACTGGGACAGAACGCTGAAAGCATACAACCTGTGGGTTTTGGGAGACGGGTTTTCGGCAGAATCTGCACAAGAAGCTGTCAGAGCCGCATACGAGAGAGGGGACAAGACGGACTACTATGTCCAGCCGACCGTCATAACGGACAAAAGCGCAAATCCGCTCGGGCTTTTGAAAGAAAATGACGCTTTTGTCTTCTACAACTTCAGGAGCGACCGCGCAAGGCAGATAACCGCCATGATTGCGGGGCTTTCCTACTGCCCTGAAAAACCTGAAAATTTTGTCCCGAACGTGCATTATACATGCTTCTGCAGGTATGACCCCATGTGGACGCTTCCCGTTGCATTCCCTCAGCACAAAGTCATAAACAATCTGGGGCAGGTCATAAGCGAAAATAGGTTGAAGCAGCTCAGGATTGCCGAGACGGAGAAATACGCGCATGTCACATTCTTCTTCAACAGCCAGGATGATGAGCCATACGAAAACGAGGAAAGGGTTATGGTCCCGTCTCCTAAAGTGCCAAGCTATGACGAAAAGCCCGAAATGAGCGCATATGAGGTTACAGAGAAGCTTCTGCAGCGCATAGGCGAATACGAATTCATCCTTGTGAATTATGCAAATCCAGACCTTGTCGGGCATTCCGGCGTTTTTGATGCTGTCGTGAAGGCCTGTGAGGTTGTTGACGAGTGCGTCGGGAAGGTCGTGAAAAAAGCGCTTGAGAACGATTATGTAATCTTCCTGATGGCAGACCACGGGAACGCAGACCATATGCTTCACGAGGATGGCTCCATTGACCCATCGCATGGCTTTGCACCGGTCCTTCTCACCATAATCTCAAACGATGAAAAGCTGAAAAGCGCAAAGCTGAAGGAAGGCAAAGGGCTGAAAGATGTTGCACCGACCATCTTAAATATAATGGGCCTTCCCAAGCCGGAAGATATGAATGGAGAGGTTTTGATTAACAGCTCATGATTTGCAATCCATTTAAACCCCCTCTTCAAATATTTAACATGATTCTTGACATCGCGTGGGAGTTTCCGCCAAACTATGTCGGGGGCCTGGGCGTATATCAGAAAGAGCTTTTTTCTCTTCTTGCAAAAAAATTCGAGATAACGGCAACTGCTATTTTCCAGCCATCCGATGAGAATGATGTCGAAAAAATAAACAACATTGACGTCTTCAGGATACGCCCGAAGGACGCATACAAAAGCGTTTATAGGATATTTGTGCCATGGAACCAGCAATGGTTTGTTGACGGCGGATATTACGATTTCAACATACAGTCCATAGAGATAGGGTCATCGTTAAAGAACCTTTCGCTCGTCCATTCGCACGACTGGCTCGGCATGTATGCTGGGTATGTTGTGAGCATGCACAGGGGCATTCCATGGGTTGTAACAGTGCACTCTCTCGAGAGGGGAAGAAACCTGCATCCGAACGAATGGGTCGTTGACATAGAAAAAATAGGAATACACGCAGACAGGATTATAGCAGTCAGTGGCGAGATAAAAAGGGAGCTTCTTGCGATGGGTTTTCCCGAAGAGAAAATCGAGGTCATATACAACGGGATAAGCACCAGAAAATATGACCCTTCAATAGACGGAAAGGGTATGAAGAAAAAGCTCGGGATACCCGATGACAAGAAGGTTATATTCTTTGTCGGAAGGCCTGTACGCGAAAAGGGCATAGAAACGCTTATTGAAGCGTTCAATATTGTGCATGCAAGAAGGGATGATGTGATGCTCGTTCTCCTTTCATTCGGAGAGATACCGAATCTTCCGGAGGGAGTGCTTCATATAAACCGTTTCGTGAGGGAGTCAGACAGGATAAGGATGATAGCGATGTCTGACATATTTGTCGTTCCATCCCTTTATGAGCCCTTTGGCATCGTCACACTCGAGGGCATGGCGATGGGAAAGCCCGTGATCGGCTCCCGCACAGGAGGCATCGCGGAGATAATTGAAGAGGGAAAAAGCGGCCTGCTCTTTGAGCCGGGAAATGCGGAGGAGCTTGCACAGAAAATATTTGATCTTCTCGAAAATGAATCTGCAAGAAAAAGGATATCCGGAGGGGCAATAAGGCGCGCAAAGAGCTTTTCATGGGAAAAGAACGCAGAAAAGGTCTCAAGAATATACAATGAGCTTATTCATAAGATGCCTTGATTGACAATATATTGTCAGATAAAATAGTGAATAATCTTATTCGTTAGAATATATATTATAGCCACACTAAATGCGCAGTAAACAACCTATATCTTATGTCTATTTTAGCGATTTAATAATAAAGTATAGTGATTACTTATGAATGGTAAAAAGTTTATAAATATAATAACTAATACAAAATAGGTAGTTTTTTACTCTTATGTGATATTTATGGCAAAAAATACGCTAATGCAGGAAGCCGCAACAATTTATTTGCTAAAAAAATTGAGTCCGCTTTCAGGTTACAGAAGAAGAAATGGGTATGATCATGCAAAACAGAATGAAATTCCGCAAAAAATGCCTTCATACAAGCTTGCTCTTGTTGATCCTACCGTAAAAAGGGAGTTTTCCAGAGAATATTCGCTCGCGCAGGTTGAAAACTATTTGGGGAATGGAAAGAAAAAGATATCATCACGATTATTTGGCGGGAATAATAGCAATGGAAAATATGATGCTTCAGCGCTTTTGGGAAATATAAATTATATATATGCACTTTCAAAAGCCAAAAACAACGGAGATCCCGAGGATTTCAAAGTGAAATTCTATATTTCGCAAATTCCTGCAGGCGACGGAAATAGGGTAAATGAAGGCATATCTGCAAGGATTCTGTTAAAGAATTCATCAGGAAATAAAGAACAAATAGACATTGTTCAGATGGGTGATGACTACGTTTGTTTTCAGCCTGAAATTCTCAGCGACATGACAAACGCTACAATAACGCTTCCTTGGGTGGAAAAGGCGAAAAAGAAACTGGAAAAATTCACTCCCGAGCGTCTCGAGGAAATCAAGGATGAAATATTACAATATGCATCGTCTAACAATGTTCCGAAAGCAAAGCTTAAAGAAGCTTACAGAATGCTAAAAAACGGGAAAGACACGCTGAGAACAAAAATCAAAACGGAGCTTCCCCTGAAAGTTGTAAGCTATGTAAAGGAGCTTGTTTCATATAAGCATCCTATCGGCGAGATTTATCATGATGAAAGGGGGCGTGAAGAGATTCTTGCCGATTATACGCTTGCAGAAATAGTGCGCAGCCACAAAAACCCTTTATTCAGATGGCTGAGAAAGGACATGTCAAAAAGGTCGAATGCAGCAATGCTGAGAGAATCTGTCGGCAAGATGGCAGGCAACGTGGCTGCAGCAATCAAAAAGCTCAGATTGAAAGAATATTCTGGTATCATATCTTATCTTCAAAATGAACTTGGAACGAGACATTTGGCAGATGTAGAAAAAAGCATTTCCGTGATTGTCGGCAACGACTCACTTAAAAACAAAATGAATGAACTTCTTGAAAGCTACGGCTCTGGCAAAAGGGTCGGAGATGACCGTTTCCTTGAGGATGTGCTCATTGCTCTTGAGGAATATGCAGGAGCTGCATTTACCGGCAACGGAGAAATTGCAAAGATAAGAGAGAAAAAGCACAGAATGCAGCTTATAGAAACTTATCCTCGCGTTACCGCAATAAAAAGGCATCTTTCCCTTCTTGATAACGGGGCAGGAAGTGCAGCAGAGGTGGAAAGCACATACAGGTCGGTTGCCGATGCGCTTGGAATTTCTTCCAGAGAAGTTGACGATGGGCTGAAAAAAAGAGTTCACAAAGAATTGAGGAGAAGAATCAAAAAGTCAAGGGAATATATAACGGAAGCGTTGGGTAATGAAGGTTACGGACTTAGGGCCGATGATGTGGTTTCTGAAATAGGCGCACTGAAAACCCACGAGGCGCTGAATGGCAGAAATGTCAGGAAAAAATTTGATGAGAAATACCCGAGCGCTTTCGAAAAAAGAAGAAATGAATATAGAAAAGAAACCATATCGCAAGCGCATATTGATACTGTTATGAGTACATACGGGCATCTTACGGAACTTCCGGATGCACACCTGCACCAGCTGGCAGATATTCTTGGAATGAAACCTGATGATGTGAAAAGGGTTGAGAAGAGATGGATGAAGGATAGAACAAAGAAATACTCATCAATATTTGAAAGGTTTGAAAATGGGGAAGAGCCGTTGTTCCAAAAAACGGAAAATGGACGATAGATATTTAAAGATTAAAATGATAGGTAAGATATAAATTACCACTAATGAGTGATTTAAGATTATGAAAAGCTTTTGTTTGAGATTTAA
>JAADIF010000058.1 GCA_013151465.1 Microcaldota archaeon | reverse complement strand
CATAGAAGCTTCTGTTTATAATAAGGATATAGTATTTCTTCCTGAGATGCGATGTATTGAAAGTCCTTTTCATCTTTTTATAAGACAGGACCGATAATTCCTCTTTATTTCCGTTGATTATAATATCGCTAACTTTTCTTTCAGCATCGTTGCCGAGATTAAAACACTTCTCGGCACTTTCAATCAGAAGATATGCCAGTCGCCCATTCATATCATATTGCGGTCTCAGCTGGACTACGCACCTCTCATTGTTTTCCGTTTCAAGAATAAACGGTCTGCAATACTTGTAGAACATAGCAAAAGTTCCTTCGGAATAGAATTTCCGCAGTTTCTCGCATAGTTTCTCTATATCGGTATTTCTGTTGACTATATATGTTTGTCTCCCGCCACTTGTAGGATATTTTTCTCCATACATTTTTATTGTAAATATGCCTTCATTTTCAAGGGTGTCCCTGATTTCCTTTGCAATAAGCTTAGGTTTCATCTTGACGCATTTTATGTAATTTATCATATCAGAGAAATATCTGGCTTCATTAATCCTATCATCCAGCCATGATATCAAATACGCCTGCCTGTTTTCGATATTGACTGTGTTCAAAGGCGGGTTCTGGTTGAGCAGGACTCCAAAATAAGGTAACCTTGAGTCCAACGTCGCCGTTTTTCCATTCTTTCTTATAGTAATTTCCACTTCCTTGCCATTAGTTGTTCTATGGAGTTCATAAATATTCTTGAATACTCCTTCCAGATAATTAAGGTTAGACCTTACATTGTTTCTGAAAATACATCCTTCGGCCCATTTTATATCATCGTGTTCATTCACTATTGCGTTTTCGTCTCCAAATATTCGCACATGCTGCTTTACAAGTATTCTGAATAATTCCGGCGGTAAAAGCAGCAAGTCGCCGCCATATTTGGTCATCTCGAATATCTTTCCTGAACCTGCATGCTCTGACTTTACGGGACTGTTCACGCCAAATAGCTTATTTGCTTTGGATATGAATATGTCTTCATCATTATCGATATCTGCCGTTAGTATATAGACGTGCGGATTCAACATTTAACAAAATACGCATCTAATAATTAAAAATATAACGTAGATAATATCCCATCTTTGCCGTTTGAATATATATTAGGCATATCATTTATTTTTATACGCCTCTATGCCCTTGCATAATATTTCTGTTGCCTCTTTTGTCTTCTCTTCGTTAAGAACAAAAGCAAGGCGTATCTGGTTTTTCCCCTTTCCGGGTGTCTTGTAGAAGCTTTCTGCAGCAGTCACCATGACTGTCTTTCCATCTACCCTGAATTCCTCGAGCATAAATCTGCAGAAATCCTCTGCGTCTATCGGGATGCCATCCTTCTCGCCTATTTCGGCTATCAGATAAAGTGCGCCTTTTGGATAACCGCATAAGATTCCATGTTTTTTCAAGATTTCATATGCCGCTTTTCTTCTTCTTGAATATTCATCCCTGGCAAGTTCAACAGATGTCGGCTCATTATGTCCGTTTGCTCTTTTTTTGAGAATTGAAACATCCGCATCTATCATCGCAGCAGATGCCTCCTGATTGACTCTCGAAGCGGAAAGACGGCTTTGCAGGAGCTTGAGAAAATTCTCAAGAACACTTTCATTATATGTGAATATGGCGCCCACCCTTGCCCCGCACGCACTCCATTTCTTTGAGACCGAGTCGACAACAATCGTATTCTCGCGTATGGATTTGATGCTAAGGACGCTTCTTGGGTTCTCGCCATCAAATACTATCTCTCTGTATACTTCGTCTGCAATAAGCCACAAGTCGTTGTCTTTTACAATCCTGGCTATTTCGTCAAGCTCTTCTGCTGTATAGACACCGCCTGTGGGATTTCCCGGGTTTGTTATAAGTATTCCTTTTACTTTCTTGTCTTCAGAAACTATCCTCTTTATCTCTGAAACTATGTTTCTGAGCGAGAAGTTCTCCCTTATATCAGTCGTGCATGGCACTATCTCGACATCATTTACTCCCATGAACGTGTTGTAATTGGCATAAAAGGGTTCTGGAACAACAATCTTATCCCCCGGCTCAAAAAGAACGTAACTTAAATTTGAAAGCGCTTCGGAGCCGCCTTCTGTTATGAGGCAGTTATCGATTGTCATGTCATCTATGCCTTCCACAGTAAGTTTTGTATACTCGACAAATGCCTTTCTGAGTTCATCAAGTCCCTGGCTTTTGACATATTCGTCCACGCGGTTCGAATCGGCACCGTCATATCTTTTCAATGCATCGAAATAAGGAGTGGGTGTCGGTATATCCGGCTGTCCTATATTGAGATGAAAGATCTGAACGCCTTCACTTTTCGCCTTCTCGGCAAAAGGCAGCAGTTTTCTCATAGGAGAAAAACCTATATTTCTCACTCTTTCAGACACTTCAACCATAACCACCATCTCCTATCTGTTTTTGTTTTCTTTAACTTTAAATCTAACTCCGGCAGAAAACGACCAATGTCGATTCATTATGATGATATGATTTTTATTCAGAAGAATGCGTATAATAAAAGATGGAAGAAAAGAAACTTGTTTGGCATCTTATGGATATCGTGAAGGGCGATTCCGATTTCATGAAACGCCTGAAAAAATTGGATAATTCCGTATCAAGGTTCGATTCGTTCTTCGAGAATCTCTCGCCCGATATGCGTTGTTCTGGATTCAAGGAATTCGTCATGTTCAACGAAAGCTTCGGAGAAGAGTTCGCACGCCTAAGCGCATATGTACGGCTGCTCTCCAGTGAGAATATAAAATCACAAAAAGCCATGAAATATTCAACACTTCTCGAAAACCTTGCAATAAAGGCAGGAGATAGGAAACGACCCATATTCCATTGGATAAAAGGGCTTCGCATCAGAGGAAAAAAGCGTCTTGATGACAAGAATGCAAATCGTCTGTTCTCGGCAGTGCCCAATCTCAAACATATATTTGAATATTCGCGCCTTTCAGCAAAGCACACCTTGCCTGAGAACGAAGAGAAGATAATTGCAAGAAAGGATATGAACGGGATTGATGTTGTTACAGAATTGTATGAGAAAATTACAAACGATTTTCGGTTTGAGATGACGATCGGAAAGAAAAAGCGAATCTTTTCACTTGAAGAAATAAGCCCGTTTTTTCATAGCAAGAATCCTGATATGAGAAGGATGGCGTACAGATCCGTGATGAATGTATATGGGCAGAACAGAGAAAAACTCTTTGCGATATATTCTCCAATAGTTAAGGATTGGGCCATAGAGGCGGAATTAAGAAAATACCAATCCTCAATTTCCATGAGAAATTTTGCAAACGAACTTGATGATAATATAATTGATGCACTAATAAACTCGTGTGTCAGAAATCGGCATATCTTTTGGGATTTCTTCAGGATGAAAGCAAAACTTCTTGGAATGAAGACACTAGCAAGATATGACTTGCACGCACCGCTTGGAAGAACCGGAAAGAAAATACCATTCTCAGATGCAAGAAAGATCGTGCTTTCTGCTTTGAATGATTTTAGTCCGCGATTTGGGGAAAAAGCAGAGATGCTCTTTTCGGGACATATTGACTCCCATCCAAGAAAGGACAAATCGACTGGCGGATTCTGGATGAGTGTCACGCCTAAGATAAGACCTTATATATTGCTCAATTACACAGGAAGACCGTCAGACGTGACGACTCTTGCTCACGAACTTGGGCATGCCATCCATGATATATACGCATCAAAAAATAGCATAAGTGCAAGTCATGCTCCGCTGCCTCTCTGCGAGACGGCTTCGATATTTTCAGAAATGATAGCGTTCGAAAGAATTCTTGCAAATTCGTCCGCTCAGGAGAAATTATCGCTCTTATCTCATAAATTAACTGAATTCTATGCCACAATATCCCGCCAGAATTATTTTGTGAAATTTGAGCTGAAAGCGCATAGAAAGATTCCAGAAGGTATAACAGAAGAAGAACTTTCTCGCTTGTATCTAAATAATCTTAAAGAGGAGTTCGGAAGGGCTGTGAAAGTTCCAGACGAATTCAGATATGAATGGTCATATGTTCCCCACATATTCCACACACCATTTTACTGTTATGCATATAGTTTTGGCGAGTTACTATCGCTTTCGCTTTATTCGATATATAAAGAAGAAGGAAAGAAGTTCATTTCCGTAATAGAGAGAATACTTTCTGCAGGCGGAAGCAGAAATCCAAAGGACCTGCTCATGGAATCAGGGCTAGATATAAGCAGGCGAACGTTTTGGGACAACGGTTTTAAGACGATTCGCACATTCATCGGCGAGTTTGGGGATATTGCTAAATAGAAACTATTGTATTAAAACATTCGCAGGCAACACAAAAACCCTAATAAACGTCCGCATTCATATACATAAACAGATTGCAATGGCGCAAGAAGCTAAAATTCTGGAGTTCATAAAATCAGAGTATACCTGGGAGCAGATAATCTATGATATAATAGCATGGGAAGGCCTTGATCCATGGGATATAGATATATGCAAACTTTCTGATTCTTTTATCAAGTATATGAACGAAATGAAAAGATTCGACTTTCATATCCCGTCAAAGTTTGTAATAATTGCAGCAATGCTTCTCAGAATGAAGTCGAAATATATAAATTACGTAACAGAGGAAATTGAGAAAGCCCAAAAGATGGAAGAGGAAATGATAGAGGAAGAGATAAACAACGCCCTTCTGGAAAGCGAGGGGGAAATACTCCAGATAGCATCGATAGAGATTCCGCCAAAAAGAAAGCCAACAAGAAAAGTTGTTCTCCCCGAACTTGTAATGGCACTAAAGAGGGCATTGAATGCCCATGAAAGAAAGGAGTCTCGTAGGAAGATGCTAAGAAACAAGATAAACGTTAAAAGCGATGAGATAGCCCAGAGAATAGCGTCCCTCTACGAGAAAATAAATGCTATACTTGGCAGGATGAATCGCGATGAGATGATGTTTTCCGAACTTGTGATAAAATGGGAAAGAGACAATGTCGTAAATACATTTGTCCCGATTGTATATCTTGATAATCAGAAAAAGATAGAAGCAGTCCAGAACGACCTGTTCGAAGATATAATAATAAAAAAGAGATACAAAGGAAGAGTAGAGGGAAGAAAAAGCACAAAAGCGTCATAATTCTCAATGCTTATTCTGGCTGGCACCATCTGTGCGGATCGTCCGGATCACAGCCGCATTTATGCTTGAGGGTGTTATCGCAATAAGGGTTTCCGTTTGAATCCATCTTGCAAATACTGTTATAACATTCAGGGTCGGGGTTTTGGCTTCTGCAATTCATATCCTCGCACCCTTGAGGAATTTCGCGGGTCTTGCATTCTGAACATGCACTATTTCCGGGACAAGCGCATATACCGTTTTCATCGAAGCTGCACTGTGTTTTCCCTCCTTCGCATGCACCGCTCAGTGCTTGAGATATCCAAAGTTTTGTTGAGAATGAGAACGGTACGCTCCCTTTATCTGTAGGGATATTATGATTTTTGTCCTCACATGTAACAGAAACTATTATCGAGACACGCTCTTCTTGCGGATTGTAGCAAATGCCGCTGCATCGTCCTGCAAGCGCATAAACATCCGTTTGCAAATCTATGCTGCCAGCCGCGCTGGCCTCATCGGAACATCCTTCATATTCAGGGACAGGGGAATAGCATGTCGTGTAATCCACCGGTGGGTCGTCCCATTGATGGCACTGGGGCTCGCATTCAGCTGATGGGTCGGGAGAGCCCTTTTCCATGAAGCATCTCTCAACTGCGAATGTGCACGAGATTGCAGGATCATTGAAACTATTCCCGAGTTTTTTGATCTCATCATCAAGTTTGCTATCCATGCAATCGAAAAAACGTTTGCAGTTATCCTCATCACAATCTCCCGGCTGAGGCCTGCAATCACATGCCTTTGGAATGCATTCACATAACAATGCGTCGTATTGCGTGCTTTCTATCCAGTTTTTCAGTTTGCTATACATGTTCCAATATGGCAAACCGTTTGCAATAGAGCGAAAATCATTACTCGATTCAACAAAGGAAGGGTCTTTTATAGTTATATCGCTTCCGAAAAAACTGGCATTAAATGTCAACTGCGAAGGGTCTGCATCATCTATGCCATAATCAACACATTCGACATCTGTTATTTGCCTATCATTGGAATTCATATTATGCAGATACGAATTTACAATATCCTTCGTTCTCAAGCTCAAGAAACCATTTATGTCCTGAGGTGTGGGTACATTATTTTCGTTGCAATACCAATAATAGACATCCACCGCTTCCATGTTACCATAAGAATTAAGCCCGCCATGCTGTGCATTTTCGTGTATTGCACGATACATGGCATTCTGGCCGGCAATAACAGAGGCCGTTTTGGCATCATCGAGAAGATATGACGATCGTTGTAATTTCAATTCGTTTATCATCCTCTCCTCAAACGACGGTCCGTTCATCACCATCGTATATATCCAGCCGATGACCCCTATCGACGCCACCATTATGAGTATGATAAGAGATGCCTGCATTTTCTTCATAAAATCCCCCAAAATCACCATCTATAAAGATATACCTCGGCAACATCGCTATCGGATGTCAGGAGCGGTATTGTCATTCTGCACGACTTCATGTCTACGCCCGAAGGCGGTTTGCTTCCGATTAACATCGTATCGTTGAGCTTCAACGACCAGTATCCTTTCTCCAGATAAGGATCAAGCATCTCTTCCATTAACATGGTTATATTAACCGGTGCTTCGTCTCTCCCGTAATATAACATATATTTTCCGCTTGTTATGGCAGACGACATAACTTCTCCTACTGTTCTATTAATGCCTTCGACATATATTCGTGGAAGAAATGTACAGATGAATAACAATCTATCGCTTTTTTGTCTTTCTGCAATCATGTTTGCTGTAGTATCAAGTGCAGATGAAAAAAGGGAATATGTCATCATTATAAGCATGACGACTGCTACCACTGCGATAACAAGTTCTATCATTTCGGATTGTCCTTTAGCAAAGCTGCATCTTCGATCGGTTTCATCATACAAGGACTACCACCTTTTCATCGCTCCATTTTGCTACTATTTTATATCGCCCTTTGTTCGTTATATCATCCATAACAATATCTTCATCACATGAGACCTTTCTGCAAATGTTATGGCCCTCGCTATCCTTCATACACAATTGTTTTCTCTCGTTGTTGAATGTCATTTGACTGTCTATGAATGTATCGATAATTGCTTCCTTCTTTACGGCACATGCATAATCTATCAAACCTGCTATCGTTTCCAGATCACCTTCATAACCTGTTATTTTAAGAAGACCGGAAAATATGTTCGTCCCGTTCTTTACGGCAACAGGAAATGACATTGTAATGGATGAGTCAAGCGCTTTTCCTACAGAATGTCCGTTTGCACCAAACGACCAGTTATTCTCACCAACAATAACAGATGCACGACTTGGAGATCTCACAAGCTCTTCACAGCCGTTTGCCATGAAGCTCTTACCTCCCGTTGTGGACGATATTGTTTCAAGCGTATCCTCACATATGCAGTTCTTTTTATTGTCGTCATCACATGCCCTCTCACCGAATCCTATTGTATGAACTCTTATATCAGAAGATAGGTGTTTCTGAACGACGCATATAGAATCTCCTCCGCAGTTCTCGCAGCCGTCAGTTAGAAGCACGATATCCTTTATGCCATTTTCCTGTGCCACGGAATATGCCGCCACAAGACCGTGTGACATCGGCGTGCATCCTTCAGCAACAACGCCTTTCTCTATTCTGGATTTTATCTCGTCTTCATTTCCTTCTATGACTATTGGGGAGCTTATTTCTGTTGTTCCGCACATATTGGATGTCAGGTCGCATGCCTGCGTCTGAACACCATTATCACAACCGTCATTATCCACTGTTCCGGATGAGCCATATCCTATTATGGCCATCTTGCTGTTTTTTTCAAGATTTTCAGCAAAACCATTGAGAAACTTTTTGATACACTCGACTTTCTTGAGTCCCCCGATAGATTCCCTCATGCTATATGACATATCTATCGCAAAAACGGCTCCTCTGCCAGAAAGTTCTTTCACCATTCTTTGCAATATTGTCATATCCTCGGGAGGTGTGTATTCATACGACATCTCAAGCGGCAATAGTTCTATTGTCACATTATATCCCATGAGATAATTCCTTGCACATGGCGGTTCCGTCTCATTGTATTCCGTGGAGAATCTTTTTATCTTGTCGATATCGAGCACTCTTGATGCTCCAGACGTTCCTTCCTCGAGTTCGGATACCGAAGCAAGGCAATCTTTCGAGGCGGATATCATGCTTGCAATATTTCTTGTAGCCGATGCAAGATCATATTCACGTGAGATTTTCTCATTTCCGTATTGATAGAATGTTATTTGATTTATTATCAATGCAATGGATATCATTACAAATATGAGAAGAAACCCTTTCGTCAGAAACGAGAACTGGCCAGAAAGCATTCCTGCGCCCATTTTACATTCCTCCTTGTTGTTTTCCTCTCGCCTTATTGCGCATACTTTTCTTGAAAGAAAGAGCCGCTGAAATGAGCACAAGGATGAGAATTGCCATCGCCACGATCGTTACAAGAGCACTATTTTCATTTCTTTTTTCTACATGAATGCAATCCGGATCTCCGCTATCACAATCGGGATCGCATGCACCATCTTCCATCTCGTCGCAGACATCGTCCTGTTTTCCCATGCAATCTGAGGGGCATAAGAAAAAATTCTCTCCATCATCAGTTGAACAGATGCCATCACCACATGTTAGACCTCCACTACAGTCAGGATCATAACCTCCAATGCAATCGGGATCGCATATTCCGTCCTGGGCATTTATGCATATCCCATCCTCTTTATCCATGGAGCAATCCGAAGGGCACGAAAGGTTATTTTCATTTGAATCACAATCACCGTCGCTATTGCATAGTTCAAGATTTCCTGTAAACAAGGTAATATTATTGTGTGCAATAGTCACCATTGTCATATTGGGTGTATATGGTATCTTTATGGAATAATGCATCTTCTCGACTTCTATATTTGCATCATGCACAAAGAACGAAAGATTCTGACCGCCTGACCATAATACATTCTTATCACTATCAAAAATCGTAACAGTGTATTGCCCTTCGGCAGCGGGGGTGGCCCTGCCGGCGGATACACTTGTCTCGAAATTTGATATAGAGCCGTTTCTTGTTATGTCAAAATCAATTCTCAGGACTGCCGCCACGCCCGAAGAGCTGGCAGAGAATATGGCAAGCGATAATATAATGATAACAGACATCATCAATTTATTCATCAGGAGCACCTCAACCTCTCGTCATTCATTAAAATATTATATTCGTCCGTTGAATAATAACCGTCATTCTCTCCATAGAGGATCCTGTTAGACATAGCCGTTCTTTTTCCTTCGTCAGGAATGCCGTCGCCATTGTTATCTATTGCATTCATATCGAAGTTTCCAAGCACCTCAGGGCATCTTTGTGACGGCGTGACATCGATGGAATGCCCTGTATTGCAATTCGGGTCGCCAGCACCTCCGCAGCCAAGATCCGCTTTTAATGGGTTCGGAATTATATTCTTTGTTGTGCATCTTCCTTCTTCGGCTGTGCCTGTGCAATCGCAGTACTGCTCTTTGAAACCAAACTCATGCCCAAGTTCGTGGACTACTATGGCACTCGTCCTCTCTTCGTTGTTTGCTTCACCTATAACAGCAGGTGTTCCACCGCTTCCGTCAGACCAGCCGCCGACAGAATATTTGCAAATATCATTCTGGCTGTCAAACATCGCTATATCATCGTCATCAATCCCCACAACAAAATCATAATCGATCCCAGTTGCAAGTGACAACTCGTTTGCGCATTCTTCTATTATTTTCAGAACCTCGATTGCATCAGTATAGCATGACGTCTTGCCGGCCTTTTCCACTGATGATAAATCACAATAACCTTCTGACCAGTGGTTTCCATATTTTGTCGAAAGATCCGGCAAGAGTAGTTCAAATTGATCAGGACAGCTATCTAATGGCAATCTCTCAAGATAATAAGATCCGATGAAATTGGCAATGGATTCAAAATTTGCTTTGCCCTGCCAATTCACAGGTATTACTGCGATTCCGTATGTAATTGGAGGACGAGAGCAACTCTTTAGGTCTTCATCCCAAATATATCCCTGCGCACAACAATGCCCGTTATTGGCTGTATTCCCATTCTCGTCTACACACAAAAGACCGTTGCAGCAATCATCAGATGTTTCGCATGCAGAGCCGCTCTCTGAGCAATCCATACTTTGATGGCATATATGTGTCAATATATCCCATTCGTCTCCAAAGCAACATGAAGAAACGTCAGGGGCATATGTCATTGGAGGAGCGCAGCTATCGTGGCATCTGTAATTCTCCTTCTCGGTTCCCCAGCAATACATATTATCGCAATCTCTTGTCGCTTCGCATTCTTTTGCAGTGCCCACAGTTATACATGTACCGTTCTTTCTTATCTTAACTTCTTTTGCATCATCTATAATGCTTGGTAACACGCAATTATAGGAAAATGAGGAGGAGAGTATGTCCCCTTCCTTTCCTTCTACGTAAACAAAACCATCCGTTACATTGGCACGATACCACATCTTCGGGGGCTTATAAGTCATAGTTGAGTTGCCTTCAACGCTTCCCATACTATCTATTATGCTGGCGATATCTTTCGCTATACTTTTCGTCATAGAATTTTTTGATGTTCTTATCTGAAAATTTGCAAGATCATAGACCTGAAGAAGTAGGATAGAAACAGATAGCAAGACAGCCACGATAAGCATTATTTCCCCTGTAACCTCACCCTTCATATATCTTCCTCTCTTGTGGCAATGACTGTGACGGTGTCATGTGAGCTCTTTGTGATCCTGAGAGAATATGTAAATGTCGGACTGCCGCCAAAAATCCGCGTGACCATTG
>JAADIF010000088.1 GCA_013151465.1 Microcaldota archaeon | reverse complement strand
TCCGGAAGGTTTTACCTGTTTAATAATATTTAAGATATTTGAAACATTTAAAAGTGTACGTTTTCATTTAACCAATCTGTTATATATATCAAATTATTCATCGAAATCCTTAAGTCCGCTCATAACCTGATTCCGCCGGAAAGTATAACGCCGTTGATTATATTTTCCCTAAGGTTGATATTAATGCCAGCTAGTGAATTATAGAAATGAAGCGAAATCCTTCTAAAGAGTATTTTTTCATATTCTTCAAAATCAACTTCTCTTTCTTTCCTTCCTATCACCGCAATGTCAATGTCAGATGAGCTTACATCCTCCCCTCGTGAGTAACTTCCGAAAAGAACTATTGTCGCTCCGGCAAACTGTTCTTCGAGAAATGTAGCCAAGCCGGATTCATAAATCATGCGAAGGTTCTCGGCCCGTTTCAGACCCGTAATTTTTGGGTTTTTCATATTCAGGGAAATTGAAAGGCGTCCGGATTCCTTGTCTTTGGTTATAGTTATGATATTATCCTTTTCGAGGGCGAGCAGGGATTTTGACACCGCCGTCATGGAGACGCCGAGCCTTTGGGCTATCCTTCTTTGATTAAATGCCCTGTCAGGAAAGAGCATCAGAAATCTTACGATCTCCTCCTGCAATTTAGTGAACTTTAATTTATATATATCCATATAAGTTAATATATGTAAACTTTAATTTATAAATTTTCTGAAGAATTGAATGCTCAATCCCCAATAACCTGCACGACAATCTCCCTCGAACGCGCGGGAACGTCAAAATCGATGAAAACTATCTGCTGCCACGTCCCTAAAAGAAGCTTTTTGTCTTTGAAAGGAACCGTAAGCGAGGGACCCATAACCGTTGCCCTCACGTGACTTTTGCCGTTATGGTCTCCCCACGTTTTGTGATGCTCGTATTCTATATCAGAAGGCGCAATCCTTTCCATCGCCTTTTTCATGTCTTTTACAAGATTCGGCTCAAATTCTATCGTCGAAACAGAGCCCGTCGAGCCCGTGACAAAGATCGTGACGATGCCGTCCTTTATCCCGGATTTTGCGACAAATCCAGCAACATTTCCTGTTATGTCGATGATGTCCATGTCGGGCTTTGATGAAACCCTTAGACCAAACGTTTTTACAGTCATAAAGAATAATTGTCAAAACAGATTTTATATATCATCCATCCAAAACTATCCTTGATGAAAGAGGCCCTTTTTTATGAGAAAACAGGAGAAGACAGCGTCAGGTGCAACCTTTGCGCAAGGCGCTGCGTCATTGCCGAAGGGAAGAAGGGCTTTTGCCTTGTCAGAAAAAATATTGAAGGTGTTCTTTATTCTCTTGTTTACGGTAAATGCAATTCAATTGCGATAGACCCCATAGAAAAGAAGCCGCTTTTTCATTTCGAGCCGGGAACTGAATGCCTCTCGATTGCGACCGTGGGGTGCAACTTCCGCTGCTCTTATTGCCAGAACTGGCAGATATCGCAGGAATACGGGGAGATTGGCGGCGAGGACATTTCCCCTGCCCAGATAGTTGATATCGCGATAAAAAACGGGCTTTCTGGGATAGCCTACACATACACGGAGCCCACAATATTCTATGAATATGCGATAGAAACGATGAGAATCGCAAAGGAAAACGGTTTGTATAATGTTTGGGTTTCAAACGGATACACAACGCCTGAAGTCATAGGGTCAATGAAAGGCCTTCTTGACGCGGTGAATGTTGACTGGAAAGGCCCGCCGTCGTTTTACAGGGAGCTTTGCGCTGTTTCTGACTTTGAGCCGGTTAAGGCCGCGCTGAAGGCGTACAAGGAAAACGGCATCTGGATAGAGATCACAAACCTCATAATAGAGGGAAGAAATGACCGCGAAGAGGATATGAGGGAGATGGCATCGTGGATAAAAAAGAATCTCGGCGAGGAGACGCCGCTTCATCTCACGGCGTTCTATCCGCAATACAAGCTGAATTCGCCCCCTCCCACATCGCCTGAAACGCTTGAGAGGGCGCGCGGGATTGCGATGGAAGAAGGGCTGCCCTATGTGTATCTTGGAAATGTGCAAAGCCCATTCTCGTCCACGTTCTGCCCAAAATGCGGAGAGATTGTGGTTGACAGGTCGTCTTATTCGGCAAATAATGTCCATCGGAAATGTCCCAAATGCGGCTTTGAAATAGCTCTTAAATACAGGCAGAAATAAATATTTCTTTGAAAAGCTTTCGGTGATTTTATGTTCATGAACCTGTTCAAAAGAAAGGCAAGAAGCCCTGTTGCAAGGATTGAAAATATTAGAGAAGAAATCGAGAACAAAAGAAAAATCGAAAAAGAGCTTAAAGAGAGGATAGTCAAACTGAAAGAAGAGAACAGAGAGCTTGAATCGAAAAGAAAGGCACTTTCAGAAGAAGTTAATAGGCTCGAAGAAGAGAAAGAGGAAAGTGAAAAGGAGCTTGCAAAAACAAGGGACGCCCTTGAAAAGCTTAGGGAGCGCGTAGAGGCATTTGATATGGAATTGCGCGATTGAAATTATTAAATAAGGCATGACCATAATAAAATAGACATCCTGCCGCTCTGGATATGGGGACGGCGGAGGGGGGAGAATGATATGCTTTTGTATGTTGCTGTGATAGTTCTTGTTTGTGTTTTTCTTGTGCTGCTCATACGGCATTTCAAGAATAAGATGATTAAGGCAGAATTGGAGAGGGCATCTTTATCGCGTCCGGCCGGAGGAAAAATAGAGTTTTCTGCAGAGGACAATGATATGAAAGACGGGGAAATTGTGATTTCGCTTGCAAAGCTTCTTTCCGGAGGAAAGCGCAAGGCTCCCCTTGCTCAGAAGCAGAATGATGGGACGGTTACAGCCGAGAGTGCAGGAACCGCTAGAACAAAGAAAAGGAAGTCACCTGCCAGGAAGAGGGGCAGGAAACCAAAGGCGGCAAGCACAAAAAAACCAAGAAAAAAGAAAGAGTCGAGCAAAAGGACAAAACCAAGAAAACGAAAGTGAGATTTTTTATAGGAAAGCTCTCATTTATAAGTTTAATTATTTATATATAGGGGTATCAGAGCAACAGGCCGGCTTTCTGCGGCCTGCGATAGTTAGGTGATTTCATGCCAAGACCAGCATTAAGATCAACATCATGGATAAAGAAAAAGCTCACAACGCCGGGCGGCAAGAAGGTTACACATTACCTTAAGAGGAAAAACTCTGCCGCAAAGTGCGCAGTTTGTGGGAAAACGCTGAACGCTGTCCCTAAGATGGCGCCGGACAAACTTAAGAAGCTTCCGAAGACAAAGAAAAGGCCGGAGCGCCCCTACGGCGGAAACCTCTGCCATAAATGCCTGAAAGAAAAGCTAATGAAAGAAAATATCGAGAAGGGCGTATGAAAGGTGATATGATGATTGAAGTCGGAACTGTTTGCATGAAGATTGCAGGAAGGGAAGCAGGAAAATACTGCGTTGTCGTGGAAAAGCAGGATGATGCCTTTGTCACGGTCACCGGTCCAAAGGCGCTGACCGGCGTCAGAAGGAGAAAAGCAAATATTGCGCATCTTGAGCCAACTGCAATCAAGCTTGACGTCGCCGAAAAGGCGGGAGATGCAGAAGTCGAGAGGGCTTTTAGTGCGGACGTTCTCAAGAAACTTGGAATCGAAAAGAAGACACAAGCCACAAAACCAAAAAAGACAGAAAGCGCAACGGCAAAGACGACAAAGGAAAAAACAGCAAAGAAATCCAAATAATCTCTTCGATCCACGCTTTTGGTGATTCTTCTTCCTTTATGTGTTTGGATACGATAAGAAATTTATTTTTTTTTGCATATAGCTATTCATGAAACAAGAAAAGGATTATGGCAATGCTTTTAATTCTGACGGAAGTTATAACCCATTTCATAATTTTACGGGAAATTATAGCAATATAAAAGAGGGTGATTACAAAAGGTTCGTCTTGTCATTTCCATCTAAGAGAATAATGACTAATGACAAGAAGAAATGAAAATTAGGTTTAGACCCTAAGGCCTATTTCTTTCAGCTTTTCCTTGACCTGAGGAGCGCACGAAGGGCATACCCACAGCTCGACCTTTCCTTTGTCTTTCCTTTTCACGATTTCTATTCTTCCCTCGAGTGTTGCCTTGAATTTCTTTCTGCAGATGTTGCATGTTTTTAGTTTTATCATGTAAATGCCCCTCTATAACAAGCACGGAAATCAGCTTGATATGATGACGCCGCCTGCCTGGCTTGCGAATTTGTGCATCATGGCAGAGACAGAGTTCAGCGCTCCCTGCGCCTGGTCAAGAGTCATCCTGATTTCAGATGGCTCGAGTATCTCGACGCTCGATGGACCGTAATTCATCACTATCGTCATTAACCTGTCATAATCGCTTACGAGGTATTCGAACTCGACTACGTAGCTATAACCTTCGGCAACATTCGGAAGCGGCTTTTCGACCTTCTTGACCTCGCCATACTGCTTTTTGTAGAGCAGTGTCCCTTCTTCATTCTTCATTTTCTCTACATGACCTTCGAGAGCCGACTTTGCAGCTTCTGGAGAGATTGCCATAACTTCAATCATCATCCATGTTTTTATCCATCCCTCTTTCATTCTTTTTTCGACCTTTTCCTTAATTCCATCATCCATAAAGACACCTTCCAAAATCAATTCAAATGACCTGGTTCCAATAATTTCCAATTCATAAGGTAATAGGAGTTTGATATATAAATTGATTGGATTATGAGGGTGTGCATGAGAAATGTTTTTATGCGCCGGCCGGGACATTCAGAATTTTTCTGCTCTATGAGCCCTCATTTGAACCCGGGTTACAGGCTTGGGAAGCCCGTGTCCTACCAGGCTAGACTACCGGCGCATGTTTTATTATCTTGGGCTCCCATCTTTAAGAATATTTGTTTCAAAATATGAAATGATGGATGAAGAAAATATTTCATACGTTCTTGTTGAAGATGGCGAAGCGCTGAAAAGGGTCGCAGAAAAGTGGAAAAATGCAAAAGTTCTTGCAATAGACCTTGAGATGGAAAACCATCTTCACCGCTACGGAACGCATCTTGCCCTCATCCAGGTATCTGACGGAAACTCGATATGGCTTATAGATCCGCTGAAAATAAGCGATCTTTCGCCTTTTTGCGAAATGATGAAAGATGAAAATATCCAGAAGGTCTTCCACGATCCCGACTTTGATCTGCGCGTCCTTGACATGAAGATTTCATGCCACCCGAAAAACATCTTCGACACAAAAACTGCCTGCAACCTTCTTGGAAAGGAGGAAGAGAGCCTGTCAGGCATTCTTGAGAATATGTTTGGGATAAAAAAGGACACCAAGATGCAGAAGGTTGACTGGACAAGGCGCCCCCTCACAAAAAGGATGCTTGATTACGCTGCAAAGGATGTTTTTTACCTTATCCGCGTGCGCGATGCCCTCGAAAGCGAGCTGAAAGCAAATGGACGAATGACATGGGCGGAAGAAGAGTTCAAGCTTCTTGAAAAAATCAGGCACGAGGAAAAAGAGAAGCCATACCTGTTCAAGGGCGCAAAAATGTTAAGTGGCAGGGAGAAGGCAATCCTGCACACGCTTTATGACTGCCGCGACGAAATTGCAAGGAAAAGGGACATACCCGTGTTCAGGGTAATGTCAAACAAGAAACTTCTCGAGCTTGCCAAAAACCCTCCCGAAAAATACGGCGGCTGGAAGGGCGTTGAAGGCGTCTCATGGCTTGTGAAAAAATACGCATGGAAATTTGCGGATGCCGTCAAAAGGGGAATGCGAAATGAACCCGAAGAAAGACAGGAGAAGCCTTTCCATAGAATGCCTATAGGAAGCGCATTGTTTGAACAGCTCAGGGAAGAAAGAAATGCTGTTTCCGAAAAGCTTAAAATAAAGCCTCATATTATCATGAGCACATCCCAGATGGAGGAGATTGCACGCGGCACAGAACCGCGCGATGTGCTAAAGAAATGGCAATATGAGGTTCTTACAGAAAACGGAGTGAAATTTAAGTAATGAATCCAAAAAGTTTACTGATTCTTATGAACATAAGAGATATGCATCCGTTCGAGAAGATTGAAGGAAAATTCATAATCAAGTTCAAAAAGCCTGTGCAAAAGTACGCCCGAGGCTATGCGTTCCAGCTGAATGTTGCGGACGCGACCGGCTCCATAATGCTCAAATACTGGGGGCCGGACAACGAGGCGATGGTCAATAAGCTTTATGAGTCGCTTTCAAAGGACGACGTGATTTTTGTGAGCGGACAGACAACCGTTTACAATGAACAAATGTCAATCAATGTCGACTCGAATGGCACAATACGGAAACTTGAAAAAAACGAATATGATTCTTCAGAATTTGTAAGGGCAAGCGAAAAGGACATTGAAAAAATGAAAGATGAGCTTGAACAATACCTTGACTCAATTGAAAACGATGAGCTGAAAAAACTTGTCGGGTTGTTCAGGCAGGATGCAGAATTTATGAATAAATTCGGAAAGCACCCCGCCGCGATGTATCGCCATCAGGGCTGGATTGGAGGCCTTCTTGAGCACACCCTGAACATGATAAAGATATGCGACACGCTTTCCCGGGTGCACCCTGAACTTGATCGCGACCTTTTGATAACAGGATGTTTTGTGCACGATATCGGAAAGCTTGAGGAGCTCGACGTTTCCGCAAGCATAAAGGTGACAGATGAAGGCGTGATGGTAGGCCACATAACTCTGGGGGCTATACTTCTCGAGAAGAAGATTAAAGAGGCAAAAATCTCGAAGGGTATGAGAATGAAGCTTCTGAATATTGCAATAAGCCATCACGGTCAGATTGAATACGGTTCTCCCAAGCTTCCGGCATTTCCGGAAGCGCTTGCAATAGCACAGGCCGATGCAATGGACTCAAAGCTCGCCGAAATGATAGATTTGAAAAAGAACGCGCAGACAGACGACAGATTCGCATACAGCAGGGATATGGGGAATGTTTATTTGGATTGAGATTCTTTGTCCCTCAAATAATTTTTCAGATTTTCTATCATTGTAGTATCTGCAGGATCGACGCCATAAAGAAGGCCAAGATAGAAGCTGATATAATCTAGAATGTATATAAGAGAAACCATCCTTGCAAGAAGCGTCTTGCCTACGGGGCGCAGCTCTATGACGCGCGAAGCGGAATTTTTTATTATACCGATGGTATAATCCAGGCGTTTTGTCATTTCGGGCGTTTCTTCTTTATTGTCCCTTATAACGATAACCGCCATGTTTTTGCCAAGTTTCTTTGATGCCCAGCCGACTATGCCGTTGTGGTCTGCTTCAGGCATTATTTCATAAAACGAAGGAACTTTGCTGTTTTCGTTGAACTGTGTTTTTGCCCTCCTCGCAACCGATTCATATGGACCGAAAGCATAAATTATTGGGATTTTCCCTTTCAGGTTCTTTGCTATTTCTTTCGATGGATTGTTTTCATTGTTGGAGAATACTATCTGGGCTTTGATCCCTTCAAGAACCTTGAATGCCTCTTCTGCTGATGTTTTGATATCAAAAACGTCCATAGCATGTAGGAAACCAAGAACACTAAATAGCATATGATCAAGAGAGAATCGCGGTATCAGATCAGGAGGAACTCTTAGTGTGAACGAACCATCTGCGATAGGAAACTTTGAAAGTTTGCCATCGGAAAACACGGTAAGATATTCAAGACCTCTTTCCTTCGCCTGCTTGATGAGCGAAAGGCATTCCTCAGTGTTTCCTGAATAGCTTATGGCTATGCAGAAATGATCTTTGCCTATATATTTGGGCAGCTTGTAGTCCTTGAAGACCGTTATGTCTGCGTCAAAAAATAAATCGCTGATTATGTCGCCTATCACCCCTGAGCCGCCCATTCCCAGGAATGCAAACCTTTCATATTTTTTCGAGAGTTTCTTCTCATCGAAGTTTCTTAACGACTGTTCGAATGAAAATCGGCAGTTCTCAGGAAAACTTTCAAGATATTTCATCGAGTTCGACTTGTCGGATTTGAGCGCCCTTTCATTATTCAGTGAAGACATAGAAGATTATTGGAACATCATCCTTATATGATTTATTGGCCTTGCATCTTATCCGGTTTTCATGTGTATATCATGCTGCGGGAATGGTATTTCTATGCCTTCCTTTTTGTACGTCTTGTGGATTTCCTTTATCAGCTCGTGCATAAGCTTGAACTGTGCGGCATAGTGCTTTGCCTTTATTATAACTTTAAGGTTGATGCTGGAGTCAGCAAATTCCTTGAATCTAACGATTGGCGAGAAGTTTTGGAGGGCTTCTGATTTGTTTGATGCTATCACCCTTTTCGCTGCTTCTATTGTGACCTTTTCAACCTTTTCAAGGTCACTGCCATATGCAACTCCTACTGCAGCTATCACCGATATGTACTGGACGGGGGAATCATAGTTCTTTATGACACTGTCAGATAGGTTTGCATTTGGAATTATTATAAGATTCTTTCCGAGCGTCCTTATCTTCGTCGTCCTCCAGCCGATATCTACGACATACCCTTTCGTGCCGTCAACTTCGATATAATCGCCTATTTTTATGGGTCTGTCTATTGCAAGGTAAAGCCCTGCAATAAGCCCTGCAAGCGTATCCTTTGCTGCAAGAGCTACTGCGATGCCGCCTATGCCAAGCCCCGCGAGTATAGGCGTTATATTGATGTTGAATATTGTGATGATAGAAAGAAGCGCCATCGAATATATGAAGATTGCGACAAGTTTCTTGAGGAGCGTTATAGCGCCTTTGTCCATTCTGGTTTTTCCTTTTTCTTCGCGGCCTGAGTACCATTCGAAAACGGTGTTGCTTATTTTCGTGAACGTATATGCGACTGCAAGAACCCCAAGTATTTCGAATATCTGCGTCAGTGAGAATTCATATATCGTAAGGTCAGGTTCAACATAAAACACGGCCAGATAGACTCCTATAAGGGCGAGTATGGCACGGATGGGACCTTTCATATTGTTTATTATATCATCATCGAGCGTCGTTTCCGTTTTCGATGTAAGATGAGATATTTTTTTCAGTAAAAAATTTATTATATATGCCATGAATATGAAACCGACAACAAGAATTATAGGAACTATTACAGGAGAGATGGAATCTATCATTGAAAGATATTCTGAAATCATATGTGTATAAGTTGTCTGATGTAGCTTTTAAAATTAACTGGAAGTTCCATATCTGTAAAACAAGACAAGACCACCACCATTATCCCGCAGATAAAGCTCGTCGCCATCATTGTTCCATACGGGTCTTCCCTTTTTTCTGAAGAAGAAGAGGGCTGTTGCGTTGTCTTCTCCCGAGCCGGAATATATGGTGAAAGCAGAATCCGGCATCGCTGTAAAATTTTTGAAAATGTAGGTGTTTGTTCCGGCATCTTTCAATGTCCACCCGTTCATTTCTATATCTACGCTGCAATTGTTTATCAGCGTCACATACTCATTATTAGGTACGAGCCTATCGTCTCCGTCAGGATTGTAGATGAAATCCGATATGGAAAAACAGTTTGCGTGATTTGATATGTTCCACAAGCCTATGGACATCTCTTTTGCGCGTTTCTCGGCTTTCATAATCACCGCTTCATATCGGTCATTTGGTGGTATTATATATGCTGTCGCAAGACCTTCTTCAACGAGAAGTGCGTTTACATTGGTTTCATTGACAAAGATGTATCGTAGTTTCCTGCCATATCTGTCGGAATCATCAAAATCTGTCTTCATTGTCACGTTCTTGTCTTTTACGAGTTGTGTAAGCCTGTTTTTTGCATCCTCATAAAGATATCTTCCTCTTTCTGGAGTATTTATTCCCAGAAGCCGCACCCTCTCACCATTTTCAATTGCGATCGTATCCCCGTCTATGACATCAGTAACGATGGCATATTCAGTTTTGTAGAATATCGTTTTGTTAATTTCGGGTTTTTTTGGTGATCTATCTGTGCATCCTGAAATGAGGACGATTGCCAATAATATGAAAACCGTACTTATCCTGATTCTCTGGCTATTCACAACAATCATATAAGAAATGATAAGATTCTGGTTAAAAAATTACCATTGTTGGTTTCCATGGTTGATATGATGATTAACATCAGAACAAGAATCTATTTTAACAGCATCACATATAATTAATTAGAGGGGAGTTATCCATCCGATTATGAGGTTTTAGAATGATAAAGCATATCTCTATTGTCATATTTTTGTTTTTATTATTGGTATTTCTTTCAAGCGCTGTTGCCATGGAAAGTGAGATGTATTATGGAAATCCATCAAATGGTGAGAATATATTGAATCATGGCGACGTCATTCTCGAATGGCCTGGCGCCCCGAAAATAACAGAAAATATAATTCATGAGGTGAATCTTTCAATCTATTACAGGGCCGCGAGATATTTCAATGGTTTGTGCACCTATACTAGTGCCGGGAAAGAGATGTATATATATGGATTTATAAGCTCTCCAAACAACTGGAAGGAAATATCAGGAGGTTCTGGCGGGCAATATATACATTTTGATGGGAGCATAACCGATAAAATAAATCAAAACGACTACAAAATCCTTGTTCAGAGCACATCAGACGAAGATAAGATATGCGTGGACATACCAAATGCAACCATGAAAATAAATTATACCGAGATTGGGGACATTGAAATAATACCAAAGAATACCTCGATTGTAATCCCTGCGGGCAACAGCATCGACATAGCGTTCGGTATCAGGTGCAAGAACGGTTTTTGTGGGAAACTTTATTATCGCCTCGTTTCAGAGAATGGCTTATTTTCAGAATCATCTGGCTGGTCAGATGATTATCTTAGCAGCGAATCAGAAAACTCCGATAACGTAACATTGCAGATAAGTACGTTAAAGCCAGGAGAAGATAATGCTACGCTTGTCATCAGAGGATATTACGAAGGAAACGAGATAAAGGTTTTTTCTGACGGTATGCCAGTGCACGTAACAGTTACATCAGGATCAGAGGCAAGCGAAAACATCGGCAAGATAATGATATCATCCATAACCACAAGCCCAGGCGAAAACATAATAAAGGGGGAAGATGTAACGCTTCAGATAAATGTAACGTGTGATGAGGGCGATTG
>JAADIF010000021.1 GCA_013151465.1 Microcaldota archaeon | reverse complement strand
TCTCTGAAAAAGCTGACAGGTTCATAACAAGGGTAAGGGAATTGTTGAAGCCTCACGAAGAGATTAAACAAGGCGAGCCTAAATGAGAGATGAACGCATCAACGATATACTTGAATTTGCTGTGGGCGCGTCCATCGTGATAATAGCTTTTCTTGTGCTCCTTTTGCTGGGATATTTTGAAAATAATATGACCTACATAGCCGTGACGTTTGTGCTTGTAATAATAGCGGTGCTGGCTTCTTATTTCATTGGTTATCATCATAAAATGAAAAGAGATGATGGCATCATCAAGATAAGATAATTCATATCTCAATTTCAATCAGGCCATATTTTATAATCACTTTATATCCTGCCTTTCTTATGTTCTCAAAAGCACTCATGTCAATTTCACTATTATCCTTTGCATCTTTATTCTTCATGAACTCTTTGATACCGAACTCGATGGCCAGAATCGGGCTTTTTATCTCCACTATTATCTTTTTTCCAGTAACGTTTATGGATGCCACGTCCTTCCCATCAAGCATTATCGTGAAACCTATATTACCATCGGAAAGCTGTGATAACAACGTGCTCCAGAATGCCATCGCCAAACACCGTTCATATCAAATCGATACTATTCTTTCTTCTTTAACGGTATGACAGAAAACTCTACTGAACCGTCGAGCTTGACTTCGGTTTCCCCGACCATGAACTTGACGCCGTCCAGATTTATCTTTGCTTTGGCCTCTTTGCCCTCTATTATCTTAAGAAATGTTATTACAAGATCTTCTTTGTTTTTTATCAACTCTTCAAGTACACCCATTATATCACGCTCCATATCGATTTAAATCATCCGATTATTTATTTGGATATTCTAATATATAAGCAAAAACAATTAAAATGTGGGGAGTATGGAGAAGATAATTCTTGGAAAGGATGCAGGCGACCTTAAAAAATACGGCGACCTTGGAACGGCCATGATAGGTCGTCATATAGTCGGTACCGGCGAGGATGCCCATCTCACAAATTATGTTTATGTTGATGTAAGCAGGCCCCACGTTATTTTGGTCTGCGGCAAGAGAGGAACCGGGAAAAGTTATAGCGCAGGTATATTTGTCGAGGAGATAGGACGTCTTCCTGACAGCATAAAAGAGAATCTTGCAGTTCTTCTGATAGATACAATGGGAATATATTGGTCAATGAAAATGCCGAATGAGAGAGATGCCGAGATTCTGAAGCGGTGGAATCTGAAACCGCAAGCACTCGATGCCAAGTTATTTGTTCCTGTATCATTCAAAGACGAATATGAGGAATCTGGTATCGATGTCGATGCAACATTCAGTTTTTCTCCTATGGATTTGACATCGACTGACTGGATAATCACATTTGGATTTTCCCCAATCGATGAACATGGAATAGCAATAGAAAGAATAATAAAAAAGGTAAAGGAAAAAATGAAGGACAGATACGGCATAGATGATATAATAGATGCCATAATGGCTGACGAGCGCATTGAGAAAAGAATAAAGGACTCACTTGCTAACAGGTTTTCTGCGGCAAAGGAGTGGGGCATCTTCTCTGATGAAGGTCTTGTCGTCGATGATCTTCTTGCACCGGGACAAATCTCCATACTCGATATATCGCACTTTACCAGAACATCTGGTGCGTGGTCAGTCAGAGGTCTTGTTGTCGGGCTTCTCTCATCCAAGATATTCACTGAGCGTCTGATGGCAAGAAAAAAGGAAGAATACGGGCTCATGACAGGACAGATGAAAAAGACAATACCCATGGTTTGGATAATGATGGACGAAGCGCATCAGTTCCTTCCGGCGGAAGGGGAGACGGCAGCATCAGGACCTCTTCTTACGCTCATAAAAGAAGGAAGAGAACCCGGCATATCTCTTCTTTTCATAACACAAATGCCAAACAAACTACATCCTGACGCGCTCTCGCAGGCAGATCTTATAATGTCGCATCGCCTCACATCAGCAAAGGATATAAAGGCTCTCAGCTCGATAATGCAGACATACATGCTTGGCGATATACAGGATTATATAAACGATCTCCCAAGAATGAAAGGGGCTGCCATACTTCTTGATGATAATTCCGAAAGAATATACCCGATTCAGGCTCGTCCCCGCCTTTCGTGGCATGCCGGCGGCTCGCCGTGCGCCATAAAAGAAAAGGGACTTTTGGATGAGGAATAGCTTCTGATGAGGAAATGGCATCTTGCAGATTTCTATACGGTTGTAACTATTTTAATTCTCTGATCTTAATATTGCCATGGAATTTCTCGATGCAGTTGACGAAAACGATAATATAATAGGAAAGGCCTCGAAAGATGAAGTTTATGAAAAATTTATCCGTCATCGAATAGTTCATGTCCTGATTTTTAACAGGAAAGGCGAGATGGCTCTTCAGCTTAGAAGTGCGAATGTTTCCTTCTGCCCGAATTGCTGGTCGACAGCAGTAGGCGGCCATGTTCAGACGGGAGAAACATACGAAGAGGCCGCGCTGAGAGAATATGAAGAGGAGCTGGGCACGACAAGCAAGCTCGAACTTGTTGGCAAGGACTTATATGAAGCGTTAGGCGTTCCGCCAAAATTTCTTGCCACATTCAAAAGTATTTCTGAAGGGCCTTTCAATCCAGATTCAAATGTTGTAGAAAGAGTAGAATTTTTCACCATCGGCAAGCTGAAAGAGATGGTATCGGATGGTGAAAAATTTCATCCTGAACTTCTCTTCCTTCTTGAAAAATACATTTTCTGAATATCCAAAACTTTAATAAAGCTTTCAAATGAATTTCTTTCTTATGAAAGGAAAATATGTTGAAGATGCCAATGCAGGCGAGGTAGTTACGCTTAAGGGCTGGGTCGAGCGCGTAAAGGAGCTTGGCAAGATGAATTTTCTTGTTTTAAGGGACCGTTCCGGAACTATGCAGGTCACTGCAAAAAAGGGGGAAGTCCCTGACGAAGTTTTAGAAATGATTCCAAAGCTTCCGAGGGAGGCGTGCATTGCTGTTAAGGGGAAGGTAATCGAGTCCAAATTTGCAAAAAGCGGAATCGAGATGATACCGGAAAAACTAGAGGTCATCTCGGAGGCAGAGTCGCCTCTTCCTCTTGATTTCTCGGGGAAGATTGACTCTGAAAAGAGGACAAGGTTCGATTACAGGTATCTTGATTTGAGAAATCCGGAGGTTCAGAGGATATTCCATATAAGAAGCAGCATTATACAGCTTTTCAGGGAATATTTCGTGAAAGAGGGGTTCATCGAGATACACAGCCCGGTGATACAGGCGGCAGGAGCCGAAGGCGGCTCCACCCTGTTCAAGTTCGATTATTACGGCAAGGAGGCATACCTTCGCCAGAGCCCTCAGCTCTACAAGCAGATGATGATGGCTTCCGGCCTTGATAAGATCTTTGAAATAGGACAGGTATTCCGGGCGGAGAAGTTCCATACAAGAAGGCATCTTTCCGAATACCTTTCGACCGATTTTGAGATGGCATGGATTGATGACGAAAATGACGTCATGGACATGCTCGAGGGAATGGTCAAGCACACTCTTAAAGGCATAAAGGATATAGGAATTGACGTCAAAGTGCCCGATTACGATTTTCCGCGACTTACATACACTGAGATAATAGAGATGCTCAAAAAAGAAGGCATAGAGATAGAATGGGGCGAAGACCTTGAGGATGCGCAGGAGGCAAAGCTCGGGGAAATTATGGATAAAAAGGGGATAGACTGGTATTTCATTACGAAATACCCCTCGAAAATAAAGCCGTTCTACATAATGCTCGACGGAGAGCTTTCAAGAGGTCTGGATCTTGATTACAAGGGAATGGAAATGGCTTCCGGCGGCCAGAGGGAACACAGATTTGATGTCCTTGTGAAAGTTATGAAAGAGAAAGGGCTCAATCCGGATGATTTCAAATTCTATACGGATGCCTTTAGATGGGGTATGCCGCCCCATGGAGGGATAGGCTTCGGAACGGAACGGCTGGTCATGCAGGTCCTCGGCCTTGCAAATGTTCAGGAGGCAATATTGTATCCGAGAACGCCGGAGATGTTGATGCCGTAGATTGACAACTCATTGATAGTTAGATATAAATCTATATGGTTATATCTAATTCATGGGTTCAGAAAGCGTTTATCTTATTCCAAATAGTAAAGATTCCTTTCGAAACGATATTATCTTTACATATGGTCAGCTTGTTTCAGTTACTGAAATCTTGAAAGCTGAAAATCGCTTACAAAATATTTTGAATAGCGCAGTAAATATAGAAAAGGCTGAGGAGAGCGCAAGTTATATTTTTTCCATTTCTTCTGAAGATTTTGAATATGCAAACAAAGTTTTCGAGTATATGAAGAGAGTAGACAGCAATCTTTTGTTGGACATAGAATATACATATGAAAAGCTACGTGATTTCTTGGCAGATGTCTTGCTACCCGATACAATCAAATTTATGAAGGATATAAATGAGAAAAATAAAGGCAAGTTAATAGTAAGTTATGGAAATAATCATAATAAAAGAGAGCCCTCGATAATTGAAATAAGCGGCAATCAAAAACCGAAATTAGAGCCAAAACTTGGGGATGATTATTTTTATATTGATAGCATAGGAAAGAATCGTTTTAGATGTTATGGTGATGTAAAGCCTATTGCAAAAAATAGAGGGGAGATTAGATTAAGAGAAATCGGCATGAGTCTTAAAGATGGATTTGAAAAATTTTCAGAGTTATATAGACTTGTCAAATTGAAACCTGTCTTTGAAATGAAGTATGTTAAATATATCGGAGACGGTGGAAACTATGCCGGTTGCAAAAATTATACAAGACATATGAAAGGGTGGATGAAAAATGGACCTCTTAACGTATTTATGATTTCCAGAAACGAGTTATTTAATCTATATAAGAGTGCGATGTGATTTTTTATTTCACAACCTTTCACAACTCAAAACTATTAATAAAACGAATCCATCATACTTTTGTTAAGTGGTGCATATGGATGAGCTTGAAGAGATAAAGAAAAAGAAGATGGAAGAGCTTATGAAGAGGATGGGTGAAAGCCCGAAGACAAAAATAGAAGTAAATGATGCAAACTTCCAGAAGGAAGTGATAGAAAGGTCTTCTGATGCTGCCGTCGTTGTCGATTACTGGGCGCCGTGGTGCGGCCCCTGCAGGATGATAGGCCCGGTGCTTGAGCGCCTTGTTGAGGAATATAACGGAAAGTTCATCCTCGCAAAGCTTAACGTTGATGAAAATCCGGTAACAGCGCGTACATATGCCGTGATGAGCATCCCGTCCGTAAAGATGTTCAAAGATGGGAAGATAGCTGATGAATTCGTCGGCGCGCTTCCAGAGCCGATGATACGCGCATGGCTTCAGAAGAATATTGCAACAGAATAATCGCTGTAATCAAAATTCGCATAAATCTGTATGCACAATTTGAAGAAAAGGAGAGATATGATGGCTGATCTCAAGGTCTTGCTGTTTGTTTCGTCGAACTGCCCACACTGCCCAAAGGCAGAACATGTCGCAAGAAAGATCATTCCCGAATATGAGGATTACGGTATAGTGCTTCGCAAGATGAGGACAAAATCCCCCGAAGGGAAAGAGCTTGCGGAGAGATACGGCATCCGCGGGACTCCGACGATAGTCATCGTCGATTCCGATGGAAATGAAAAGAAGCGCATAGTGGGCGTTCCGTCAGAAGATACACTAAGAAAGGATATCGAAAAGATTCTCGGTCTTAGGAAATCATTTTTCGGAAAATTGTTCGGCGGATAAAAACCGCAAATAATTTTAACTTCAGAATTCTTTTTATCTTATGCTCAATGAAAAATTCCGGAACGCGCTGAAGATAATAGACAAGATGTTTGGCAATAATATCAGATGGACAGTTGCAGGAAGCGCGAACCTTAACCTGCACGGAATGGACGTTTCACCGCATGATCTTGACATAGTTGTCCATAAGAAAGACCTCAAAACCATAAGCAAACTCTTTTCTGAATACGATTCAAGCGAAGTTAAAGAACTGAACGCGCTTTCAGGAAACCCGGCATATGAAGTGAAAGCAAGAATAAACGGTGTCGAAGTCCAGTTCTTCGGTGGCGGTGAGGATGATATATACACAGAGAAACTGGTAAAGAGTAAAATAGAACATCTCAAACTCGATGCCATTTCTGTTCCATGCCTTTTGCTGGAAGCTGAAATTGATTGTTACAATGGCACGGGAAGAGGGGGCAGATCCGAATCCATTAAGAATTTTTTGGATGGCGGCGGTTGAATGTTTGCATATATTCTTGCAGTTGCGTCAGCGGTGTTTGCGGCGTCAAACACGCTCATAACACGGCGCATCATGAGAGAATTTCACGATCACTGGGCGTTTTCTCTTGCAGTCCAGATTTCGATAATGCTTGCCCTTGTTCCTGCGGGTCTTGTTTTCGGGAACATCGATTTTTCATTAAATCCTGTTGCTCTGTTGATTCTTTTTGCTCTCTCGATTCTGTGGGCCAGTGCAATATTCTATTCATACAAGGCGCACAAGACCATAGAAGCTGGAAGCAGGGCAGTCATTCAGCAGACAAAAACCATCTGGGCGGTCTCCTTTTCCGTTATATTCCTCAAGGAAGCGCTGGGCATAGCGCAGATTGCCGGCATTTCCCTGATAATAGCCGGCTCTGTTATCGTGTCAATGAAAAGCGGAAGAATCGGCTTTCGCATTGAAGGGGAAAAGCTGACTTTGCTTACATCGTTTCTTGGCGCAGTGATAGCCCTTCTGACAAAGACGGCGCTTGCATATTATGACCCTTTCACGCTTACTGTCTTGACCAGCATCTTTCCGACGATTCCGCTTCTTTTCTGTGGGGGGAAGAAGAAAAAATCAAGGATTTACAGCGCGCTTAAAAAATACAGAAAAGAGCTCGCATTCATTGCCTTTGTCATAATCGCATCGGATCTGCTTTTCCTTTTTGCGCTCTTACCCGAAAATCTCTCTGTAATAGCCCCGATTCGCTCGCTTCATGTAATATTTGTCGCGCTTGGGGGATTTATTTTCCTCAAAGAAAGAAGTCATGCCAAAAGAAAGCTTGTAGGCATTACGCTTGCTTTCTTGGGAAGCGTTCTGATGTAGTTTATGGCCTGCACCCGTTCAGTTACATTTAAACTCGACATCCCATAGAAAAATCATGGAATGGTTTTTATTTGCCCTTTGTGCTGCCGCCTCAATATCGATACAAAAAATGCTTTCAAGGCGCGTATTAAAGGAAAAGGTCGATACCACCATATTTACCATTCTTAATGATTTCATTGCAGGCATCGCTCTGATACCGGCCATATTTGTCTTTGAGGTAACATTTCCCCAACATAATATAACATGGCTTCTCTTCATTTTGTCTGTTGTATTTTATGGTCTTGGGGACTACTATACATTCAAGGCCTTGGAAGGGATAGCCGTTTCCACGTGGCAGATATTAACACAGGTAAGGCATATATTTGTTCTGGCTGGCGGCTTTATCCTCTTTTCCGAATCGCTGGCGCCATTCAAGATTGTCGGCATCTTTCTCATCATATTTGGTGCTTTCGTCACACTTTTCCAGAAAAATAAGACGCGGTCAAGGGATATTCTTTTCAAGGGTGCGTTTTTCACATTCATTTCGTCGGGTCTGTTTGCTCTGGGGTTCCTGACGGCAAAGGCAGTCGTTTCTGACTTTTCGCCGGTCATTTACGCATCCCTCAATATGATAGGCGTCGGTCTTGGCGGCATGCTTATTATGGCATTAAAACGGCAAAGCGTACGCGTTGTCAGGGAAATGAGAATATTGGGTTATAGCGTATTATTGCCCGGAATATTCCTGGGGCTTTATGACTTCTTTTTGTTTCTTTCATTCAAGTTTGGCGAGGTCTCAAGAGCTGTCCCGGTTGCACAATCATCTCTCATATTCACTGTGATTGGCGGTATCATATTCTTGAAAGAAAGAGAGCGCCTTCATTTAAAAATAGCAGGCCTTTTCATTATATCTGCAGGCGTTGCGGCCCTGTATCTTGTATAGATTAATATTCATACTCATCTTCCGGCTTTTCAGTCAGAACCACGGTTGTGTTATATGCTTTTCCGCCCCTGTAATACTCCACGGTTATCTTGTCGCCGGGACGGTATTTCATGAGCGTGTTTATGAAATCGTCCATCGAACGTATCCTTTTGCCGTCAACTGCTGTTATTATGTCCCCCAAGACAAAATCGTCCTTTTCCGGTGTGGACATGGTTTTCCTAAGATCAGAATGCTTGGCGTTTCCGTGCTTGTCGAATTCTAGTATAAGAACGCCTGCATCGGTGCTAAGATGCCATATATCTGCAATCCTTTTATCTATCGTCGTTCCGAGTATGCCAAACCACGGCCTTTTCACTTTGCCCGTATCGATTATCTCGCGGGCAATACTCTTTACGGTGTTTATCGGTATTGCAAAACCGACACCGTTGCTCCCTCCCGACTGCGAAATGATTGCACTGTTTACTCCGATGACCTCACCACGTGAATTGATGAGAGGACCGCCTGAATTTCCGGGATTTATTGCCGCATCGGTTTGGATGATATTATCAATCTCAAAGCCGTTTTCAAGTTTTATGGTTCTTCCCGTTCCTGAAACGATGCCGAATGTGACTGTATTTTGAAGATGATACGGCGAGCCCATCGCAAAGACAAGCTCCCCCTGTCTTACGGTGTCAGAATCGCCGAGAACGACCGGTTTTAACTGATTTGTGCTTATCTTGAGAACTGCGATATCATTGAATGTGTCTGCTCCGACAAGCTTTGCTTTGTATTCCTTTCCGTCCGGAAGCACAACTATTATACCGTCTGCATCATTTATTACATGATTGTTTGTAACTATGTAACCGTTTTCCGTCATGATAAAACCTGAGCCAGTAGATTCAGTTGACGCGGTACCGAATAATGTTGAAAATGACTTCTTGGCAATTATATGAACAACAGAATCGCGGTTTTGATCTATTACAGAAAATGCGATGCCTTCAAAAGAGTTTGTAGCATTTACATAGACGGTTCGCGTTGCTGAAAGTCCAAACGACGTATTAGAAAGCTCAAAAAATGATATTAGGGATATGACAAGCAACGCGCCTATAAGCATTCCAATAAAACCGGTCACAAAAAAATCCAGCCGCTGGTTGTTTCGCCTTACAATCTGTGGCGGTTCTCGCTTGTTTCGAGGCACGTTAGCGAGCATACTTTCTTTTCGCTTTGTAATCCGTGACGGCTCTCGCTTATTTCGAGACATATTAGCAAGCATACTTTCCTTTCGCCTTCCGGTTGGTGACGGATGCTGCTTTATGAGATTGCTGTTGGCAGCCTGCGTATTTTTCCCTTTCATGTGATATTATATAATAGCAAATTTTAAGAGGATTAAATTAATTTGATTTAAGTAGGAACCTCTACATATATAAATCGGCGATTTACAATGAAAATAAGCTGTTTTAGGAGTTGAAGCTTATGGTCGATGTGGTTGAAATTTTTGGTGGCAATGCGGGAACCGTCTGGCAGACATTGAAGAAAAGAAATCTTCTGACTGTAAAGGAAATAGCAAGCAGGAGCAAATTGAAGGTTGATGATGTCCTGATAGCTATTGGCTGGCTTGGAAGGGAAGGGAAGATATTCATAGACGATAGCAAAAGAACGGCAAGATATGGTCTTATAGATTAGAATATCAATTCAGATGGCAGATCAGTTCATTCTTTCTCTCCACGGAAAACTCTATGACATTTCCGGCGATCTTCTTTCCATCGATTTCAATTGTTCTGACATTTGAAGGAGCTGTGAATCTGCAGGTAAATTTCTTTTTGATATCCTTTGTCGTGCTTATCTTTATGCGCATCCTTTTCATGTCAGAATTGATGCTGAAATCGAAAGGTATATCGCATATCTTTTTTCCTACGATCTTCATCCTATTCCATTGAGGAGGAATCTGCGGCGCAAAGAAAAGGCAATTTGTTTCGGAGTGAAACTTTATTCCAAAAAGAAGCTCTACTATATCATAAAGGAAAAGTGACATTGACCATGCCTGCATACCGCATCCGAGAAGCTCTCCTGTCTCTGCATCGACTACTTCAGACATTCCTCCAAGCGTATTCTTTCTTATATCAGATGATAACGCTTTCAGATATTGCAAGCCCTTCTTGGCATCGCCATGGCGCAGCGCCGCCCAGGCAGCAATCCCTGTGACATATCCCCACACTGACCCGTTGTGATAGCCATTGGATGAATAGCCCTTGCTTCCTTTTGACCAGGTGCACACGCCCCATTCGCTTTCGAATTGGGTGCGTATTCTTTCCATTACCATAAGAGCCTTCATTTTATCCGGCTCGCCAAATACCATATAGAAAAGTGGGTTTGATGTTTCGATTTCATTTCTTTTCATACCGTCCTCTATTAGGAGAGAATCTGAAAAATAGCCCTTCTCAACGTTCCAATATTTCGTATTTATTTCATTTTCAAGTTTTTCGTGAAGTTTAGGTCTGTAATTTTTGAAAATTCTTGACCACATCGCTTGAATCTCGATTGCATAATGACGTTCGAGGGTGTCCATCCAAGTAAAATGCGGATCGTGCTTGACGAGACCATTATCAAATTCGATATCATTCATGATGCGTTTGACTGCATGCTTTAGCGCCCTTCCGAACAGGATATTTCCGGATCTTTCGAAATAATGCATCGATGCAAGGATGAAAAGCGGGTGGGTATCAGCAAATCCAAATTCCATCTTTCCGTCTGTTTCTATCTTTGAAGGAAGACCTTTCTTTCTGTATGTGCTGAGTATAGTTCTTGATTTTTCGAACTCATCTATGCTTGTAAATCCTAATGATGCGATAAACGAGTCCCTTGCCCAGAATTCGAGAAACCATGGATAACCGGCGAATATTCCTGAGACATATTCTGATTCATGAAAGAGGGAATTGAGTGACCATCTCGCCCACGAGAACGCCTCGTCAAGCTCCTTGTCTGGCGTCTCAATATAAAGATCTGCATCTTTTCTATCTTCGCGAACAATTTTCTCATCGAAAAGGTCATTCCATCCGATGTGCATCCTGTCAAAGTCAGTTGTCATATCGTGGGATGCTTTAGTGCTCGCAGAGAAGA